>CAZAPD010000132.1:0-3029 GCA_964487115.1 uncultured Thermococci archaeon | reverse complement strand
AATATGAACATCCCGGTCAAGGCCAGAAGCGACACAATACCACCCATCAAACTTCGTCATTGGAGGAGATAAACCTTTCGAAGTTCTCCAGATCCCACACAAGCCAACCCTCTTCCTTTAACCTCTCATCTCCTTCAATACTCTTGCCAATTAACCCGTAACAGTGCTCCCAACCCTCTAAACCCACAAGCCCAGCCTTTCTTTCAAGATCTTTCAAAATTCCCCTCGCTTCTCTCTCTTTCAGGCTTTTCCACTTAACTTCAACGAACAAGGCTTTTTTCTCTTGCTCGTTCAGGGCAACCAAATCAATCTCCTCATCCTTGTGCCACCATCTGCCGATTTTCGTAAACTTAAGGTTGCCCGCACGAGCCAGCCTTACAAGGAACTGTCTTGCAACTTTCTCAAAAACCCAGCCGAGATATTGATTGTAATTTTCTCGAATCTCTGCAACGTCGAAAGTTCCCTCTTCAATCCTTGACAGGTTGGGATAAACGTAGCAGAACCAGAACGCCAGGAAGTTGTCGGCGAGGTAATATCTGCCACGCTTTGAGGAGGGCTTTTCTGTAATGGGAACTTCCCTTACAACTAAATCGGTTTCAATGAGGTTCCTGAGGTAGGGTGTTATATCGGAGTGCCTCATCCCCGTGAAGTCCTTTATTTCCTTTGGTGTTGTTTTTCCGAGGGCTATTGCCTCAAGTATGCGTTTGTAGGTTCTTGTTTCCGTGAATTCATACCTGAGCAGAAAATCAACTTCATCCCTGAAGAAGCTCACTGGATTGAACAGCTCTTTCTCAAGCCACTCCCAGAAGGGCAGCTTGACTTGAGTTATGTAGAAAGGTATCCCATCGGTAAGTCCATATATCTCAATCAGTTCTTTCCAGCTTGCCTCTGGGAAGAACTCCTTTAAGGTGAAGAACTCCATCGGTTTAAGCTTCATTGAACCCGTTCTCCTGCCGTAGAGTGGGCTCTTGTAGCTCAGCACCTTCTCAGTCATCATGCTTACCGAGGAACCGAGGAGTACGAGCTTAGTGTTTGAATTTGAGAGGTCAAGGTCAACCGCCCTTTGAAGGAGGGAAACGACTTTGGAGTCTTCCTTAATCATGTTGGGAAATTCATCTATGATTATCACTTTTCCTTTCAGAGCGTGAAGCAGGCTTTCCCAGTCTTCGCGTGCGTACCTCACTTCAGGAACAGCTCTCCTAGCAATTTCCCGAAAATGTCTGAGGTTATCACCCTCAACCGCCAAGTAGTAGATGTGGGGAAAGTCTTTAACTGCCTCAAGGATTAGCCGAGTTTTTCCGACTCTCCTTCTGCCATATATCACGATCAGCTCAAATTTCCCGCTCATCAGCTTTTCCCTTATCGCTTTCAGCTCGTTTTCTCTGTCCACGAAGCGACTCATATGATAATCACCATTATCATAATGAAGATTATCATTAATAAACCTTCTCATTGAGTCTTGGGAATGCGCAACATTCCTCTTAGCATGAGAGCCATAGAAAAGCTGCTGAACGATATCCATGACACCATCATAGTGGAAAGAAGGTTAAAGACAAAATCCTCTGACAAAAGGTCAAATCCCAAGCACCTTAACCACAAACGCCAGCAGATCAGCAAGCTCTCTTATCCTCGTCTCTGGTGAGGCTCCCATGTGTCCGCTCTTCGTCTCCACCCTCAGGTAGACAGGTGCTTCAAGGTCTTTCAGCTTTTTAGCGAACTTCAAGGCATGTGCAGGATGAACCCGGTCATCATGTAAACCTGTGTAAATTAGCGTCGGTGGGTATTTTTGAGGCTTTACGTTGTGATAGGGCGAATACTTTAGCAGAAATTCCCTATCCTTTGGGTCATCTGGATCTCCATATTCTGGAATCCAAACGCTTCCGATGTAGAGTTTATGAAACCTCAGCATATCTATAACGGGATATCCAATTAAAGCGGCGTCCATAACATCTGGTCTCTGAACTAAAACTGCTGAAACCAGAAGCCCGCCGTTGCTCCTTCCCCAAGCGGCGACTTTATACCCTTCTCTCTTGAGCTTCTCCAAGACCGCAATGAAGTCATCAAAGACGTTCTGCTTGTTTTCTCTCATTCCAGCTCTGTGCCACTCTTCGCCGTATTCGCTCCCACCTCTCAAGTTTGCCATCACAAATGTGCCACCGCGCTCAATGAAGGGAATTACCTGAGGAATGAACCTTGGGAGCAAGGCAATGTTGAAGCCTCCATATCCGAAAACCCAAGCTTTGTTGCTTTTTGTTCCCTTTTTCTTGACCATGAAATAATGAACCCTTGTTCCATCCTTGGAAACTGCAAAATCTTCACTGACTTCAAATTCTCCTTCAACTTCAACCTCATCAATAAGCTCAAGTTTGTTTCTAAAGCGGTAAAGCCTGTAAGGAATGGTAAAGCTCTCATATCTAAGTAAAACTTGTTCTCCATCATTGTCAAGCGGGTAAACTTGTGCAGGAATCTCAAAGCTTATCTCCTCTATAAGCCTTCCATCAAGCGTAAACACCTTTAATTTAGATGATGCATGGACTAAATAGCCGGCAAGTATTCTGCCATTGACAATAACCGCCCACTCAAGCGGAAACTTGTCTTCTGAAATTATTTCCCCAACTTTGTCATTTTCAATTGCAATAATCTTCCCAAGCCCCCTCCCTTCGCGCGTGTAGATGTAGAGCTTTCCATCTATGACATCTATCGGATGCGCTGGAACATCACTTGAATAAACCTTCCTCCACTTTTCTGGTTCATCAATTGGGCCAAGATAAATATCGGCTTTGTTCCAGCCAAATGTAACTGTCAGCATTGCCCACTTTCCATCCGTGCTCTTGTGCAGATTCATAAAGTAGCCTGAGCCAAGTCCCTTACCGAATACCATTATCTCCTCTTCTCCTTTCTTCAGAAAAATTCTCTCTGCTGGCGGCTTCATTCCATCGGGAGTTTTCTCCTTCCTGTAAAAGCGAGCGAAATAATAACCATCATCAAGGAAAACGATATTCCACAAGGATGGCTTTATCTCCTCAATG
>CAZAPD010000131.1:0-35531 GCA_964487115.1 uncultured Thermococci archaeon | reverse complement strand
TCTCTTGCATGATCACTGTGTGCTGCAGCGCCAGCTGCAATCATCCTCAAAATGTTCCTTGCAACTATTGTGTCAGCATCTGCTCCACAAACACCTTTAGTTGGCCCGGCGCCAAATGGGTCAATCCTACATGGACCCATGTTACAGTTTCTACAACAAATTCCCAGTAGTCCAAATCCACATTGGGGTTGTTGCTCTAAAAAGCGGTGCCAAGCGGTCTTTACACCTTCTTCCTCAGCCTTTTCAATGAGATCAGCGACTCCTTTGGTTTCGGAAACCTGCTTTGTGGGGATCTTAAACTTTACGTATTCCACCATCATAACCACCTCAATACCACTTAACCTCCAAGTAGGCTGTATAGACATCCATTGGACTGGCTTTTTCTTCTTTCTTCTTTTCTCCAACAACAGGCTCCATGTATACAATACCTGGAACTTTCAAGCCCGAAATTAGTTCTTCTGCTCTTTCTTTTCTAACCTCATTCAGAATTTCTTCGAGAGTTCCAAACTTCAATGCCTTGGTAGGACAAGCCTCTACGCATGCCGGCTCTTTGCCCCCTCTAATTCTCTCAATGCACGAATCGCACTTCAGAACAACCTTGTATTCTGGTTCATACTTTGGATGTCCAAATGGACAGGCCATAACACACATCAAACAGCCAATACACTTATTGGCGTTGAGTATTACAAAGCCCTCCTCGCTCTTCTTTATTGCTCCAGTTGGGCAAACTTTCATACATGGAGCATCTTCACAGTGCTGACACCTCAGTGGGACGTTGAAAAAATCTGCAATCATAACTTTTAATCTTGGTTTGGGTGTTGGTTTTTCAAAGATTGCTCCAAATAGTGTTTTGCTCATTGAATGCTCTACTGCACAGGCTATTTCACAGGATCTGCACCCCATGCATTTCTTTGGATCAATGTAAATTGTTGGCCTCTCTAAATTTGTTCCAAGAAGCGACATTGTTATCACCTCAAAACTTAGGTAAACAAAGAAAATTAAAAAGAGATCGTGTTCGGCAAACAACTCAAAAACTTCTTAATTTATTCATGCACAAAAACACGCTTTAGTATTCATAAAGTGATACTATTGCTTTTTCTCTTATTTCCCTATATTCTCTCAAAAGGTCTTTAGCAAAGTCCGTCAGAATTGTTATTCCTTTCTTCCTACCTCCTCTAACGGATATAATTAGGGAGATTCCTAACTTTTCCTCAAGATTCTTTATTTTTTCCCAATATGTTGAAGGAGAAACTCCGAGAGCTTTACATGCAGCTCTAAATGAATTGACTTGAGAGATTAACTCCAAAAGTTCTAAAATTTCCCCCGGAATCTCAACACCATCTTTTGTCACGAATGAGACTCGTATTTTAGGTGAAAGTCCAACGACGTTTTGATTTATGGCACAGGGTGAAAAGAGCATTTTTCTTAGGTCTTCTGTGGTTATCCTCTTATAATTCACCTCAAATCTCGAAAGTGGACATTTTGAAAAGTTTCCATAGGGATTTAAATATAGGGTTTTACAGTTCTCAGCACTCGGAGAGGTTAGTAGCGTTACGGGGTAATTGTCTATGAAGACCTTAATGGCATTGTAAAAATACTTCCTTCCATAATGGAGACCAATTTCGACGTTTTCTTTCTTCGCGATTTTTTCAAGGAATTTGTCTGCATATGGAGATGTGTAAAGTTTTGGTCCTAGAGTTATCTTTAATCCATAACTTTTGGACAGCTCGATTGTTGAAAGGATTTCCGCGAAATCAGAGTTGGAATCCAACAGAATATATACCTCAAGATTATCTATACCTTGGGAGAGGAGCATTTTTATTGTCTGAAGGTTTGACTTTATGTCTTTATACGATGGTATAATTAGAGAGATAAAATCAACGTTTTCAAGAGAAGTCTTGTGAAGAAAATTCCTTGAAACCGCTATTGGGAGGAAGAGAATAATATTCCTACAGAGTTCTCTAATTTGCCTGATTATGATGTCAATTTTCGGATGGAGAAGAGGATTTGGACATGTCAAAAGTCCTTCATCAAATTTAAAATCTTCGAGATGAGCGCTGAGGATTTCTAATGCTTCAAGAGGGAGCATTATTCCAGCGCAACCAAATTTCTCTTTCCAAGGACATATCAAACAACTACTGTCGCATTTGCTTGAAGGTTGAACTGCTAAAATGCTCATAATCCATCACTCAAATATCACTTCAAATCCACAGAAGGAGTTGCCGAGTCCCCAACAGTAAATCTCACGAGTTATGTTCTTTCCTACGAGTTCCTCCATGACTCCTTGAATAAGCCCAGCTTCAAAGTCGCATAGGGTTCTGCCAATAGGAGGTGCTCGGTAACAGCTGATGCATTCGTATATGTTTACTTTCATCTTGCTAAATGACTCATCTACAATATCAAGAAGCCCTATTTTTTGATTTAGAAATACTTTTGGTAGATCATCAATGTCCTTAATTTCACCAGTTTCTATTAATCTGCGAGCTAAATTATATCCTGCACCTCTCAGAATTAGAGTCCTCAAAGATGGACTGTATTCAAGCATGCCATACGAAACCATTCTAAAAGTCCTCACGTACTCTCTATCCTCCGGAGAGATTTTCATGAAAAACGGACGTACAACATTGAAATAGTTCTCAGGAGTTAGTCTAACCTCCTCTTTATGCTTCTTTTTGCTCTTAACCTCTGCCTTATAAATTTCCCTCCACTTTTCTATTAAAACACTAATATCCTCCATATTCATCCTCTGATGAAATTATTTGCATATATCACTTTAAGATTTTTGGTCACAAATCTTTTCAATGAAAAAATTTAGTTGTTCATGATGGTACTCCTAAAGCTTCCCATCGTTAAAGGAGAGTTCATTGAGAGGATAAACAGATTCGTTGGATTGGTCAAAATAAATGGGGAAATCAAACGAGCCCTTATAACAAACACTGGACGCTTAGAGGAATTTATGGTTAAAGGTAGGAAGTGCTTCTGTACTCCAAAACAAGGAGGAAAAACTGACTTTGTTTTAGTTGCTTTTGAAGATAAAAATTCTAAAGGGGCTATAATTGACACGAGAATCCAAGCAAAAGCGTTTGAGAGAGCTATCGAACTGAATCTTATTCCATGGCTTAACAATTGTAGCATAAAACGAAAAGAGGTAACAATCAGAAAATCACGTCTCGATTACCTCTTCGAATGTCCCAACGGCGAAATTTACGCTGAGATGAAGAGTGCAGTGCTGAGAGGCGGCAAAAAGGGGGAATATGCCATGTATCCAGATTGCCCATCACTGCGAGGTCGAAAGCATATAAGAGAACTCATTGAGCTCTCAAAAGCTGGAAAAAGGGCCATGATTTTCTTCATCGGTGCAATGCCGGGTGTTGAGAAGTTCAAACCTTATTCAGAGGGTGATCCTGAGATAGCCCGACTGCTCATGGAGGCCAACAAAGCAGGAGTTGAGATTCGTGCCCTCAGCATCTCAATTCTATCCGATGGCACGGTGATTCTGGAAAAGCCAAGTCTTAAGATTGAGCTGGGGAGAATTTTTAAACTCCACTCTTGATTTAAACTTGGGTAACACCCCGGAGGTGAAGGGAATGACCATAGTCGATGTAAGGATTCTGGTTGAAGGTGCGAGCGACGTTGAGGTGGTAAGTAAAGCCCTCCAAGGTCTTGCTTTAGGAAGTGAATACAACATCACAATTTCCTCAATAATCCCAACGACCAATATTGAGATAGCGAAAAGCGCAGCTGCCGGAGCAGATTTGCTTATAATAGCGACGGATGCCGATAGGGTCGGGAGGGATTTAGCCGAGAGGCTCTATACGGAACTCAGCGAAATGGTAGGGCATGTGGAGAGGATGAAACTCCCCCTCGGCCATGATCTTGAGCATGTTGATGTTGAGCTGGTGAGGAAGGAGCTTAAGAACACCCTTGTCAGAGCCGGCCTGAAAAGCCTACAGATACTCCCCGAATACATGGCTCTCAGGAACCAGCTCCTTGATCTCAGAGGTAGATATGAAGGCATTTTAAGGGACCATGAAGAACTTGAAAAAGCTCATAAAGAACTTGAGACAAAATATACAGAACTAAAGAGCCAAAATGAACAGTTACTGGCCGAAAACAGCGAACTCAGGAAACTACTTGAAGGAAGAGTCAACACATACAAACTTGAAGAGGTTTGGAAGAGTCTCTTCCCCGTCGAAGAGATGCCAGAAGAGGAATACATAGGAAAAGCAGTTGAGAAGCTCGGTCTTAAAGGAAAAGTCATAGTAGGACAGGGATACATATACTCAGAAAGCAGAAGGCTCGTTGAAGATCTGCTCAAAACAGTTTACTTGAGTCTGACGATAAAGGAGCCACCAACGGAGCCTGAGGAAATTCCACCAGAACCTCCGAAAGAGGAGACAGAAGAAGATATAGAAAAGCTCCTCAGAGGGCTGTGATGAATGAGCGACCTTGAAGAGTTTCAGATGTATCTTGAGTTGGAGGGCAAGAGCCAGAACACAGTGAGGATGTACTCCTACTATATAAAACGCTATCTTAATGGGGGTTATGGGCTGAACTCCCGCTCTGCTCTTCGTTTTTTAGCCAAGCTTAAAAAAGAAGGATATTCAAATAAAAGCTTAAATTTGGTCGTTCAGGCCCTCCGTTCTTATTTCCGCTTTGAGGGGCTTGATGAGGAAGCTGAAAAGCTTAAACCTCCAAAGGTTCCAAGAAGTTTGCCAAAGGCCTTAACAAAAGCGGAAGTGAAGAAGCTCTTAGGTGTAATTTCTCCTCTTAAAAAACGCGACAGGCTTATAGTTCTTCTGCTTTATGGCACTGGATTAAGAGTTAGCGAACTCTGCAACCTAAAAATAAAGGATGTTGATCTTGATAGAGGAATTATAACTGTTAGAGGAGGCAAAGGAGCTAAGGATAGAATAGTACCCCTTTCGAAACCAGTTATTGAGGAAATTAGGGAGTATCTCGCCAGCAGAAATGACAATAGTGAATATCTCCTCGTTGAGGAGAGAAGGGAGAAGAAAGATCGAATTTCCCCAAAGACCGTATGGTATATTCTCAACAAATATGGAAAAAGAATCGGAATAAAGGTAACACCTCACATGTTGAGACACAGCTTTGCCACCCATATGCTCGAAAATGGAGTTGATATAAGGATTATCCAAGAAATCTTAGGGCATTCGAACCTCTCAACGACACAGATTTACACCAAAGTTACAGTAGAGCATCTAAAGAAGGCACAGGAGAAGGCAAGGCTGATAGAAGGGCTGATGGAGTGAGTGGTACCCTTTTGTATATTTTTAAAGTCCAATGCAGTATATCATACCAAAAATTGAAAGACTAAAGATTCCCCTTCTCTTTGAGCATTGCCAGATAGCTTGTAAATGCCCCTGCTGAGATGGTGTCACCAAGACCTACAGTGGAGACAGGATTCTTGACGAGTCTTGTCGGGATTATTACAACCTTATACTCCCTTGTCCTTCTCTTTGCCTCCTCAAATCTAAGCTTAACGAATTCGCCTCTTTCGTTGTATGGAACTGTTAAACCTGCCCTAAAGTCCTCTGGAGTTTTAATACCTCCCAGCTTTGCTCTCGCTGCAGCGAGTGTCGTTGCAATTTCAAGGCTGTTCCTTAGCTCATCTTCGCTCAGCGGATTATCCTTGTGGGTAATATACATGATGTAATAAATCGTGTGTATCTGGAGAACTTCAAGGTTCATTTCATCTATCAAGATTTTGCCGCCAAGGACAGTATCTTCGATCCTATTATAGGTAAATATTCTGTCAGCGAGTTGGGAATAGCCTAAGGCATTCAACACATGAGCTATCTCAGATTCATCCATACCAACGCTGTCAACGAGAGGAAAGAGGTTGTAAATAACCTTCTTCCTCAATTCGCGATTCTGAATTGAGGCAAATTCAAGGTGAATCTTAACATCCCGGTTTCTTTTAAGCAGCATTATATCCTCTTTTGCTCTTTTAAGGTAGTAGTTGGCGTCTTTTCCATCGGAATAGCGCAGCTTTATACCCTGATAGCCAGAAAGTATTGCCCCATCCGTGCTTTCACCTATCTCAGGGAGGAATGGCCTAAGATCATCCTTGGTCTCAATCTTTATGCTTTCAAATCTGGATGAGAGAATGAATCTGCCAGAGAAAGGAACCTCGATAAGCTCATCGCCAAGTTTAAATCTCATGCCCTTTCTGAACTCAAAGATGCGGTTGATTTTTATAGGATCTCCCTTCCTGTAGGCCTCTTGGGGATGCTTGAATATCAGCTTTCCATTTTCAACAACAGGATAAAGAAGGTTGGGCTTATTTACAAACATTTTTGCCTGTTTTTCTGCGAGGATTGGAGAATAAACAATCACCCTTCTGAAGTCAAGACTTGCGAGAAGATTGCTTATTATCCCCGCTTGTCCACCCATCCTCTCAAGATCGTATTCAAAATGAGAATCAAACCATGTATGGAGCTCCTCATTTACAAGCGGCACAGCCATGGGCTTTCCTGTCTTGAGAGCAAGAATGAGGCGAGCAACAAAGTCTAAGGGTTCATTAACCTCCCTGGGATATTCATCCATTCTTTTCCTGATGGCATTCTCCCCAAATTCACTCACGAGTTTCTTGATATGCTCCTCCTTTAGATATACTATTGCATCAACGTTTATGTTGTATGCCGTGTAAATACTCAGCCCTCTCGCCTTTTCCAGCAGCTCCATTTGTTATCACCCTCGGTGAGTACTGGATGGAAAATGGTAAAACGACTTAAAAGAATTTCGGAAGTTAGACAGTTAAAATTCTACAAAAAGCCTCCCGAGACCCGGGATTTTTTCCATTACATCCAGCTCTCTGAGAGTTAGCCACAGAGAAGCCTGATTGCTTGTAACGACAGGAATCCCAAGATCCTCCTCTAAGGCCTCTATTATTTCAAAGGTTCTGAAGTTTGTACAGCTGATAAATATTGCCTCCGCCTCTTCCATGAAAGTGGCTTTAGCTAATCGATACGCCTCGTAAGGTTCAAGCTTGCCAATTTTTGTATTTTCTTCAATTCCCAACCCCCTAATGTCGAGAACTTCGAAGTCATTCGCTTCAAGGAATTCTTTTTCCCGCAGATTTATCTCATTAGTGTAGGGTGTTATAACGAGAATATCCCTTGCATCGAGTATCTTTAAGGCCTCGATAACTGCAGTTGATGTCGTCACAACAGGTATATTCACAGCATCCTCTATTTTTCTCTCCAGTTCCTTCTCAAAATTCCTACCACCTATGAAAGAACCGCTTGTACATCCATAGAGAATTATGTCCACATCCGCATCCTTAAGAAGTCTGGCACTCTCAACTGCCAGCCCGCTCATTTTCACAAGCTCTTCTTCATTTACATTTCTGAGCGGCATTCTGGCGGTGTGGAGTGATATCCCCCCAGGAATAGCGGAGTTGAGCTCCATCTCCATTGTGGTGTTGGAGGAAGGAACTATAAGGCCAATTCTACCTCTCCACCCGTACATGTTTTCACCTAAAAATGAATATCCGGGAGAGATAATAAACCTTTGGTTCTGGAAAGATTAATTAAACCCAGATCAAACGTTAAGATGGTGATAGTATGGAACTTGACGAGGTTATTCAAAGAAGGACTTCTATCAGATATTACTCTGACACTCCAATTTCCAAAGATACTCTGAAGAAATTGGTTAAAGCGGCCATAAGAGCCCCAACCGCAAGCGGGCTGGAGAACTGGGTATTTGTTGCATATGAGAGCAGAGAAGCTGTTGATAGGATACATCACCTTTTAATTAACGGACACATTGAATACTTCCAGAAAAGGGGACTGCCAAAAGAAAAAATGCAGAAGCTCATGAAGAGATTTGAGGATGGAATGTATAGGGCTCCCCTTTATCTGGGAGTATTCATAAACCGGGAAGTTAAAGCCCTCAAAGATGAAGAATACAGCCATCTGGAGTTCTATTGGGCACTGGAGAGTGCTGCGATGGCAATTGAAAATCTAATGCTCAAAGCTGTTGAATTTGGTCTTGGAACATGTTATATCGGCGTTGCGTGTTTTGAGGAAATAGAAAAGGAGCTCAGGAGAATGGCCGGGCTCGGCGATGAATATCGCTTGGTGGGGTTGATAACGATTGGCTATCCACGAGAAGAAATAAATCCCCGAGAAAGAAAAAAGAGCATCAATGACATTCTGAGCTTTGTGTGAATCTACCAAAAACATTTTTATTTATTTACAAAACAACAAACTTTGGTGAGACTGTGATAGAGTTCGTCATACTCTTGGGTCTTATAGGTGGATGGATAATACTCGCTTCCACGCTCTTCCTAATGCTGGCACTGGGGAAGATGTGGGGTCTTTTCGGTGTTCTGCTCATGGTGTTCTCCATTCAACTGAATCAACTTTTAAAAAGGAAGTACATGCAGGCGGTTGTGGACTACTCGCCTAAAGCGAAAGAAATAGCACTCCACATCTTCGAAATGAATGAGCTAATCCTGCTATCATCTTATCTGGCATCTATAACACTATATGAAGTTATCCAGAAATATGTTGAGATAACGATAAACTTTCCTCATGCCTAACAAATGCTTTTAATAAAAACCATATCCAATTCTTTTAGGTGGGCCTCATGTTCAACGTCGTCATAATCAGATATGGTGAGATTGGAACGAAATCAAGACAAACGAGACGATGGTTTGAGGACATCCTGATTAACAACATTCGAGAGGCTTTAGTCAGTGAAGGCATCGAGTATAAGAAAATTAAAGCTAAACATGGTCGTATCATTGTAAAGACAAATAAAGCGTTGGAATCCGTTGAAGCTCTCAAACGTGTTTTTGGGATAGTTTCCCTATCACCTGCAATGGAGATAGATGCAGAGTTGGATAAAATGAACAAAATTGCAATGAAACTCTTCAGAAAAAAGAAAAGAGAGCTTGGACTGGAAAACCCCCGTTTTAGAGTAACCGCAAGGAGAATCACCAAAGATTTCCCGCTTAAGAGTCCAGAAATCCAAGCGAAAGTTGGGGAGTATATATTTGAAAATGAGGAAAATGAAGTTGATCTCTATAATCCCCAAATAGAGATTGGAATTGAAATCATGGAGGGCAGAGCTTATATCTTCGTCGACAAAATCCATGCTTGGGGAGGATTACCGATAGGGACTCAGGGAAAAGTTGTTGTCCTCTTAAGCGGTGGTATAGATTCACCAGTTGCCGCTTTTCTCATGATGAAACGCGGTGTTGAAATTATCCCGGTTCACATCTATACAGGCGAAAAAACTCTTGAGAAGGTTAGAAAAATCTGGAACCAGCTAAAAAAGTACGGATACGGAGGTAAAGGGGAACTGATTGTTGTAAAGCCTGAGAATCGCAATAGAATCATCGAAAAACTGCGTGAAATGGGAAAGGAGAACTACACCTGTGTTTTTTGCAAATACATGATGGTGAGACATGCTGATAGGATAGCAAGGGAGTTCGGAGCCAAGGGGATCGTTATGGGCGACTCTCTCGGCCAAGTGGCCTCACAAACTCTGGAGAATATGTATATAGTTAGCCAAGCAAGTGATTTACCAATCTACCGCCCGCTCGTTGGTATGGATAAGGAGGAAATCGTAAGAATCGCTAAGGAAATTGGAACCTTTGAACTATCAACCCTTCCCGAGGAAGAGATTCCCTTCATACCAAAACATCCCATAATCCGAGGCTCCTGGGAGGAGTTCAGGAAGCTCTACCGGGCGGTCTTTGGGGAGGAACCCCGAAAAAGGCAGTGCTGAGGTGCTTCCATGGATTTTGAACGGATGAGTACGTACATTAGCCTTGCCCTTCCGCTAATCTTCATCGTCGGACTGCTCATCGTTGTGGGCCAGAACCCGTGGTTTTCGTTCACAGACAACGCCCTGAGCGACATGGGATCAGTACGAAATCCTGTGAATTACTACTTCAATGGTTTTTTGATGGTCTTTGCCGTTCTGGGTTTTGTGGCCTCCCTCGGTGCGCTGAGGAACGGTCTGGCTTACCTGATGCCTTTAGCCATGGTTCTCCTTTTCCTCGTTGGAGTTTTCCCAGAGGAGTACGCTCCCCATGGGCCGGCGGCGGTGTTCTTCTACGTTCTGGCCCTGGCGGACATAGCGATAGTTGGCATAAAGCTCGGACGGAAGGGGCTCTTCGCCGGCTACGTCTGGGGCGTTCTGGCGGTTCTCACCTTCGCTCTGATGCTCTACCTCGTGAAGGCTGGGATCTTTAAGGGTCTCGCGATTCCTGAGCTCATCGGCGCCTCCATGATACTGGCCTGGTTTGTTTACATCGGTCTGCTCCAGCTTAGTGCCCGTAGGAATTCCTACAGAAATCCTTAAATACCGTGCTGTTGTAGGCATGACTACACGGTGAGAAATGTGCCCGTGAGTCTTGATGACCTGAAGGCAAATATCTGGGAATATATAGAGACGGGGAAGACGCCTTCAAAAAGGGCAGATACAATTCCGCATCGATACTGTATTTCAAAGCCCTTGTTGGGATATGCGACTACATCATCAAGCGTGATCTGAATCTTGAACCCAAAAACCACAGTGAACGATTTGCAATTCTGAGGCTTCACTACCGTGATCTGTACCGCGTTGTCAGTAAGTTCTTTGATTTTTACCGGGACGCGTATGAAAGACGGCTCACAGGAGATGAGGTGGGGGCGTTGAGGCATGAAGTTCTCAAACTTACCGATAGGATTAAGTGAACTGGAAGAGGCCGCGAGTAAATTCAAGAGAGAGCATGGAAAGGTCTTTGATGTAGTTCTGTATGGATCCACGACCCAGGGGAAAGACTCCCCCAACGATTTTGACTTCATGGTCATGCTCCGGGGGGCGGACGATTCTGAGAGGTTTGAACTCTCCTTTGAGTTCAAGGAGATGCTGGTAGATATGGGGTTTCCCCATGAAAAGCTGGACGTTAAGGCGATAAACCTTGAGCAAATGTGGAATCCCAACTACCTTGCTGTTCCGGGGATAGTGATTACTGGCTATTCCCTGATTAGAAAACGGCCAGTTCATGAGCTGATGAACGGAGAGGGATACGCGCTGTTCGTCCTCGATGTCAGGGGGATGACAAAGAACGAGAGGAACAAATTCAGCTTCGCACTTCGCGGGAGGGATGGGAAAAGTGGTATACTGAAAGAACTGGAGGGACATTATCTGGCCCCGTGGGTCGTCCTTCTGCCTGTGGAGGCCACTTACCGGTTCAAGGAATTTCTGGGAATGTGGAGGGTTAACTACAAGCTTTATCTGATGTTTGGGGCCCCATACGAATCAAAGGTTTGGGAAATCGAGACCAGTTCGGGTGGACTCCAACCTTAAGTTGAGGAAAGCTTCATATATCTCTCTTTACCTTCTCTCAACCATGAAGGCTGTAGCACTCCTAAGCTCGGGTATTGACTCACCAGTGGCCATCTACCTCATGCTTCGGAAGGGCTTCGAGGTGACCCCTATACACTTCAGGCAGAGTAGGACAAAAGAGTCCAAGGTATTGGAGCTATGTGAAATTCTTGGGAGATATGGAGAGTTAGATGAGCCGGTTATAGTTGACGCCTACGAGGAGCAGGGCGCAGTTTTTTCAAAGTTAAGTGAAATCAGGAAAGCCAAGTGGACGTGTCTCTTCTGCAAGTATACGATGCTTAGGAAAGCCTGCCGTCTTGCCCATGAAATTGGGGCAAAGGCGATAATAACCGGCGACTCTCTCGGACAAGTGGCGAGTCAAACTTTAGACAATCTCATGGTAATAAGCACCGCAAGTGACCTACCTATCCTGAGACCGCTAATAGGCCTCGACAAAGAGGAGATAATCAAAATAGCAAAGGAGATAGGCACGTTTGAGATAAGCATTAGATCTGAAGAACCTTGTCCCTTTGTACCGAAGTATCCAGTTATAAGAGGCTCACTCGGAGAGTTCAAGAGGATAAAGGAGAGGCTGAAAAGGGAAGGTGTGCTTTAATTACCCAGTTCTGTCCATAACTGTTCGTTTTAGGAAAGCTTTTAAGAAGTTTATCAAAGCTTTTTGCGGTGATGCTACGGTGATGCAAATGAACGTGTTTGACAGCACATTGGAGTTGTTCGAGAAATACAAACCAACCCCCCTTGTTAAGCTTTCCACCAAGAGGGGGGATGTATTTTGCCAAATTGGAGTTCTTTAATCCCTTCAGCAGAAGCATCAAGGACAGAGCTGTGTTTAATATGCTTATGAAAGCTATTGACCGTGGAGACATCAACAGCACGACTCTTTTTGAAGCCACCTCCGGCAACGTTGGAATTTCTTTAGCTGCTCTCAGCAACGTTCTGGGAATAGAGTTCAGGGCATACCTGCCGAAGCCGACCCCCAAGGCCACGCAGGTTCTTTTGAGAATTCTTGGTGCGGAGGTTGTTATGACAGACTTTGAGACTATAGACCCCACCATGGTTCAGTACGTCGTCGAGGAGGCAAGGAAAGCCGGAGCTGTGAATCTCAACCAGTTCGAGAACGACGACAACTTTGATGCTCACTACCGCTTTACCGCTAAAGAAATCGAAGAGCAGATGAGGAGCATAGGAAAGATACCCAACGTCATAATAGCCGGAATAGGGACCTCTGGACACATAGCGGGGCTCGCGAGTTACTTCAAGGAGCGCTATGATACAAAGGTAATAGGTGTCATTCCCGCGAAGGGTGAGAAAATACCCGGAATCAAGAGGCTTGAGACAAAGCCTAAGTGGTACTTCCAGGTTGAGATAGATGGAGTTGTTGAGATAACAAGAAAAGAGGCTATCGAAGGAGCAATCCATGTTGCCAGAAATGACGGTCTCCTCATAGGCCTGAGCTCCGGTGCAGTAGTCAAGGCATACGAAAGACTTACCAAGAAGCTTGGAGATGGAACCTACGTTCTTATCTTTCCGGACGATGGGTTTAAATACGTGGAGGTCTTTGAGAAATATTTGGGAGAAAAATGCAGAAATTAAGGCTCTCCATGTATCTTCTTTTTATTCAAGGGCTCTTTTTACTCTACTTTGCATATCAAAGCGGTTATTACACAGTCTATGTAATTTTTGCCATGCTGAATTTTACGCTTGTTCTTGGATTGGAGAGAGAAAATAAAACTGCAGTAAAAACAGCTCTCATATACAAGGGGATAGATTTATTCCTCTCTATGCTGTATTTAATAGCAGGCGATATTTTTTCAGGGATAAGTGCTGCAATTGATTTAGCGATAGTTCATGATATTATTGGATATATCCAAGAAGTGACCAGCGTGAATGAGAATGAGAAAACATAATACCCTGCTCATTCTGCTTTCAGCAGGATTTTTTGCAATTCTCGGCTCGACGATGAGTAAATCACCTACCCTTCCTCTCTATGCTCAAAGCATAGGACTTGCGAGGGAGGATATAGGACTTATAGCTGCTGCCTCAACTGTCACAGGGATAATTGTGAACTTCTCTTCTGGTCTTCTAAGTGACCTTTATGGTCGCAGAAAACTTCTAAAAATCTCAGGCTTTGTATTTCTCAGCGCACCCATACTCTACTTTCTTGCAAACGATGTCCTAACCCTTGTCCTCGTGAGAGCATATTACGGAATTGCTACAGCTATATTCGTCCCGGTCTCTCTTGCCCTTGTAAGCGATCTCTACCCTGACAGAAAAGGCACATTCATGGGCCTTCTCAGTTCTGCAACGCTGGTGGGTAGAGCAGCAGCACCCCTTCTGGCAGGTACCATTATATACTTCCTTGGCTTCTCTATAGTCTTTCTCCTCTGCTCTCTAACAGGTGTTATCGTCTTCCTCCTCTCTTTCGGATTCCCTGACACTGGAAAGGAACTTCAGCATTTTGAGTTCTCCTTCAGCAACGATCTCCTCCTAATAGGATTTCTCGATGGCGCCGTATACATGGCTTATCAGGGCATAGAAAC
Source organism: uncultured Thermococci archaeon (assembly GCA_964487115.1). GTDB lineage: Archaea > Methanobacteriota_B > Thermococci > Thermococcales > Thermococcaceae > Thermococcus. Next base: position 21,621 of record CAZAPD010000131.1, on the reverse strand, counting down.
CTTTCTTCCTCTCTTCTACTACCTCCAAGACAAAGCATGGCTTTCTGGATTGATACTGACTGTAGAAATATCAATCATGGCACTCGTGAAGCCCTATGCTGGCTATCTGAGTGATAGAATCGGGAGAACCAAGCCCATAATTGTTGGGATGAGCCTCGTGGGACTTTCCATGTTCCTCTTAGCATTTTCATCGTCCCTGTTGCTAATAGCCTCTGGGGCAGTAGCCTTTTCAGTTGGTGCATCTTTAAGTGAGGCCTCAACAAAACCCTTAGCCACCGAAATTTCAAAGCTCCGTGGAACGGCCCTTGGCTTTCTTGAGAGCATAAAGGATATAGGTCAAGCACTGGGTCCAATCATCATCGGCTTTCTCGGCCTAAGAACGGGCTTTCTCGGTATTGGAATATTTGGAATTTTCAGTCTGGGAATTTTCCTGCTGAGTTTTAGAATCCATAAAGGAGAAAAGTGAAAGAATTACTTCAGAATAATCCTCGCATCGACTATAACAGCACCTTCGCCTTCAGGGTAGACGAAGACAGGATTTAAGTCCATTTCCTTGATGTAGTCCCTGAGGTCATCAATTAGCCTCGAAACCTTGAGCATCAAATCAACTATGGCCTTCATGTCTGCAGGAGGCTCTCCTCTTGCTCCAGCTAAAATCGGATAGCTCTTTATCTCCCTGAGCATTTTCCATGCATCTTTCTCCTCTATTGGGATTATTCTGAACGTAACATCCTTGAGAACCTCTACAAAAATTCCTCCAAGACCGAACATCAGGGCATGCCCGAACTGTGGATCTTCTGTTACACCAATGATAATCTCCTTTCCGACCTTCAGCATCGGAGCAACGAGAACCCCGAGTATCTCGGCATCTGGCCTATATCTGCGGGCATTCTCATGTATCTCCTCCCACTTCTGTTTGAGCTCCTCGGGGGTCTTTATGTTTAAGAGAACAACTTTAGCATCACTCTTGTGGAGAATTTGCGGCGACATCAACTTCAGAACAACCGGATAGCCTATTTCTTGTGCATACTGAAGGGCTTCATCAAGGGTCTTTGCAAGCTTTTCCTCAGGAACCGGCAAACCGTAAACTTTTAAAATCTCCTTAGCTTCGAATTCAACCAGAGCCTTCCTACCTTGAGCCAAAACCTCTTCAATTATCTTCAGAGCCTTTTCCTTCTCCTTCATTTTTCTTCCCCCCACCAAATGGGTAAAAAAGAAAGATCACATCTTCCTCCTTTCAAGATATCTGGTGTATTGAACAAGGCCAGCGATAGCCCTAACGCCTCTCTCAGGTGTGGGATAGACCGGAACTCCCTTGTCTTCAAGTATCTTTGCGTAGTATTCGGTTTTCTTACCTCCCATTGCGACAGCAACTATGGGCTTATCGCTCTTTCCAGCATAGTTAGCTAATATATCAATCAGCTCCATCTCATCAAGGAGCGGTACTTGGAACAACGTTATGATTACTATAGCGTCTACATTCGGGTCGTTCACAAATGCCTCAATTGCAACCTTATACCTCTGAGCATCTGTATCTCCAACGACATCCGTTGGATTTCCGGCGACTGCATGTGGTGGGAAGTTCTCTTTGAGATACTTGATAGTTTCCTCGCTCAGTTCAGCCATTTTAAGGCCAAACTTTGCAACTGCATCACTTGCCATGACTCCAGCTCCGCCACCATCTGTAATAATGCCTACCCTATCACCCTTTGGAAGCTTGCACTTTGCGAAGGCCTTAGCCATATCAAACATGTGCTCAAAATCTTCAGCCCTTATAATACCTGTCTGCTTAAAGACAGCATCGTAGATTATATCAGCCCCTGCCAATGAACCTGTGTGTGAAGAAGCTGCTTTTGCCCCATACTCTGTCCTTCCACTCTTAAGAGCTATGACTGGCTTAACGGCGGTTATCCGCTTTGCCGCTTCTATGAACTTCCTGCCATCATTAACACCTTCGATATAAAATGTAACAACTCTGATTTCATTATCATAGATGAAATAGTCCATCAAATCCGCATCATCAACATCAAGCTTGTTACCGTAGCTAACCATCTTACCTATGCCTATTCCTGCTCCTGCTGCCCAGTCTAACATCGCTGCAGCAAACGCTCCACTCTGGGTTACAAATGCTATTGGCCCACTTTTCGGTCGGTCCATCTTATTCTCCGGCAGGAATACTGTATCAACTCCTGTATCAGGCACATAGACACCAACACAGTTCGGCCCTATAACCCTTATGCCGTTTGCCTTCGCTATTTCATAAATCTCTCTTTCCATTCTCTTCCCTTCTTCGCCAAGCTCCCCGAATCCTCCTGTAATTATGACAACAGCTTTTATTCCTTTTTCAGCAATGTCTTTCATTGTCGCTGGTACAAACTTAGCGGGAATTGATATCACCGCAAGATCAGTATCATCCGGCAACTCCTTTACATTATGATAGCATTTATAGCCCTCAATCTCGTTGAGTTTAGGATTAACGGGATAAATGTTCCCTTTGAAGATACCGCGCTCCTTATTCATCCTGAAATTCTCAAAGATGACATTTCCAACCTTCCCCTTTTTGTCCGTAGCACCGAGAATAGCAACGCCTTTTGGGTCGAAAAAAGGTTTTAATTCTTCGGCTATTTTTGGCTTTTTCATGATACCACCTTCTCTAAAAATTTTGGCTAAATCCAACTTCTTTCAAACTTTCTTCGGTTATCTTTTTATTTTGCCTGTATAAAAGGTTTATGTCTGTCAAATACGTGCCTTAATGAATTCAAAAATACATCGATGAATATGATTTCAGATTTAGATATGTGTCTTAATGAATCTCAGACTCTTCATAACAGAATCGAGATTCGTGAGTTCAAAGCTCCAAGTTGCTTTCCGAGGTAACATCCTTAAAATATCTTCCCACGGCACGTTTCCCTCCCCAAGGCTTAAATGAGAGTCGTTTTTTCCATCATTGTCATGGAGATGCACATGTATTATCCTATCTCTAAAAAGTTCGATAAATTCCTCAAAATTGTGTGTTACTGTGTTCAGGTGACCAACGTCGAGGGCCACATAGAGTTCTGTTCCGTCTATGAGCTCCCGAATTCTTTCACATGTTCTGCCATCCAAAATTGAAAATGCAGGCATATTCTCAAGAGCCACCCTGATGCCAAGCTTCTTAGAATATCTATCGATTTCCTCAAGGGAACGTTTATGTATCTTTTCGTAAGCCTTAGGAAACTTCATGCCTGCAGGGGAGAGATGACCGGGGTGAACAACTACGAGAAGCGAACCCATAAGTTGAGCCACCTCAAGGGCCTCAAAAAGTATATCAAGTGAAGCCCTCCTGATCCTTTCATTCAGGGAAGCGATGTTTATATCACTGAACGGAGCATGTATCACGTTCTTCAGACCCTTTTCTTCAAGAGTGGCTAAATGGAGGCCATAATTGTATCTATCAAGCATGTGATAGTTCTCATTAACTATCTCAACAAAGTCTATTCCTCTTATCCTGCTTATTTTATAAAGTGCAGTTCCCAGACTGACATCGAAACAACATATCGTCGATACACCAAGCATCTACCCCACCATAAGCTTTGCTATCAGTATTGTGTATATCGTTCCAAATATATCACTATTGTTGGATATAAGAGGTATCGCAACATGATCCGGGTTAATGTTTTTCTGGAAAAGCAGGTAGGAGAGGGTATATGCATAGAGCATTATGAAGAGGGCCATGAAGGGGTAAGTCAGTATCAATAATTTCACATGTTCTCCATTGATTCCCAGTAAATATTTGGCAATAACAAAAGCAAGGAGATTGATTAATGTGCCTATTATCGGAGTTGTTGTGAAGAGAACAAGTATCTCAAGGAACATCTCCCCGCTTAAATAGCCCTCAATTTCACCGAGATGCAACTTTGTGGAGGTTTTTGCCGCTATAACAGAGCCATAGTTTCCAAAACTGCTTAAGAGGGCTGGATAAGCGATGCTCAGGAGAATAGCTTTCTGTATAAGCGGGCTGTATTTTTCCAAAAGAGAACCGGATATAACTGAGAGGAGAGCCAGAAACGTTATGGTTATGAAGAGATTTCTCAGATAGAAAAATTCGCCTCGTCTTATCTGGCTAACCAGAAGCACTCCCATCAAAAATGCCACAAAAAATACATTAATCATCCAAAATCCTCTTTTTGTGCTCTCAAGAAGCAGTATAAATGCAACTAAGGAGGGTATTGTAAGTAAATCTCCCATTGAAGCTACCAATGGAGCCGCCACACTATCGGGGTCACTCCCCTGTCTGAACGTAAATATCGTGACAAATGCAGTAAAATACCCGAGAATTACAGAAACTAAAATTGTCGAGCTGATCACAATCATGAGAATCTCAAATGCATTCTCTCGTATTCCCTCTATAATCCCAATACCCCACAGAAAGGTTACAGGAATCAACGAAAGAATAACACCTAAAACAACGTTTTTTAAAATCTTTTTATCTTTCAAACTGGGTTTTAAATCGCCCAGATACAGCATCGTAGAGAATCGTGAGGCCATTGAGCCGAATACATTGCCCCTCAATCCCATCATTCCGGGGAGGATTACAAGTAACCCAGGATAAGAAGAGCGTATCTTTTTAAAATACTTCCCTAAAAACGTGCCACCGAATAAGCCTATAACCAACGACACAACCAGAGATATAAGCGTAGTTGTGTATGCATGGCGTATCTTTGTTTTTATTTCTAAAAGAATTATCACTCCCATCACTCTCCATCAATGCCACCCCTATCTTTCTGAATCAGTTTTCCTCTATATATAAGCTTTCTTATTGGCTCACTCACTGCCAAGACGAGTTTAATAGTGCTTTGAAGACATAAAGACAAAATTCCACTGAAAAAGATAACAAAGCTGCACATAACGATCTCCAACAGCATGTGAGCTAACGGCGAAAACTAAATAAATTAAATAGAGATTTCTCAATTGGTGGAAACAAGGTGGAAGAATGGGAGGAATACGAATACAAACCAAAGAGTGTAAAGGAGATTTTCATTGAAATGAAAAACACAGCAGAGTTCATGGTTGATCTCGCATATTCATCTGTACTCTTTGGGGAAGAGGAACTGGCCGAAGAGGTTCTTGAGCTTGAAGAATATCTCGATATGCTGAACTATCATCTTATGGTGCATGCCGTTCTGGCCGCGAGAAGTCCGAGGGAAGCTGAACAGATAACCTCAATCCTTCACATGGCCCATTCAATAGATGACATCTCAAATGCTGCAGCAGACCTTGCAAAGATGATACTTGAGGAGGTTGAGCTTCATCCCATTATAAAACAGGTTATCCTTGAGAGTGAAGAAGTCATTGGAAGGTTTGTAGTGACTCCGGACTCCATTCTTGTCGGAAAAACCTTAGAAGAGCTTGAATTGGCCAGCAATACTGGAGTCTGGATTTTAGCTGTGAGGAGAGGAAAGAGATGGCTCTTTGATCCAGATGGTGATTTCAAAATTCTCGCTGGAGATGTCCTTATCGGGAGAGGAACACAAACCTCAATAGACTATCTCAAGGAAATTGCAAGAGGGATAATAAAGGTGATAGGAAATGAATGAGCTTGAAGAGATTAAAAACTGTCTAATTGAGATGAAGGATATTTCATCACTCATGGTTGACCTTGCATTCTCCTCCGTCATGTATAACAGTGAGGACATAGCAGAGGAAGTCTATCTCCTTGAGGAGAGAATGGATGAACTGACTCTTAAGGTTAAAAAACTTGCTCTCAAAACCGCCAGAGAAGAGGAAAAGCCTACAAGGCTTCTCAGCATAATCGAGATGGCAAGTATAAACGAGGCTATTTCAGATGCAGCCTATAAAATAGCGGACCTCGTTCTTAGAGACGTTGAACCGCATCCGATAATTCAGAGGATTATGGAAGACACAGAAGAAGAACTTGGAAGAATAACTGTTAGGAAGGGTTCTGTTCTGATAGGACAGACACTGAAGCAGCTTAAGCTCCCAAGTAAGATAGGAACGAGGATACTGGCGATAAAAAGGGGAACGAGGTATATATACAACCCGGGAAAGGATGACATAATCGAAGAAGGAGATGTTTTGATAGCCGTCGGCTCTGACCTCGACAGACTCAGGGAGCTGGCAGGAGAAGAAGCGGAAAAGGAAGACTGAAATTTTCCATTTGAGGGCGTTGGTTTAATTTCTTGTTAGTGAGGGTTTCATTAGAGTCTTTGATGGGGGTTCTCAATTACTTCCCACCTGCTCTGGGGTTGTTTCCAAGAGTTTTAATCCCCCACTCAAAAAGTAATCTCACGGCACCACCTCTCATGACCCAAAAACACAACAAACCCCATCTCCTCAAATATCCCAAAACACCCTCCAAAACCATATTAGATTGAAGGTCTCCTCACCGGTTAATCTTAGAATTCTTGCTCTATGTTCCACTCCCGATGCCACCATAAAAATAAAACATCCCTTCACGAATTGTTAATAGTGGTATTGTTCTTGGCTCCACGAGAAGACGGTTTCTTCCTTTGGAGAGAAAAGTGAAATCGTACTAAAGCCGTGGAGTTTTGATATCAATGTGAGCAATCTCTCCTGCATTATGGGACACTGGAAGCCTCTCAGCTTCTATTCCTTTAAAAACAGAAATGACCTTTTCATCAGGCTCTCCTATTCCCCGCAAGCCATGAGGGGGTGCAATGATCTTTTGATGTCCGGAGACTTCACAGTCTACCTGAGGCCAAAAATGATTCAATCGCGATAGGACACATTCTTTTCATTGCTGAAAATATGAGCAATGTCTCCATTGGCCCACATATTCCCTAAACAAAGTGGGATCATGTATTTTAAAACCTGTGATTGGAAATTTGAGGTAACTGGGGACCATGTCTCAGGCCTTGAAGCATGGCAGGCTATTAAAGCCAAAGCATTAGAACCAACGTGGGGGGCAAAATCCTTAAACTTACCCCAACCATCCCCCTGACATCAAAAAGAAAACCGGAATATGAGCGTTGTTAACGTAAAGATACAGTTTAGGCTGAAAATTGAGTGTCTCATGAGAACTTCTTCAAATCTGAAAAAAGGAGAATTGAGATAGAAATTCCAGCAGTTTATCGATTGAACGGACTTAACGTCTGTTCCTACGAGCCCTGAGGTTTTCCTTTTATGTCACTGTCGCTAATCAAACCTTTTGCATATGGACAGAGATCTTTCAGGGGACATTCATTACATTTCGGCCCTATCGGTCGGCAGATTTTCTTCCCGTGGTCGACCATTGCGTGATTCACATATATCCATAAGTTTCTGGGAATGAGTTCATTCAGATATTCCTCAACTTTCTCAGGAGCAACACGTGGAGGTGCCAAGCCCAAACGCTTGCTTATTCTATTGACATGAGTGTCAACAGGAATCGCCTGTCTCCCAAAGCCGTAGGCTAAGACGATATTCGCACACTTCCTTCCTATACCGGGCAACTTCATCAGCTCGTCTATGTCGTCTGGAACTTTCCCCCCATATTTCTCAAGGAGAATCTTTGATGCTTCAACAATCCATCTACCCTTAGTCTTCCACAAGCCAACACCATTTTCCCTCAGCAGCTTCTGAATTTCCTCTACACTGGCATCTGCCAGAGATTTCATAGTCGGATAATGCTTGAAAAGAACCTCACTGGCTCTGTCAGTTGTCTCATCTTTTGTTCTTTGAGAGATTATACACCGGATTAAAGTGAAATACGGCTCCCCCTGCAGGATTTCTCCCCGACTTTTCCTTGGATACATCTCCATCAACTTTTTAACAATCCTGACGGCTCTTTCCTTTTTTTCCTCCCAGCTTTCATGAAACGTGTATGAGTGCAAGCTTTTTTTCATCGTAAATCACCGCCACAGTATTCCCAGATATTCGGACTTCTTTAAGATTTTCGAACCTTTTATTAAAAATCTTGTGCCCTTTTTGGTTTATAATCAGAACCTCATCCTCAAATACAATAACAAAACCCTGAGGGAAAGGTATGAGTTCTCTGATCTTTTTCTCAAACTCCAGTTCTATGCATGGATTTAAGGAAGATGAAATCTCAATCTTGGTATTCTCTCTAACTTTAAGGGTTTTTGGCTCTGCATATACGACTTCAAAATTCAGGGATTTCCCAAGGATATCAATTGAAATTCTCTCCCCCTCACTGACTTCCTTTCCAAGAAGCTTTATTCTTAGGATATCAATAAAATCATCGGACAATTCAGCTTTAAACAGCGGCTTTAGGATGAGATGCATCCCACACCCCCCCTATAGTTTTTCAGAACATCTATCTTAAGCCTTCCGGATATTGTCTGGCACGTCATTGCCATTATAACCTTAAAAACATCCCAACACGATATTTCGAATCAAAAAGTTTATAAATTGATATATCTATAGATATGTTAGGTGATGTATTTGGAGCGACCGAAATTTAAAGGTGGTCTAAAACTCCTAATATTAGAAATGTTAAGGACAAATCCTATGCACGGTTATGCTATAATGAAAGAATTAGAAGAGAGATTTGCCATTCCCACTCCAAGTGCAGGTGTCATATATCCCACACTGGCAAGTCTGAGAAGGGCAGGCCTTATTGAAGTCATAGGAAGTGGAAAGAGAGAGAAAAAAACATACAGAATAACTGAAAAGGGCTTGGAATATCTGGAAGAGCACAAAGAAGAACTCAGAGAGATTATCCATAAAATGGAAATCTACAAGGGATTTCGAAAATTAGGAGGAGATGAACTGGTGAATGCATTTAGACTGTTGTTTGAAAAGTTCGATGAACTTAATGAAAAACAGAGGGAAGAACTCTCCAAAGTTATAAAAGACTGTGCTAAGCAGGTTAGATTCATTGTAGAGTTTGGTGATAGGCTATGAACAGTGCAATCAGGGGATGGAGAGAGTATTATGAATCCATGAACAAGAGTGCTCCTCTGACAATATACTATCCAATATGTGGTGGAGGAGAGGAATGTATAACCGTCTGCCCATATGGTGAGAAAATATGGAAAGTTGAACCCATGAAAGTTCCTCTCTTTGGCTTTAAAGAAAAAGTTCGTTTTAGACCGGTCATGGTAAATCCAGAGCCCTGTAAAGGATGCAACATTTGTGTCGATGCATGTCCGACAGGAGCTTTAAGGCCAAAGGACAAACCCGTGAAATATCCTGTTTTAACACTTATCTATAATACTCTCAAATTGCCATTCAAAGAAAAATATGGCATAAAATTTGTCTTTAGAGAAGAACATGCTGAGAAATTTAGGAAAAACAATCGTGGTGATTGAAATGGAATATGCTATCGAAGTTGAGAATCTCGTAAAGAGATATGATGATTTTACAGCGGTTAAAGGAATCTCATTCAAAGTTAGAAAAGGGGAGATATTTGCATTCCTTGGACCTAATGGGGCAGGAAAAACCACAACGGTACATGTGCTGACGACACTTCTGAGACCAAACGGAGGACGGGCAGTTGTAGCTGGACATGACGTGGTGAGAGAATCCGTTGAAGTCCGAAGAAAAATAGGCATTGTTTTTCAGGACCCGAGCACTGACAGAGAGCTTACAGCATACGAGAACATGTATATCCATGGAAGAATATACGGGTATTCTGGAAGTGAGCTCAAAGAGAGAATCGAAAGAATGCTTAAATTCGTTGAGCTATGGGACTTCAAAGACAGACCAGTTAAATTTTTTAGCGGAGGGATGCAACGCAGGCTTGAAATAGCACGCTCTCTACTCCATGAGCCTGAGATACTCTTTCTTGACGAGCCCACAATCGGTCTTGACCCGCAGACGAGAGCCCATATCTGGGAGTATATAAAGGCTATGAAGGAAGAGCACAACATGACGATTTTTCTCACAACTCACTACATGGATGAGGCTGAACAGTTAGCAGATAGAATAGCAATAATAGATTACGGGCGGATAATAGCAGAGGGAACTGCTGATGACCTGAAAAAGCTCGTGGGTAATGATGTGATATATGTGCGCATGGAAGAGCCCAAGGAGGGTGTTAAATGCCTTAATGCGGAGTTCATCAGGGGATGCAAGATAATGCCCGACGGAAGGGTAAGGCTTGATGTCCAGAATGCCGCTGAGGCAATGCCCAAACTATTCGAGCTCGCTCAGAAAAATGGCCTGAGGATTCTTGAGGTTACATATCACCGGCCTACACTCAATGACGTCTTCCTGCATCTAACTGGCAGAGAAATCCGGGATGAAGGAGGAGAACAAAAAGTTGCCAAGATGATAATGAGAGCCCGAATGAGGAGGTGATAAAAATGAGAGTCTTCAGCACGATGATTTATCGCGAGATGAAAAGATTCATACGCTCCAAAGCAAGAGTTATAGGGAGCCTCATAAATCCAATAATCTGGCTTGTCTTATTTGGTAAAGGTTGGTCAGGAGCATTTAACTTTCCAGGGGCAAGTATGATATTCGGTGGCGTGGATTATATGACATATCTCGTCCCGGGTATAGTTGCAATGACGGTCTTCAATATGAGCTTTATCCAAGGAATAACAATCATCTGGGACAAACAGTTCGGCTTTATTAAAGAGATATTAGTCGCACCTGCCTCAAGGGAAGAAGCTATACTGGGCAGGATAACCGGAGGAGCTATAACAGCAATGATTCAGGGTGTAATAATATTAGCGCTGAGCTTTTTCATGACAAGTTCCCTCAAATTGTCAGGAGTTATTCCTACATTAGGTCTAAGTTTTATAGTGGGACTTGCCGTGGCAGGGATGGGAGTAGCTATAGCCATGAAAATGAGCAGTATGGAAGGCTTTCAGATGATAATGACCATGATAATGCTTCCAATGACATTTCTGAGTGGGGCATTTTATCCTGTAAAAACAATGCCTGAATGGATGCAGTGGCTTGCCAAAGTCAATCCACTCACATATGCCGTGGATGGTTCAAGATATTATTTATCCGGAGTTGCATCAACGTTTTCATTAACAACCGATTGGCTCGTGCTTTCTGGGCTGGCAATTCTCTTTATGGGAATTGCAGTCATTGAATTTAGGAAAGCAACAATAGATTAAGGGGGTGATGGTCATGAAAAAGCAGCAGATTACAATGTTTTGTGTCATGCTTGCGGGATTAATCTTTATCCCTACAGTATTTTTCAACAAGCCTCTATTGGCATTAACAGGAGCTTTCTTCGACTGGCTACCACTCCCAACAGGATGGATGAAAGCCGGAAAAGACATCAACAGGAAATTCCTTAAGCTCCATATAATAGCCACAGCGATAGCATACATCGTATTCATAGCGTGGATTATAGAAAGGAATGCAACAACCGGTTTTATATTCTTAGAAATCTGGTGGACAGCAGTTATTTTTGGAGCCTTAATGAATTATTGACAATTGGCTCCTATTTCTCCTTCATTTCAGTCTAATCCGTAACCTTGTTAATAGATTTCTTAAACTTCTCATAGCTCAACCTGAATGCCTCAAGCACCGGCAGTTTCTCACCTGCAAAAAAGCTCAGCATTGCTCCTCCACCTGTTGAAACATGACTTATTCCTTTTATGCCGTACTGATAAATGCTCGCTATCGAGTGCCCGCCCCCAACAATCGAGAAAGCAGGACTTTCGGCTATGGCTTTGAACACCCCCACTGTTCCAAAGGCAAATTCTTTTCTCTCAAAAACACCCATTGGACCATTGGCCACTACTATTTTCGCCTTCTGTAGTATCTCTCTGTATTTTTCTACAGTTCTGGAGCCGATGTCCAATATTAGGTACTCATCAAAGAACCTCTTCTCATCACTAAGAAGGTCTATCTCAAACCTCTCTCCTTTATAATCTACTGCAAAGTCAACGGGAGTTCTTATCTGAGGATAGAACTCGTTGAGTATCTCCTCGGCGAGGTCTACAAATTTAATCAACCCTTTCTTATCCATAAATTCTATGTTGGCTTCCCCGAGGTCATAACCCTTAGCGAGAGTAAACACATGTCCTATTAATCCACCGGTTAGAACAAAATCAGTTTTATTATTCTTCAAAACATTTTGGGCCACTTTTAGAGAGTCACTCACCTTTGATCCTCCCAAAACGTAAACCTTTGGTCCCTCCCTGCTTTCATATGCTTTACTAAGGGCCCTGACCTCCTGTTCCATAAGGAAACCCATTGCCATCGGTTTCAATCTGGCAAAACCTACGAGGGAGGGCTGAGAACGATGTGCGGCTGCAAATGCATCATTAACAACATAGTCAATTAGAGGAGCAAGCTTTCTCACAAAAAATGTTTTTTCACAGTCTTCAACGGGTTTATATTTCACCTCTTCGGCGGCAAAGCGAAGATTCTCCAGAATAAGAGCTTCGCCGGGTTTAAGAGCCTTTATTCTCTCTCGGGCATATTTTCCAAATATATCCTCCACATATTCAACCTCAGTATCCAAGAGGGCACTCAGGATCTCGGCATGTTGTTCTGTAGTTATGTAATCCTCCCTGTAAGGTTTGCTCTGGTGAGTTCCAATAACAACCTTTGCAGCATGTTCAAGAAGATAAAGAATTGTCGGCAGAACACCTTTAAAACGGGCATCACTGATTATTTTCCCTTCCTTTACTGGTGAATTAAGGTCAACCCTAAGAAAGACTGTTTTACCATGATAATCAAAATCAGTAAGTTTAAACATTACATCACCGATGAAATCTTGAGCCGGTACATTAAAAGGTTATTTTATACACCAAGGGTGATATTCTCGGGCTGAGATGGTTTCCACGAAGTAGTATCGGACCGAAAACTGGACGTGAAAAGGGAAAAAGACAGAGAAACCATTAAGCCATCAGCATATTCTCTATCATCTTTATGGCTTCAGCTATTTTAGTTTCTGGCTTTTCATCTCCTTGGGGTATTTCAAGATTTATGACAAGTCTCTCTTCCCGACCTTCCTCCTCTAAATCATAAACTTCAAGCTCTTCAACATCCACATCACTAAAGAGGCTTTCAACCTCAGGCCCAACTATCTTTTTATCATTCCCATATACCTCAACTCTAACTATATCATCCTTAGTTGAGGTTATGACGACTATCTCATAGTTACCGGTTTTTTTCATGAATCTTATTAAATTCCCATATCCCAGAATCTCTTCTTTAAATCCTAACTGTTTCATTGTTGCTCTTATAGCCTCAGTTTTAGTTTTTATCCTGCGTAGAATCTTTTCTTTTAGCTTATAACTTTCATTAAGAGCTTTTTTTATACCCTCACCAGCATTTTCAACACTGCCCTCCCAAATACCTATGAGTTTTAACCCAGATGAAGTTGACCTAAGTTCGATTTTCAATATATCAGTGTCAAAATCTCTCAAGTCATCAATTTTAAGCTCACTCAAACTTAAGATTTCAAACTCTATTCTCACGGTATTTCCAAACGCCTTCCCTTTAAACTTCACGGGCACCACCCAATTGGAAAATGGCCAGATGGTTTAAAAATTCTTCCCTCAAAAAATTGCCATAAAGTCAGGAATAAAAAAGAGAATAGTCGTCATCTCCTTCTTCTCATCCTGAATAGAAGTGGTAGCAACGTTAGTCCTATGAGAGCCGCTGGCCCGCAAGTTTTACCTCCTGTCGCACTGCTCGTTGTTGACGATGTTAGCGAAGATGTCGTTTCCTTAGATGTTGTTGATATGGAGGAGCTCGATGTAGTTTGTGTGTGACTTGTGGTTGTGGATGTAGTCGTACTCATGGTCTGGGTTTGAGTAGGAGATGAAGAAGTAGTTGATGTTGCGGTTTTCCCCATAACTTTCTCTGCAATAGCCTTGTTTCCATAGAAATCAGTTGCAACAACTCTAATTGTGTATTTGTCTGCATTTACACCGGGTATCTGGGCGACATAAAATGTGTTTGTCGGATCTCCTTTTGTTGGCTCTCCAACATATCTGAAAATCTTTCCATTTGCCTCTATCTCAACGTATATATCTTTTATCCCGATATTATCCGAAGCCTTGAAGTAGACTTTAAACGCCTTTCCTTTCATGGGCTTACTTGGGAAAGTATATGCTATCTTAACTTCTGGTTTCTGAGTATCCTTCTCCTTACTCACAACAATTTGTGTAATTCCTACTGGAACCGTTGCATTTAATAGAAGGTAATATTTGCCACCAATTTCTCTTTCTCCAAGGACCGTGTATGTTATATTTGTAACACTGGGGTCAATTTTTGCACCTTCAGGAATAACAAGAGTTATTGGTCCATGCACACTGTTATTTAGCTCATTGATAAATTTGATAGCTGTTCCATCATCTCCATGATGTCTAAAGACAATGAATTCCTGAGGAATTGGAGCAGACATCATGTCCTTAATTTTTGGTGCATTTGGATCAACCACAGTACCATTGCTATAAACTAAAATCAAATTTGAACCATACCATGTTGGACTGTGACGGGGATTTGTGGGAGGATTTGTCTCCTTATCCGGTGCTCCCGTCGCAGTTAAAGTTATGAACCAATGTTTATTCCCATTTTTGTCAATATATAAATGATACTTATCGTGATGTATGTGTCCAGCCAACACGAGTTTTATGTTATACTTCACAACATCCTCCATGAAGCGTTTTGCAATGTCCGGTTCTCCCATCCAGTATTTGCTCAGGTATCCCTTAAGTTGATCCCAATCTTCAACAGGGTCGAGACCTGATATAGTGCCACCAAGCCACTGTCTATTAGGACCAAAATAAAACACCGGATGATGCACAAGAACTATTGGTATTTTCCCTTTGTGTTCCTCAAGAATCTTCTCCATCCATGCTATCTGTGTCATATCAGGATGCCCTTCATCTCCCCTGCTATCAAGTCCGATAATAAGGAAGTTTCCAATCACCTCATAAAAATATCTTGGTCCGATAAGCTTTGAGTAAACTGTCGGAGGATCATCATGATTGCCTTTTATGTTGATTAGAGGTTTTCCTGCCGCAGCAGCTTCACTCATTATGTTGTATATAATCTTATATCCTGTGAGATCTCCCGAAGTATCGACGTCATCTCCCGTATTTATTATGACATCTACGTTATCCTGCATTGCCCAGTATGTGTAAGCACTGTCTGTTGCAACAACACTGTGAAGGGGTATAACAGGCTCACAGAGTTCAGCAAGTTTTATTGGATTTCTCTGGAAATATTGCCTGCATACAAATCCTATTTTAGATCCACTGGTTACATGGGTGTCACTTACTTGGGCTATCCTCAATACTTTGGGATACTCTTTAAGAACCCATACTCCATTTGGAATAGTTATGTCGCCTTTATTTGACTTCACCTGAAGGAAATAATCACCGGGGGCCACATTTTCTGGTATTTTTACGGTCAATAGGTTTCCTTCCTGCCCAACTATCTGAAGAACATAAGGCCCATGAAGAACAGACACTATGGCAAGTGAGCTTATCTGAACACCTTTTTGAAGCTCTAATGTGATATTTCCTCCCGGAACACCAATAGCGGGTACTCCAATGCTTGGGGTTACAAAAATATCTCTGGGATATACCTCTGCTTTTGCTGAAGGCATCTGCACTAAAAACAATACCATAACAGCCAAGAGTATAGCAACAGCTCTTTTCATAGATTATCACCTATCAAAGATTAATGCTATTAATTATAAGTTTTCCTTTTCCAGTCTTGGGAGCTTTTTATTATAAATCCCCAGTTTATGGTTACGTATCTGTAGTTTCTTTGAGCATGGAAAGATATTCTCCAGTTTTGTTCATCATAAAATCTGCGAGTTCACTTTTTCCGCCAAGATGTCTGTAAAGTTCGTATCTCTCCCGAATTTTTAAATAGGTGTTCTTTATCATTTCAACGTTACTCATCTTTATCAATGGGGGGATCTTAGTAAAATAAACTGCCATTTCCAGTAAAGCATAATCTGCCCGGCTTAATGGCTTTAAAGGCAACTGCCCCTTAACTTCCCCTTCAGGCATCAAAAGACATTCCAAGATGATGCTCTCACCAAATTCATCACTCCATCTTTTCTCATTAAACTCAACTCTTCCATAAATTCCGGGTAAATTCTCGATAAGTCTCCATTTTTTGAATTTATAAAATCTTAATTCCACTGGTATGTTGAGTGCTAACTTAATGAGAAGTTCCACATCATTTGTTATCTGAATTGAAGCAAAAGGAAATTCTGTTATGTCAACAAAACTCCTTCCTTTAAAAAGTTTGAAGAATAGCGTCTGACCATTCTTAATTACCCCAACGGGAGTAGCATTATTGCTGGTTACAAGTATGGTTTCATATATCTTACCATCTTCAAAATACTCAAGCATGCAACCACCCCATGTGAAATTAAAAAGAAAACAGGTTTCAAAGCTAAAGCTGTTTTGGAAGTACTATTATATCATCTCTGTTAATATAAAACGTAACTTCATCCTGAGGTCTTAGGTATGTTGCTTCTCTATCGCTTATAGTCCGAGATATTATCCTTGTTTCTCCAAAGAGACCAATAACCTCTGTAAAGAACCCATAATATTCAACTAAATCAACCTTTCCTGTCAAGGATATGCTGTTTTCAACAGGTTTCAGGCTTATTCTTTCTGGTCTTATGACAATAACCACATTATCCGATTTCTCTGTATAAGTTAACCCATCCAACTTGAAATTTTCAAACTCCACTGTAACTTTATCTCCATTTCTTTTAATGACTTTGGCAGGTATAACATTCGTCTTGCCCATAAAGGATGCAACGAATTCTGTTCTTGGATTCTCATATATATCCTTTGGAGTTCCAACTTGCTCGACTGTCCCCACATTCATCACTGCTATTCTATCGCTTATGGCCATTGCCTCCTCCTGATCATGGGTAACATAGAGCACAGTGATTCCAAGCTCTCTCTGGATCCTCCTTATCTCGGAACGCATTTCAAGCCTCAGCTTGGCGTCAAGGTTACTTAAAGGTTCATCAAGAAGAAGGAGCCGCGGCTCCACAACAAGAGCCCTCGCTATGGCAACACGCTGTTGCTGTCCACCGCTGAGCTGCGTTGGGTATCTATCCTCAAATCCTGTAAGTTTGACGAGCTCAAGAGCCCATTTAACCTTCTTTTCGATTTCATCCTTGGGCAACTTCTTGATCTTTAAACCGTATGCAACATTGTCAAAGACGCTCATATGGGGCCAGAGAGCATAATTCTGGAAGACTAAAACAGCTCCTCTTTCACTTGAGCTTAGGTATGTCACTTCATCTTTATCAAACCATATCTTTCCGCTATCAGGAAAGTCGAGTCCTGCTATAATTCTCAATGTAGTTGATTTCCCACATCCTGAAGGTCCGAGGAGGGTAAATAATTCTCCATGTTTTATGTGTAAGCTTATCCCTTTCAAGGCGACTGTTTCTCCAAATGTTTTAACTATATTCTCAAGCTTGACCTCAACCATATTCTCACCTCATGTCAAACCTATGAAGGAATATTTCTGCTTGGTTATGAGATTAACAAGCACGATTGACGTTATCTGGACAGTTATAAGCAGCACACCAAGAGCTGCCGCTATATTGACACTCCCTGCGGCTGACATCATAACGTCTTTCATGAATGCTGTTATAGGAGCCTTATCCATGTTAAGGGAACCGAGTGTTATACCGACGCTTGTTTCACTCATCGCATAGACAAAGCTGAGCATTGCACCGCCAAAAACATTCAGTGAAATCATGGGCAATAGTATGCTCGTTATGGTCTTCCATCTGCTCGCTCCCAAGTTCATTGAAGCCTCTTCAAGGGAAACATGAACCTGTTGCAGACCAGCATAGACAGAACGAGCCGCAAACGGAAGTCTTCTTATGGAATATGCAAGTATGAGTACATAGGCAGGATTAAAGCCCTTCAGATTCGTCGGGTCAAGGGGGGTTCCGGGGAATATCTGGTGGAAGAAGTAAAAGTATCCCATGGCCACAACGATACCCGGGACAGCTATTGGCAGGATGACTATACTTTCAAGAACGGGAGTTAGAGCTCCTTTGAATCTTCCAGTTGCATACGAGGAAGTTATTGAGAGAAGAATTATGAAGATAACGGCGAGGAAGGAATATGTTAAGCTGTTAATAATGTATCTTCTCACATCAGGATTTCCAAGCATTTCTTTAATGTGTTTTAGAGTGAATCCAGTTTTCTTTCCTACGGGTAAGTTTGATATGTCCGCAGTTATTTTGGCCGTTATGTTGAGACCCTGCCCTGTTATCACTCCATTCCCTGTTACCTGCCCATTGACGTAAGCAACAACAAATCCATATTTCCGGGTTTCTCCCTGAAATCTCGCATCTGATATCTTTCCTTCTATTGTAACCTGATTACCCTTAACATGGGCTGTTCCTTGGAAAAATCCATCGAGTGTCCCGTTTATAGGCCCTATTCTACCTTTACCTGCAATTAGCTGGCCTTGGAAAAAACCCTGCAAAGGAACAGTTTCCTCATTAAATTCGGCATTTGTCAATATAGTACCCGTAATTTCTCCCGGAACATTAGTTACATTACCAATAACAGTTTGTTCCTGACTGAATGCTAAATGAATAACCCCAAGTTGAGGCAGTATGGTAAATATCAAAAGTGGAAGCATGATAAAGTAAATTATTAAAGCCTGCCAGTGCTTGGGCTTAGCTACACGGGGCTTCCACCTTCCTCCCTTGCTTATCATGGCATACTGCCTGAGACTCACGTATTTTCTGATTCCAAGGAATGCAAGTATTGCAAGCACGAGCATTATTATTGAGAGTGCAGCTATTAAGGGACTCCTCTCACCGGTTCCAAAGAGGAACTTGCTAAATATTTCGTATGACATAAGCTTCTTTGCCAGAGGGTCTCCATGGAAGACTATAGGAGCTGCTAAATCTTCAAGACTAAAGATAAAAACAAGCGTTGCACCTGCCGCTATTCCCGGGAGAGCCAGAGGGAATGTCACAGTTCTGAACAAATGAAAGCCCTTACTCCCAAGATTCTCTGCCTGCTCCTCAAGTGTGGGATCTATGTTAATAAAACTGGCATAGGCGTTCAGATAGACTATTGGATAGTAAGTGATAGCTTGGGCAAGTGCAACACCTGCAAGCCCATCGATTTTAATCCTGAAGCCAAGCAGGGGATACAGAAAGTAGTTTATAAAACCGTACTCACTGAACATTGATTTGATAACGTATGCATTGACGAAGGGAGTAACAAGTAGCGGAATAAACAGGGCTATTCTAAAAAAGTTCTTACCTCTAAAATCATATCTTGCCATGAGAAAAGCAAATATCGTTCCCAATACCGAGGCAAGAAATGTGACAATAGCCCCAACAATTAGGGAATTAAGTACAATACCAAAATCAACACCTCTGATAACATAAAGTGTGACCCCTGTACCCGGGATGATACTTTTTTCAACCAATGATCCTACGGGAGGAATTTGCACATAATCAGCGGTTCCCAAAATCTCCCTAAACCAGTGTAGCGAGATATGACCATTATAGGAAAAAGCTATCAGTAACATTGCCAACACAGGTACTATCAGGAATATTATCAAATACAACAGAGGAAAAAGATAGGAAAACGAAACGAGAGGCTCAAAAAGGGGTGTGCCAAAGAGCCTCTCGCTCCACTTACTCACCTTCATCCCTGCACCTCCTGGAGGACCTTATTGTACTTGTCTCTCGCGGCGTTTCTCCATTCTTGGAGAAGGGTGTCTTTAAAGCTCGGATCTTTGATAATCCTCTGGTTGATTTTCTTGGCATAATCCTCTGTGAATGTTACAATCTTACCTGTTTCAGGGTCTTTAAATTTAATAGGCGCAAGAAGCTCAGCTTTGAGTTTCTCGTATGTTGCATCATCTATTTTACCCTTCTTATGAGCATCTACGAGAGAAACCCATGCCCTGTGGAGTAAATCATTTGTATCTACCAATGTTGCCTTAAAGTAGAACTGCATTGCATAGACTGTGTCAAGAGCCTCCTTGTCGTCAAATTTGATGCCCTTAGTATAGAGTGCGAGATAGTATGCATTCTTGAGATCAGGCCTCTTCTTGCCTTCAGGGGTATCAAAGATCTTAGGATTAACTGGAAGTCTATTAACCTCTTTATTCAGCCATATCTTCTGACCATCGGTCAGAACCCAGTAAATAAATGCCTGAGCCGCATCCGGATGCTGGGAGTATTTCAAGAGGGCTATCGGATCGCCATTGATTATACTCTCCCCCTTTGGAATGATATAAACACATGCAGGATTTGCCTGCATCGCTATGTATCCATAGAAATCAATAGTGTTTCCTGCGGCTATGTCACCCTGAATAACAGCCTCCCTGACAGCATCACTTGCATCATAGACTTTAGAATTGGCAGCTATAATTGTTAGAATCTGCCATCCTTTATCCCATCCAAAAGCCTGAAGAATAATCTGATAGATTCTCGTATTTGAAGTGCTCCTTGTAGGATCAGCAATGCCAAACTGTGGTGGATCAAGGGCAAAAGTTTCACTTGCTATGTCCTCCCACTTTTGGGGAACAGGAAGATTCCACCGCTTGAGGGCGTTTTTGTTAACTGTAAAGCCGAAGGAGGATAGAGCAGCTGCAATCCAGTAAATCTTACCATCATCTCCTTTTCTGATCATCGGCATTCCTGCAATCTGCTCGGGTATGACACTACCAATCAATCCAAGAACATTTTTATCTGTGATTGGAGCTAAGTATCCATCCTGATATAATGTATCGAACAGTGTGGGCCCTCCTCCCCAACCAACATCAGCTCCTTTTTTGATTAGAGTTATCCATTGAGACTCGGTGGCTTTAATAAATTTGACATTTACTATATGGTATTTCTTGGCTATATCACTCTTCAGAAAAGCCTTTTTAGCAAGCAACTGGATTGTAGTATCATGTCTGGTTAAAACAATTAGAGTAATGCCTGCTGTTGATTGAGTACTTGTGGATGTTTCAGTTGGAGATGCACTCTGAGTTGTTGAAGAAGTCGTGGTTGATTGAGTGGTGCTCTGGGTCTGGGTGGGACTTGGGCTCGGAGAGGGTGTCGATGAAGAAGTAGTTGCCCCTCCGCCGATACATCCAGCTGCAACGACGCTGAATATTGTCAAGAGTACAACCAACGCTGCAAGGCCTTTTTTCATACTCCTCACCTCAATTTCAGAGTTTTTGAATCATTCTTTAAAGTTTTGCTACAAAAAAATGTCAAATACAAAATAAACACGAAAATAATTTACGTTTTTTCAGCAAACAGCAAATGAGCGACATTTTCAAACCAACCGGGGTTTTTTATAAAATAAATAATGAAGGAAGTGGTGTCACTTTCTTCTTCTGAGGAGGAGTGGGATTAGTGCGAGTCCTATCAGTGCTGCCGGACCACAAGTCTTGCCACCACTCGTCGTTGAGGAAGTTGATGAAGAGCCTGTTGCTGATGCGGAACTGCTCGATGAAGTCATTACAGTACTGCTACTTGAGGATGAAGTTGAGGTTGTGCTTGATGTCGCTGAAGTTGTAGTTGTACTGGTTTCAGTGGGAGTTGGGCTTTCTTTCTTGAATAGAGGTATCATTTTGACTGTTGCCAGTTTTCCTGCTTTTGCATCATAACTCTTCAACTGCTCTTCCTGAGTCGGCTTGAACCCCTCCGGAACAAGTAAATCATAAACCCTCGGCGCAACACCAGCAATAACCGCCTGAGTATCA
>CAZAPD010000130.1:0-8509 GCA_964487115.1 uncultured Thermococci archaeon | reverse complement strand
TACTCGAGGAGCTGGGAGCGGTTGGGGTAGACGAAGCGGAACCAGAAGGTGAAGTACAGGTCGCTTATGTAGTACCTCGCGTTCCTCCTCCGCTCGGACTCGCCAACGGGGTGCCTCTCTTCGACTATGTGGAGCTCCTGCAGGTTGTCGAGGTACTTCGAGACCGTCGAGCTTGGCAGACCGGTGAAACTCACTATCTCCCCAAACCTCGTCTTCCCAAAGGCTATCGCCCTGAGTATTGAGAAGTACCTTCTCGGTTCCCTCAGCTCGCTCCTCAGGAGGAATTCGGCCTCGTCAAAGAGGGGCTTGTTGGGCAGGAAAACCTCCTCGAGCCTCTCACCGGCACTGAGCCTGAAGCGAACCTCCTGGATGTACGCGGGAATGCCGTCGGTTATGCCGTAAACCCTCACCAGCTCCTCCCAGCCCTTTTTGGGAAAGAACTCCCTCAGGTGGAAGAAACTTAGGGGATTGAGCCGCAGGGAGAGCGTCCTCCTGCCGTAGAGCGGGCCCCTGTGGCCGAGAACCTGACTCTCCATCACGCTAACAGAGGAGCCGGTTAAAACAAGCTTCAGGCCCCTTGAGCCGTCCCAGATTTTCTGGAACTTTGATAACATCCCGGGGTTCTGCCTGATGAGGTTCGGGAACTCGTCTATTATAACCACCACTCCGGAGCCGTCGAGGAGTTTGAACAGCTCCTCCCACGAGAGCTCGGCCCTGCCGATCAGGGGGTTCTTGAGGGCCTTCCCGACGAGCCTTCTGAAAGTCGAGAGGTTCTCACCTTCGAGGGCCTCCTCGGCGAAGAAGTAAACGTGCGGAATCCCTTCAACCGACCGCTTCACGAGCTCGGTCTTCCCTATTCTCCTGCGCCCGTAGACCAGTATCAGCTCCTTCCTCTCACTTAGGTAAGCCTTCTTCAGTGCCTCCAGTTCCCGGGTGCGGTTCACGAATAGTTCACTCATGATTATGATAATCGTGCGTGAACTATTTAAGGATTTCCGTTAAGGCCCCCATCCCCTGGAGTTCCCGGCACTTTAGAGTAGATCCCTGTACCCAAAACTCCTTCAAGTCAGTCCACAAATGCTAATCCGTTCCACAGCTCCCTCATCTCCCGCGTGGCGTCGGGATAGACGCGCTTGAAGGTTATCCTCCAGTAGCCGTTCTTCAGGTCCTCGATGTCCTCGATGTGTATCTTGACCCCAAGCCTCTCGAAGTGGGTCACCATTTTATGTGCGGTGCTGATGCTCTTGACCCGCACCGTGAAGATCTCCTCGACCTCGCCGCCGCCGGCAACCTCGTGGATGCTCTCGACGAAGGGCCTCAGAAGAGCTTTCCCCAGCGCCTTTGCATATTCCTCAAAGTCTTCGCCCCTCACCTTCCTCTCCGCTAGGTAAAAGGCGAGGCGTTTAATCCTCCCCATGAAGTAGCCGTGGGGCAGATCAAAGAATATGTGGGAGCCTATCCTGATGTCGTTGATGTTGGCATAGGGAGTGACGTATTTCGCGATTCTCTTCATGTCCGGCGTCTTCATGACGATGCCCTCCCTTCGCTCGCGGCTGAGCCGTTGGATGAGCTCGTGGAGGTCGTCAATTCTGGAGCGGTCGTAGACGCCGAAGGTCTCAACGTGCTCGATGCCGTACTCCTCCGCCAACTTGAGCCTCTCCTCCACCGGAAGGCTCCGCCCCGTTCCCTTCTCCTGAACGTCGAAGAGGAAGAACTGAATATCCTCCTTTATGTAAGGCGGTCCCTCCACGATGTACGGGCTTTCAGGTCCCGCCATCTCGCCAACAAGGATTAGGTTCGGGTAGTTTTTGAAGAACTCAAAGCTCACGAAATCCTCAATCCTTTCGGTTGTGAAAGGGCATATGAAACCTCCCCTCGTGAGTGCAAGAACCCTGTCCTCAACCCGCACTACACGCACATTGTAGCCGTCCACCTTCTCCTCGACGTAGAATGACCTGCTTCTGAAGATCCGCTTTATACCATTCTCCAGCTGAATAATCCTCTTTATATGAGGAAATCCAAGAACAGCCTCACCATTTTCAAAAACAACCGTTCCCCGCCGGAATCCTTTAGCAGAATCACGGAAGCGCACATATCTAATTCCTGCAAACTCCCCCTCCACAATGCCTCCCTTCTTTTCAAGAATGACTAATCTTTCCTCAGGAACACCGAGCTTGAGAAGGAGCGCCTTAAAGTACGAACTTACCATAATCCCACCACTATAGATAGGGCGGCATCGTTAATAATGATTATGAATATAGGGATAAAGGAGATGAAAACAGAAGTAAGCAGAAAACTCACAGTGTCGAGAGGACTCTGCTCGTGATATCATTGCCTTCTTTATCGTAAATCCTGAAGTATGTCTTGCAGGGGAACTTCATTCCTGCCCTTCTCATGGCCTCAATTGCAAACTTGAGATGCCCTCTGTTCACCCAGACAGTAAGTATCTTCTGGTCTCTCTTAAGCCTTGCAGCAAGACCTATCGGCTTGCCAAACGGCCTTCTCATACCATTCCCATAACGATCGGCCTTTCTTCCTGTGGCCATCGGATTCTCCCTGAGAACCTGAAACGGATAAATCCTGATTTTGTAGTGGTAGTTGCTTCTACCAACGTTCTTCTGAAGATATCTGTTGACCTGTATCCTGACAGCTTCAAGGGCGTTCTGCCTTATCTGAACCGGATCGGCAGTGTGAAGGCTCACTTCATACTCAAATTCTGCCGAGAGATTCCCCATGTCAAAGATTGTAATCTTTGGACCGGGAGCACCTCTTATGTATTCTCTCCTCGTGTAAGCAGGCTTTTTAACTTTCCTGTCAATCTTAGCAGGTCTCAATCCCATAATCTCACCTCCCACAACCTAAACTTAACCAATCTACTCAGCTTATAAAAGTTTTGGAGCACGTATTTTCAGGTTGATACAATTTAAAAACTAAAGAGTATTCCGAAGTGAAAGCTTTAAAAGTCAGCGAGAGTTCCAGATTTTAGCTACAATTCCCAGCAACAGAAGAGAGGCCGGAGCAAAAATTAACAGTGCCACTTTTAAAATAACGCCGGCTACTACAACTTCGCCTAATGAATAGACAAGGCCAAAAATCAGCTGCCCGGTTGTTGTCGAAATATTCCTGACAGCATTTATTCCACCTATAGCCGCTGAAGCTCTTTTCGCTGATGCCAGCATGCTTCTCGATATGGGCCTGAACGTCTGGGCAGCAAAAATTGCCATAAGTATTCCCAGAAAAACAGTTATGGGATTTTTAACCGCCGCAAGGATTGGTGAAAATCCTGCCAGTATGGAAACAAATATCACAACCTTCTGTTCGCTCCCAAGATCAGCGAGTCTTGAGGGAATATATGCGAGAAGTGTTGCGATGAATCCAATGAGACCAATCATAAATGCCGCTGTGCCCTTATCCATGCCCAGCGTCTCAGCGACATATACATAGGTTATCTCTCCAGATGTAAAAGCTGAAAGAAGAGAGATCAAGGCAGAGAGCATGAGTATTTTTCTGACATCTATTCGGACTTTGCTCTCTCCTGTGTCTTTTTCTCTCTTAGGGGCTATTCTTTCATAAAGAAGCCAGTAGGAAAACAGCATAAAGAGTGTCGTTAGGAAGAAAAATGCTGATGAAAGATACATCTGCCCCTTTAATCCAAGATTTTGAGTCAAAGCATACGTATAGTTGCCCAAAAGGCCAGCAAAGTTCCCAAAGATGAAATAAAGTGCAGTTACCCTGCTTCTGATTTCTTTTGGAGATGAAACTGCAATCACAAACTGAGCAATTGGCCACGAAATACCGTTCAAAAAGCCGTTAAGAACCTTAATTCCCATGACATGTATCCACGATGAAGTGAGAGGATACAGATTCACAGCGAGGGCATTTCCTGCCATCGTTACAGCTCCAAGATAAACTAAGCTCTTTCTCCTCTCCAACAGCAGACCGCTAAAAAGAGCGGAAAATGAACGGGCCAATATGAACGATGCTGATATTACTGAGAGGTAGGCCATCGAAGCCTTGAGAATATCACGGGTATAAAATGCAACTGCAGGCAGGGCTAATTTGAAAGCAAGTGTCCCCGTAAAGGCGGATGCAATGAGAAGCACTATTCCAAACTGCTCCCTTTTCATGATCCTCCCTCTGACGTAGTGTGGAAAGTATTAAAACTTATCTCTCTACGTGATGATGATCATAGAAACATACAAGAATACCTTTTTATACATTTCCTCCTATTATTGATTGAGGTGATCTGGATGCAGATGCAATTCGAAGAGGCTTACAGACAGGTTTATGATATTGTTAAGCCAAAATACAAGCTTTTTACAGCCGGCCCAGTTGCATGCTTCCCGGAAGTTCTTGAGATAATGAAAGTTCAAATGTTCAGCCACAGATCCAAAGAATACAAACAAATGCACGTTGATACAGTTGAGAGGCTCAAAAAATTCTTGGAAGTTGAAAAGGGAGAAGTTTTGCTCTTCCCAAGTTCCGGAACTGGAGTAATGGAAGCAAGCATAAGAAACGGCGTTTCCAAAGGCGGAAAAGTCCTCGTGACAATCATTGGCGCATTCGGAAAGAGATACAAACAAGTCGTTGAAAGCAATGGCAGAAAGGCTGTAACCTTGGAATATGAACCCGGAAAGGCAGCCAAGCCTGAAGACCTTGATGATGCATTAAAGAAAAACCCTGACGTTGAGGCAGTCACAATAACATACAACGAAACTTCCACAGGTGTTCTAAACCCACTTCCTGAGCTGGCTAAAGTTGCCAAAGAGCACGACAAGCTTGTTTTCGTTGATGCAGTTTCAGCGATGGGCGGTGCTGACATAAAGTTCAGCGAATGGGGAATTGACGTTGTTTTTGGAAGCTCCCAAAAAGCCTTTGGCGTTCCGCCGGGCTTGGCGATTGGAGCCTTCAGCGAGCGCTTCATTGAAATAGCCCACAGGATGGAAGAGAGAGGATGGTACTTCGACATTCCAAGGTACATAAAGGTGCAAAATGAAAAGCAGGGCCCACCCTCAACTCCAGCAATGCCACAAGAGTTTGGATTAAACGTTGTTTTAAGAATAATCGAGGAGATGGGCGGAAAGGAAAAATGGCTCGATATGTACAGGAAGAGAAGTGAAATGATAAGAAATGGAGTAAAAGAAATCGGTCTTGATATATTAGCAGAGCCGGGATATGAGAGTCCAACCATAACTGCCGTATTAACGCCCAAAGGAGTTAAGGGGGTAGATGTTTACAACGCCATGCGTGAGAGAGGCTTTGAGCTGGCCAAAGGGTATGGTGAGGGCATAAAGGAGAAGACCTTCCGCATAGGCAATATGGGCTACGTGACATTTGATGATATCAGGAAGATGCTGACCAATCTGAAGGAGGTCATAGAAAAACTCACGGATTGATCTCCCACCAAAAGAAAAAGAAACAGAGACTAAATATCACTCATGCCCTCCAGCTTTATTTCTCCATCCTCCTTCTTTACTGCATATATCCTGTTGACTTTTCTTGTATTTGTTCTGAAATCCCTCTTGAGCTCGACTATAACATCAAATCTGCTAATTACATCATCGTTAGCCTTCAGCCAGTGCCTGACTTCCTCGATGATATCATCTGACATTGCAAGTGATGTAACTATAAACGTGTAATCATCGAGGAGCTGGTCCAGAATCGTGGGTACATGAACTGTGTGAATGGTATCAATAACCACATAATCCGGGTTTATCCTTTTGATTTTCTCTATAACGTGTTCAGTTCTGTTTTTGAGGCTATCCTGTCCAAATTCAGTGTTTATGACTACTATGTTCTCTCTAAACTGCTTGAATTCATTATATGCAGTGACAACAGCAATTTTCCTATCATCAGGAATTAGATGAATCAAAGCCTCTACAAGTTTGGTTTTACCTGATCTACTGGCTCCGAGTACAAGGATATCCTTCCTTTCAAGAAGAGCATTCTTAAGAAGCTCAAGCTGCTCATGAGTTAATGTCCCATATCTGAGCAGGTCTTCGGGCGTGAATATGTAAATTCCCACTTCCTACCACCATTAGAAGTTTGGAGTTGGATATTATAATCATATCGGATACCGAACATGCATATTGATATGTCAAATTTACTTAAAATTTTTGTCATTTATTCATATTTATATCATTTTTAGTGTAAAAATTCGTCCTATTTTCAACATTTTCTGCATAAATGACATAAACCATGAAGATTCTTTGAGAAATAAGGTGATTTATATGAATGCGGTTCAACTTGTCAGTAGAGATATAGGAAAGGCAATGGCAGTTCAGACGAAGGTGATAGACTACATGACGGGATTCTTTGTGAGCAGAGGATTTAAATGGCTCCTCCCGGTAATGCTCAGCTCAATAACCGATCCCCTCTGGCCGGATCCAGCTGCAAGTAAGATGAGAGCACCTGAAATAGAAGCCTACGGTTCAAAGCTGAAGCTCATGCATAGCATGATACTCCATAAGCAGTTCGCTGTGTCCATGGGACTCGACAAAATTTTCATTCTCTCACCGAACATCAGGCTGGAGGAGAGAGACAGGGA
Source organism: uncultured Thermococci archaeon (assembly GCA_964487115.1). Lineage (GTDB taxonomy): Archaea > Methanobacteriota_B > Thermococci > Thermococcales > Thermococcaceae > Thermococcus. Next base: position 1,962 of record CAZAPD010000130.1, on the reverse strand, counting down.
TGACGGAAGGCATGCATATGAATTTACACAGCTCGACTTTGAGATAGCCCACGCAACCATGGACGATGTCATGAGTTTAATAGAAGAACTGATTGCAGGGCTATTCAAAGAAGCAAAAAGCTGGGAAGAAATCGATAAAGCCCTACCCAAAGCTAAAAGACCATTTAAGCGCTTTACTCTTGAGGAAATTAAAGAGGAGTTCGGAGACGAGGATGAAGCCAGCAAAGTTATGGAAGAGCCATTCTGGATAACTGACATCTCCAGAGAGTTCTACGATAGAGAAGATCCAGAGAGACCCGGCCACTTTAGAAACTATGATCTCATTCTGCCTGAAGGTTATGGAGAAGTGTCAAGCGGCGGTGAGAGGGAATGGCAGTATGAAATAATCATCAGGAAGCTTAAAGAAGGCGGTCTGAGCCTCGATGCTTTTAAACCATACCTCGAAGTTGCAAAAGCGGGTCTTTTGAAACCAACTGCAGGGGCAGGAATAGGGGTTGAGCGTTTGGTGCGTTATATGGTCGGAGCAAAACATATAGCCGAGGTGCAACCATTCCCCAGAATCCCAGGTGTTCCGGCAATTATTTAGTTTTACCGGACTATTCAATTTTTAATTTTAATTTCTATTCTGATTCCTAAAAATACCAGAGCTTAAGCTTGATGAGCTTATTGACCAGCCAAGTTTAGACTGGACGAAAATATTATTTACAACTCCCACATTAAGCAGAGATGTGATTAAAATGAAGAAAAGCCTGTTTCCCGCTTTAAAAAAGTTTAAAGCCTACCTCAACACCGCGAGCACTGGTTTGATGCCCTCAACGGCCCTTCTTGAGACGACAAAGCTCCTCAACGATGTTATCGAGTTCAACGGCGAGGTCAACTCCGTCGATTACATGAACGAGCGTGTTCTGAAGCCCCTCCTGGATGAGGCCGCCAGGCTGATGAAGGTCAGCTCCGAAAACATCGGCCTCTCCATACAGACCACCGAAGGCCTCAGGAGGATTCTCCTTTCCCTTGAGCCGAAGAGGGGCCAGAACATCGTCTCCCTCGACACCGAGTTTCCAACGATACCGGCACTCCTCAAGAGCTACTCCGGACGTTTTAACCTCGAGCTCAGGGTGGTAGAGAACAGGAACGGGGTTCACTGCATCGAGAATATCGAGAGAGCGATAGACGACGGCACCTTTGCAGTGGTTCTGAGCAGCGTCAACTGGGTCACCGGCGAGAGAATCGACCTGCGGGAGCTTTCGAGGGTTGCCCACGAGCACGGAGCCCTGCTTATAGTCGACGCAGTCCAGCATCTCGGTTCCCTGAGGCTTTTCCCCGAGAGGGAGGGCATCGATGCACTCTCCGCAGGTGGCGAGAAGTGGCTCCTCAGCCCGGACACCGGGGCGGGACTGATATACGTCTCCGATGAGCTTTTGGAGGAGACAGAGCCGATAGCGGGGCTGCTCAACAGCGAGCCGCCGACGGGTGAATGGGGGAGCTGGTGGGGCCTGCCGGAGAAGGACCCCTGGGGAGAGCTGAAACCCGCCAGAGGGGCAAAGAGGCTTGACTTCGGCGGAGGGCCGCCCTACCTCGTGGCGGGGGCTTTCCTCGCGTCGCTGAGGCTGATAAACGAGATAGGCATCGAGGAGATAGAGCGCCACAACATCAGACTGGCGGGCAGGATAAGGGACGAAGCCCTGAGTGCCGGTCTTGAGGTTCTCGCGGAAGGCTCCCCGATAGTCACAATAAAAACAGGGCTGAGCTACGAGGAGGAGGAAAGACTGTATCAGAAGCTCGCCGCGGAGGGGATTTCAGTCAGCCACCGCGGCGTTCTCGGCCACTACGGGATAAGGGCCTCGCCGCACCTCTACAACGGGAGAGAGGACATCGAGATGTTCCTTGAGGCACTGTTCGAGGGGCTCGGAAGCGGCCAAAGCTGAGCTCAGAGGTCATCGACCTCCCTCAGCCTTTCGAAGG
>CAZAPD010000129.1:0-6220 GCA_964487115.1 uncultured Thermococci archaeon | reverse complement strand
TTGGATGAAGGGTTGGGACGACCCGGATTGCCTGTGGAGGGAAGGCCTCTACCCCGCCTCGTGCCTTATCTGGCCGTCGTCACGGGGCAAGTCTTCCTGATGAAGCAGGAAGCCCCGTCCGTAAGGACGGGGTAGTTCACCACCATAAAGCTTTTATATCACCGTTTCGATTGCCGTCTGATTGGAAATGAAGAATAGCAAAGTCCAGCAGATGCGGGAGGAGATTCTCACAGGAAATATTGAAAGAACACTTTTAGGTTTAGCTTGGCCCCTAATTGTCAGCAATATAATTCAGGTTATCTACAACATAACAGACACTTTCTGGCTTGGAAAGCTTGGCAGAGAAGCATTATCAGCGCCCGGAACTTCATGGCCAGTCATTGGAACGCTCATGAGCCTCGGAATGGGCTTTGCAATGGCAGGCTTTGCTTTTGTAGGCCAGTACATCGGAGCAGAACAGTATGACAAAGCCAATCGTGCTGCAGGTGCCCTTTATTCTCTCATGATGATCTTTGCGTCAATAACAGCTGTAATAGGGTATTTAATAGCCCCACATGCCCTCCACTTCATGAGGGTAACTGAAACGGTTTATCCATACGCCCTGAGCTATCTCCGGATAATCTTTATTGGAATTCCCTTTGCTTTCACGTTTATGGCATTTCAGTTTTTACTCAGAGCTGCCGGGGATACAAAGACTCCAGTAAAAATAAGTTTTCTTACAGTTGGCATGAACATAATTTTAGATCCCATCATGATATTCGGACTTTTAGGCTTTCCAAAGCTTGGAGTAGGAGGAGCCGCTCTGGCAACAATCTTATCCAACACAACTGGTTCTGTAATAGGAGCATACCTCTTGTTCAAAGGAAAAGTTGGAATACATCTCACTGCCGATGACCTGCGACCGGATCTTGAGTTCTATGGAAGAATCTTCAGAGTTGGGATGCCTTCCGCCATAGGTCAATCTGCCAACAGCTTTGGATTTGTTGTATTGACTGGTATAATATTCGGATTTGGAGATGTTACATATGCTGCCTACACAATTACAACCCGGCTTGTGAACTTCCTGACGAGCATTTCCAGGGGTATAAGCCAAGCTATGGGGACGATGATAGCTCAGAATGTGGGAGCTGAAAACTACAGAAGAGCCAAAAAAATCGCAGAGAGAACTATGATAATGAACTTTGCCATAGCAACATTCGCAGTTCTCATGATAGCAATATTCAGGGTTCCGCTCTTTAAGATATTCCTCAATGATCCCGCAGTCATAGCAGAGAGCAAAATAGTTCTGCTGTACTTCCTGTCGTCAGTTCCTTTCTTTAACGGGATTTTTGTAGTTGTTACCAATGTCTTTCAGAGTTCAGGCCATACCAAGAAGAGCATGTTCTTGGGAATGCTACGTCTGTGGGGGCTGAGAATTCCATTAAGTTACGTTTTTGGCTATGTTGGGGCATTAGCATTCACGATAACCCTATCAGGAAATCAGATAAATATACACATTCCCCTAGCAGAGCTATTTAATTTCTCAAGTGCAGGTGTCTTCTTTGGCATGGGCATGAGCAATTTTGTTGCAGCAACTGTGGCATTTTTATGGTTCCTGCGTGGCTCATGGATGAGGCGTATAATTGATTAAAAGCAGTAGCCTAATAAAGGGTTAAACATATCCCCATCCGGTGAAGCTTATGATCGAGGATAAAAGATGGAAGGGAGTTTACTCGTTTGATGACTCTCCATTTATAATGGAGATTCTAACAGAGTTGAGGAATAAGGATACCGGTCCAATAGCCTTCAGGAAAGGTCTTGTCAAGCTTGGAAGATACATGGGATACGAGATAACAAAAACCATGGAGACAGAAAGAATCAGAATTGAAACTCCATTGGAAGAGACAGAAGGAATTATGATCAAAGATAGAAAAAATGTAGTGATAATTACAGTCCTTAGAGCAGCAATACCGCTAATGGAAGGACTGATAAAGGTTCTTGATCATGCAAGGGTCGGCATTGTCTCCGCCTCCCGTGGAAAAGCCCCGAAATTCGAAATTGAAATGAAGTATGTTAAGGTTCCGCAGATAAAGCCTGAGGACACTGTAATAATTGCCGATCCCATGATAGCGACTGGTTCAACCCTCATGAAAGTTCTCGAAGAGGTTAAAAAATACGGAAAGGCTAAGAGATATGTTATTATCGGAGTTTTAGCCGCCCCCAAAGGCATTAAGAAAATAAAAGAAGCGTTCCCAGAGGCAGAGATATTTGTAGCAAAAATTGACAGAGAACTCAATGACCATGGTTACATTCTTCCGGGACTTGGAGATGCAGGAGACAGAGCCTTCGGAGCACCAATTAAAGTTTAGAGATCGAACAATAAAAGCTTTCCGTATCCAAATAAAATCAACTGAAAAATAGAAATGAAATAGGTTAGCCTTCCAATATCTTCCTAATCTGCATTACGAAATAGTTTTCCTCTGCCTCAAGAACTCTAATTATAACCTCTTTATCTATGCCAGTTGTTCTGTTAATATATTCAACAATCTCCTGTCTGATGTCCCTTATCATTCCTTCCCCCTCTTGAATGGGACATTCAATAAAACAAGCCCCATTACTGATATCAAAGCCAGTCCTATGAATGCTGGATTCCTATCACCTTCCCTATACGGGAGTTCATATTTAACTACATTGTCTTCAACTCTGATGTTTTTTGCATTCTCTGGTAGAATAAGGGTTATTGTTTCTACTATACGTCCCTGTCCACCAAATAAAGGTTGAACTGAGGTTAGAATTAGGGTGTTCCCATTCTGTGTGGAGACTGTCAGATCACCTTCACCCAAGTTAAGTTCCCAATATTCACCCTTATTGACAGCTGCCCCCAACATTTCATATCGTGCTTTAATCTGATTGTTTGAATCGTCCCACTCAATTTTCATGTTCCTATATTCAACGCTTGATCTCTTGTTTTCGAATTCACGTTTGAGCATATATGTTGTGGGGTATTCCTGTTTTAGCTGGAGATATAAATTTGGAGTAAATTTCCACACCTCTTCTACATGAGCGGTGCCAGTGGTATCTATCTGCATTTTCATTGTTCCATCTATTTTGTATTCCTCAAGTTTGATATCTGCTGCCAGAGTAGCAGGAAGCAGGAGTAAAACTAAGAGCAATACAAACATTCCCCGCATCTTCATCCCCCCACCTTAAATGTATCAACTATCTGCTCACCTAACTGGTTATACTCCTGATTGTCCTTCGGAAAATCATATATGACCGCATACGCAACGCCATTAAATGTGAAATATCTGGCAACGGCAGCAAAATCACCATATTGACTACTAAGTGAATAGAGAACTGCATATGCTGTAATGCCAGCGATATCAGCTTGTGTTTCTTTTCTGGCATTTATTGTGATTCCCCCCTGTTGTAGACTCTGCTCAAAACTCTGAACCATATCCCTGATGGTATAACCCTGAGCATACATGACTATGAACTCAAACTCTGCATCATCACTGGCTAAGTAAACGTAGCCACCATAATCTTCAGGCGGCTGCCAGTTCGCTGGATACTGGAATGAGAATCCCGGACCGTTGTATGTTGCCCATTTCTGGATAGTTTCCTCATGTCCCTGGTTTTCATTTCCCCCTTCTTCTCCAGTACCACCATTTGGTGTTTGAAGTGTTATTCCCCATTCCTTAAGTACGTTAGGTGGAAGCTGAGGAAGTTCTGGAGGTATTATACCATCCGACTGATATTTCGCTATATCAATAATTTGATATGGTCCCTGATTTGCTTTCTGCCATGTTTGGAGCCCCATTTGAACAGCCTCCTGGAAAGAAACCTTATTGTTTATGGCAGTGGCCTCAACAGGAATTATAGAACCACTGGGTAGCTGGATTAATGGGAACGCATGTCCGGGCATAAAAACAATATATGCCTTTAGACCTTGAGTAGTTGCAAGAGTGGCAAACCATATAGCTAAATCAAGACACGTTCCGCTCTTGTCTCTGATGACATCCCGAGGATACATAACATGTTGTGCCGCCTTTGCAGTCCAATATGAGCTTGGTTCTGTTTTGTATGAAAAACCATTAATAACAGCTAATTCCCAAATTCCACTTAGGCTTTTAATTGCTTCATCGTCGCTGAGGGAAGCACCGGCACCGCCAGCAAGTCGATTTCCCATGTCAGCAAATTCTCTTACAACCGGATCAGTCGTAGTTACCCAAGCTACAATGAGGGGAGCATTGCTGAAGATATCGTAGAAACTTCCAGTACTCTCTTCAGGACTCAGGGACGAAAACACAAAATCATGAATACCCAACATCTGTAATGGCTTTGTTATCTCCTCCGTTTTTTTCTTCCCGTTAATTTCATATTCAATCTTGATCCTTAAATTTGAAGGAGTTGGCATTGTTAATTTTGTTACATCACTTGAAATTATTGGAAAATACAAGTCAACCAATGTTCCTCCCGGAACTAACAGCGGGTAAGTTTTTGAAGTCTCTGGAGCATAACTATCGATGGAGTATGATATCCTGATGTTCCTAACTGCACCTTTCCCTGTGTTATGCAATACAACTTTAGCTACCCACATGCCAAGTTTAGGATTACCATAAGCCTTGTAAGCTGCTGAAATTATTTCGCTTTTAGCATAGACATTGTACTCAAGTTTTCCTTCTTCACCTGATGGCTTTGCATACATAAAAATAGAAAATAGCAAAACTCCAATTAAGATAATGGAACCTGCTATTTTTGCCTTCATGGAATTCACCAGAAGTTATAGGAATCCAAACTTCATAGAATGTAGGTTTGAGAAATTTTTTCAAACCCAAAATGGTGCGGGGGAGGGGATTTGAACCCCTGAACCCCTACGGGAGTGGATCTTGAGTCCACCGCCTTTGACCAGGCTCGGCAACCCCCGCGCCGACAGGCGCGCTATCACCAAAACGAACAATCTCAACGCTTGATTTAAGACCTAAAGCCACCTCAAGGAGCTGTTCCACGATTTGGCTCACATTACCGAACTTCTGCTTTGCCAATGTCCATACCTGTTCACTAATCGTAATATGGTGTTGCTTTCTGCGCCTCTCAGGCGCTCGCAACGCTGGATTACTCACATCTCCAGCCTTTCCACCTGTGTCCTTATGTGTCCCCATATAGCCATCACCAATATGAACTTATAAGCCTTATGCTTAAAACCACATAATAAGAAAACCAAAAAACAACCAAAGAAAAACCAACAAAACATCTTATTATCGCTTTTTCCAAAGAAAAAACAAACACTCTTCTGGTGAGATTCATGGCAAGCCGAATAAAACGAGAATCCGAAAAACGAAAAAAATTAGCGCAAAGAATAGCAAGATACTTTAAACAAAAATACGGCATTGAAGAAGATCTAATTGACTATTACGCCTTAGTTGATACAAACCTAACCTTCAAAGAGAACATTAAAAACATTAAACGAATCCTCAACAAAGCCGAAAAAGTTAGAAGAGCAAGAGATGAGCTAATAAAACAAATCATGGAATTTAGAGACTATTGGCAACAATACGGCGCTAAAAGTTACCAAATTGACAAAGCAAAAAAAGCCAAAAAAGTCTTTGATTTAGAGAAATCACCACTAAAAGCATTAGACAAATGGCTAAGAAATCCAAACAAATACGACATCAAAGGCATAGACACACCAGAAAAACCAAAACGAAAAAAACGAAAGAAAAAATCTAAGCGTTAGCGCTTTTTCTTCTTATTCTTACCTTTCTCCACACTCCAACGCCAATTTAGTATATACCAAATTATTGACTCAAATCATGGCTCAAAGTCTCTCAAAATTTGCTTTGAATTTAGTATATACTGAATGAATTAATTATAGGCGTATATAATTAATTCTAATATAGACCAAATTATTTCTTTATCCTATTATGCATGCTCCTTTTCAGCATGATTTGAAAAGTTTAAGTATATACCAAAGTTTTTGCACATGCAAAAATTAAAACTCCAATAATGTAGTCAAAATATTATAATGATCTCACTAATTATGCAAATGCAAAACGAATTATATATTTGTGTATTTATTTAATTCTAATACTTGCATATTTTATATTCATTCTTTCACTAAGTTCATTATTCCATTCTCAAGTCATGCAATTATGCAAATGCAAAAGCATTTTGTAATACATAATCAAAAAGCATCGCTAAGTTTTATCTCTATCTCTAAAAATAAAGTTAAAATGTAATA
>CAZAPD010000128.1:0-8183 GCA_964487115.1 uncultured Thermococci archaeon | reverse complement strand
CTACGTTTGCATTGAAGGGCCGAGATTTTCAACGAGGGCGGAGAGCTTCATGTTCAGGCAGTTTGCCCACATAATCGGCATGACCCTTGTCCCAGAAATAAATCTGGCAAGGGAGCTTGGTATGTGTTATACCAACATAGCGACCGTCACCGACTACGACGTCTGGGCAGATAAGCCCGTTGATGCTCAGGAAGTCGTTAGAGTGATGAAGGAAAACAACTATAAGGTTCAGGAGCTACTCAGGAGGGGCGTTCCAAAAATTCCTGGAGAGAGGAAGTGCGGCTGCGCCGACGTGCTGAAGAGCATGTTTGTTTGAGCTTTCTTCTTTTCCTCAACCTTTTTAACCTCCAGCAAAAACAAACCTATTTAAACAGGTGATTGAAATGAGCATTCTCATCAAGAATGGCCATGTTATCTATGGTGGGGAGCTGAAGATTGTTGAGGCAGATGTTTACATTGAAGGGAATAAAATCACCAAAATTGGAAAAAATCTCAGTGTTTCAGCTGACTACGTTATCGATGCAAAGGAAAAAGTTGTCTCTCCGGGTTTTATCAATCTTCACACTCACTCTCCCATGGGGCTTTTAAGGGGTTTGGCTGACGATCTTCCCCTGATGGACTGGCTGGAGAATCATATATGGCCGAGAGAGGCAAAGCTAACGAGAGATCTTACCAAAGCTGGAGCATATCTCGGTGCATTGGAGATGATAAAAACTGGAACCACAGCCTTTCTTGACATGTACTTCTTCATGGATGCTGTCGCTGAGGTTGTGAAAGAATCTGGGTTGAGGGGTTACCTCTCCTATGGGATGATAGATCTTGGAGATCCAGATAAAACTGAGAAAGAGATTAAAGAGGCTCTCAGAACAATGGAATTTATTGATAAACTGAATTCGGAACGAATTCAATTCGTCTTTGGGCCTCATGCACCTTATACGTGCTCTATAGCATTGCTTGAGAGAGTCCGGGAGCTTGCAAACAAGCACAGGAAGCTCATAACAATCCATGTCAGTGAAACGCAGAGCGAAATAGGGAGAATTCTTGAGCGTTATGGGAAAAGCCCGGTAGAACTACTCAATGATGTTGGCTTTCTTGGGTGGGACGTCATAATAGCCCATGGGGTCTGGCTGGATTCGAGGGATATACATATTCTGGCGAGACATGGCGTTACAGTGGTCCATAACCCTGCAAGCAACATGAAGCTGGCAAGTGGAGTAATGCCTCTCGAAAGGCTGCTGAATGCAGGAGTCAATGTTGCCCTTGGTACTGATGGTTCTGCCAGCAACAATAACCTTGACATGCTTGAGGAGATGAAACTTGCTGCCTTACTCCATAAGGTGTATAATTTTAATCCAACTGTAGCGAATGCCCAGACTGTTTTCAAAATGGCAACTCTAAATGGGGCTAAAGCCCTTCGACTAAATGCTGGAGTTATAAAAGAAGGTGTTTTGGCTGATCTCGTGATTATCGATTTTAATCAGCCCCATTTAAGACCTATTAACAACGTCGTAAGCCATCTCGTTTATTCTGCAAATGGCAATGATGTGGAAACAACAATAGTGGATGGAAAGATTTTGATGCTTGATCGTGAGGTATTCACTCTCAATGAGGAAAAAATCTTGAAAAAAGTTGAAGAAGCAATAAAACGGCTTGCCTAGGAAGTTATACCTAAGAAGTTAAAGGCTTGCAAGCCAATCCGGATCAGGATCTATGGAACTTTCGACTGTCGGCATCTTTCTTAGCTGTATATACATCAGAACTCCAGCAATATAGCTAAAAGCACTCAATGTTCCAATTCCTGCACCAAAGGTGATCCCGCCAGCAATAGCTCCAGCCAAATTATTGTTCATCCAGCTGATAAACTCACTTATTCCGGCTACAACAGCTCCACAGGCCATTATAATTAGAAACATAATGAATCCGAAACCTACCACTTCTTTTTTATTGTTCCATGCCAGCCCTATAACACTGAATCCTGATTCAAAGTTGTCATCCCATATGTATGCTGGAAGCATCATTGTAACAACACCCGCAAGGAAGCTCGCAACAGGAAGCCCCAGGAGGAGTGTTACACCTATTGCAACAATTTTTGATGCTTTACGAAGTGTAAAATATGCAATTAAGGCTGGAGAGGCTCCTATAAGTCCAATAACAGCAAGAACCAGTCCATAGATTAGTGCTACGAAGAATATTATTATTCCGTACCTCAACGATTTTAATATCAATCCTGATTTTTCTCCGAGTCGATCCGTTTTCAATAGGTAATATCCCCTAACGGTGTAATATGCGGCAGATAGCTGTAGATACATCCCTATTATCAACAGGGGGAGGGCAAATACTGCGGAAAATCTGGGTGTATAACTAATGAGTCTTGCAGTATCCCCGTAGCCTGTGAAAACCTCTCCAAGACTCTCTATTACATATGCTATTATTGGAAATGTCAGCAGCCACTTGTTGCTGAATATTACATTAAATGCTTCTCCAACAGCATCCCAAGCTTTCATGCAATCACCAGCTTTATTTCTCTCACATATTTTTAAATTTTACTGTTTTAAATTGTATTAATATAAAACTTGAAATTGGAAATCTCTGGAGTAACAATTAAAATTATTGGATCGTAATTTTAATCGGTGATTTTTATGCTCTATTCCATCTCTTTCAGAAATCTAATTGTCGAGATAGTTCGGGGAGATATAACCCGTTTTAAAGCGGAAGCCATTGTAAATGCCGCCAACAAATATCTGGAGCACGGCGGTGGAGTTGCTTATGCCATAGCAAAAGCTGCTGCTGGGAATTCTAAAGAGTATATAAGGATAAGCAAAGAAGCTATGAGAGAGCAAATTGGAAGAGCTTGGATTGAGCATGGTGAAGTCGTTGTAACTCCAGCCTTAAAGCTTGAAAAGTACGGGATTAAATATGTCATCCACACAGTTGGTCCCTACTGCGGCGGCAGGTGGGATGAGGATAAGAAGGAGAAACTCAAGAAAGCCATTCTTGGAGCTTTGAGAAAAGCTGATGAGTTAAAAGTTAGAAGCATAGCTTTTCCAGCCATAAGTGCCGGAATCTACGGCTGTCCGTTTGAGAAAGTTGTGAGAACGTTCCTTGAGACAGTTGAAGAGTTTTCAAGGGGAACAGAGAACGTGAGGGAAGTCTATTTGGTGCTTTATTCCCGAGAAGATTATGAGAGGGCTTTGAAGGTGCTGAAAGTTGGAGGACAATTTAAATGAACTCAAGAGGTCAATCTACATGGTTGGTGGTGTTCTTTCTCTCCTTATTGTTGGAGGAGTGCTTTCTGTTTATTCCAATAATGCCTTTGTTGTAGCATCTTATGCGTTTTTTGGACTGTTTTTAGCTTTGCTTATATTCATGTCTGCCTTCCAGAAAAGTTAGTGGTGTATTTGCTCCGGCTTGGAGGTGTTAGAGCATGATACCTCTGCTCAAACGCAATTATCACGAGAGGATTCCCATTGAAAAGATAAGGTAAGACCATTTATGAAGTCGCTAAAAGATAATGTGTAATACATCAGAAACAAGAAAAATAAATCTGACAAAAATGAAAAATTAGACAAAAATTTATCCCTCCAAAATTTTAAATGCAAAAATTGGCACTGTGTTCATGTTGTTCACATTTGCCGTCGCTTCTCCTTTCTTGACAATGTGCCATGTTCCATCTTCCCCATAGACAACAAGATTAACGAGATATGCTTGATTGCTTATCTCTTCATAGCTGACGTCAATAAACAACCCCACCAGAGTCGCTGCTTGGGCAGCGGCCTCTGTAATCTTTCCAGTAATCTCTAAACAATCGATAAATCCAAGAGCATCAAGTCCTGATGAAGAGTAACTACTGCCACTGATAGTGTATGTGTAATATGGAACTCTATGAGAGGAGGAGTATTTATATCCTATCGTACTCCACTCGTCTACTGGAATTTGCTTAACATAAGATGGTTTGTAATTCCCACCATTAAGGGAATTTGGATCAAAACTTTTTATGTAAACGTACTCTTCATAAAAAGTCTGCCCATCACAATGAATCCCCCAGCGTTCATAGCGATATGTGAAGGTCATCCAGATGTATGCATTCTGCACACCATTGAAATGAACCTGCTTGGATTTATCCCCTGAGACGTCATAAATGTAGTGGTGCCCAATCTGCGACCATTCACTATCCACAAATACGTACATTCCAAATCCCATCTTCGAAGCAGCAGCGTAATAATAAAGTAAATCTCCCCAACTATTTTCATCATTGCTATTAACTTGAGCAACAACAGCTTGAATATTCTTTTCGTACCAGTCGTCAAGCCATTCGTAGTAACCAGCCATTGGTTGAATGCTTCTTTCATTTGGTGTTGTTTTGAGTGCCAATTCTTTGTTAACAGTCTTTAAGGGTTTAAACTTTGGAGTTATCGTAATTTTAGTCACTGGTGTTCTCCAATTTAAGGACACTCCCTGAACAGCAACTTTGCCATCCTTTACAACAGTTATAACTAAAAACGGCTCTCCTCCAGTTCCGTGTCTCTTCTGATAATCATCCCAAGCTTTTCTTAAATCATTTAAATTGAGATAAAGAGCTTCACCTTTTGTTCTATAATGTCCAATTTCCCTGAATCCATCAGGATACAGTGCCTTAACAAACACGTAAGCATTTGTGGAGTTTTCAATCCTCAAAACTGCTACAGGTCCAGGTTGGATGGTGCTACTACCACTAACTATAAAACCCAAAAAAACTAAACCCAATACGAAAACTACAGTTAACCTCCGTATCACACATATCACCATTATTGTTTGTTGTTATTTATACTATATAAATCTTTAACCTTGGTTCCCACCACCTGTAAAGTTGCACAATCTGTCCAGATTCGAGGTCAGAGTTTGCTGATTATTGGGTAAATCTCAGATTTTATGAGCCTTCTGAAAGTTCATAACAACCACCAATCAACCAAAAAGACTTAGAGTACTCATAATTCTAACGACCTAATGAGAGCTATGGTTTAAAATGTTCATATTTTTATTTTTTATGTTTCTAACTATTGCCGATGGAAAACTATATATACAACTAACGCCTAAATGCCTAATGGTGACGCTCCTGAAACGAGCTGGACTTTTGGCTGGAGTGTTAGTTTTGGTTTTTGTTTTTTCTGGGCTTGTTAGTGCACGACCTCAGGCCGACGTGGACAGCTGGACGGCTATTGATATCTTTGTTAGGGGGCAGATTGATATTGCACATACCAAGGGAACTATCGATGATTCACATTTTGTGGGCAGGCTCACCGATCTTGTCATAAAGGAGTTCGGAAAGGAACTTGATTTGGAGATTGCCAAGTACGCTAAAAACCTCACTCCGGAGCAGAGGGAAACTCTGAAGTATCTCCTCGTTAGTGACTACGTCTCCCACCTGTATCAGAAAAGCTTCTACCCAAAGAACGCCAAAGTGCTGGTTGTGAAACCCATTAAAGTTGCCTCAGTAAAAGCTGGGGGCAAAGTTTATGACTACTATTATACCCCAATGAGTTCTTCAATCCCGTATCCCATTCACTGGTGGGTGCAGGTGAAAGATGATTTAGATGGAGGTCATGGAAAGGATGGACACGGAAACTACTACTGGATTGACGGTAATAACAACATCTCTTATATCAAAGCTATTTATACGTCTAGTAACGTTGTATACGAGATTCATTTTTACGATGATGATCCCAATTCGGTTATGGATGAATATTATGACCGGCAACGTTGTAGGAACTATCCGGGCAGAGATGACACCTATGGATGTGAAGATATAGAGGCTATCGAAGTCAGTGGTGGGGATATAATCTTTCACAGTGACTGGAGCCATGTATGCAGTGATGGAATATGTATGGATCAGACATTTGCGGATGATCCGGCGCATGCTGCAGGAAGGCGTCCATATCATGAAGATGTCGTTATTTATGTAAGCAACGTAATGAATCACATGATGGACACTATAGATTCTAACCCGGAGATGGATAAAAATTGGGGGTACACGTCATGGACATAAGGGAAAACATGGGCAAGATCACCCCTCTCTTCATTTTTATACCCGTTTTTTTCCTGTTACTCTACTTTGAGCTGGCTTATGCCTTCGGCTTTCTTGGCAACGAGTGTCCGATATTCGGGACAGTAATCTACAACCTTTCCTGCAAGCTCTTCGTGTGGGGTATGTTCTTCTTCGGCCTCTCATCGATAATTCTGGCCATCTCGGGTAGAATTAGGCTCTCCGCAGGGATTCTTGCCGTGTACTTCATGGTTACTTTCTTTGCAGCAGGAACCTGGGCAACCTCGGAGAAGATCATCGCGTTCGCTGGATTTGTCTTTTCTGTCGTCGTGTATATTGTCGGAAAGTCACCCTTCGGTTCTAAGAGGAGCCTGAGAGATTCCACTGCTCTTGTGTTGTTCGTTCTTGACTTCATGTTTTTCATCTTGGGCTTTCTCACATACGCGGTGATTTTCAGGTACGGATGGATGTGTTCCAACGAGTGTCCATCCTTCTACGCTATCTGCACGCTCTCAGCCTATATATTTACGCTCTTTGCGATCCTCTCCCCCCTCTTACGAGTGAAGGGGAAGGCATTTCTTGGAAGCTCTGCCCTCACTCTTTATTTTGTCTTTATGATCTTCTTGAGCAACGGGGAGTTCTTCATGAGGATGGGACTTGTGCTGGCTCTCATCGTTTTCCTTCTCGACATCCGAAAGACCGTTGCCTTTTTACCTTCTTTATCTTAAACACTCCATGGTGGTGCCCATGAGAATCGAGGACGTTTACATCTGGGACATCAACGCCAAGTGGCTCGGTATAAGCCCTCACCAGCTCATGGAGAATGCTGGCGCTGGAGTGGCAAGAGCAATAGAAGAAAAGTTTGGGAAAGGCCTCAAGATAGCCGTCTTCTCTGGAACTGGCAACAACGGTGGGGATGGCTTTGTTGTTGCTAGGCATCTTAGCTTTGAGAATGATGTAACAGTCTTTTTGGTGGGTGATGAGATAAAAATCAGAAGTGAGGAAGCTAAACACAATTGGGAGATTCTCAAGAAGCTTGACTTTGTAAAACTCAAAATCCTTAAGGACTCAAGCCAGATAAAGGCTCTCAATCTTGAAGATTATGATGTTATTGTTGACGCCCTCCTCGGTGCTGGAACTAAAGGAGAGCCGCGAGAGCCTATACGCTCAGCGATTGAAAAAATCAATGAATATTCCGGAAAGGCCAAGATTGTGAGCGTTGACTCGCCAAGTGGCTATCCTTCGAAAGTTCAAGTCAAATGTGACTTTGCCGTAACTTTCCAGTGGGACAAGGAAGAGTTCGAGGGCTTTGAAAGAATTGTTGCCAAAATTGGTTATCCAAAGGAGCTTTACCACTTAGTAGGTCCAGGAGATGCAAAGTTCGCCTTAAGAAAGAAAGGGGAGCACAAAGGACAGAACGGACGGCTTTTGATAATTGGGGGAAGCGAGGACTACTTCGGCGCTCCCTACTTAGCGGCAAAAGCTGTCTCATACCTTGTAGACTTAGTTTATTTGGTGATGCCAGAATATTCAGCGAAGCGCATAACTGACCCGGACATGATTTTAAGACCCGTTGAAGGAAAGAACTTCACAAGAGAGCATCTTGAAGAAGTTTTGGCCTTGGTAGGGAAAGTCAATGCAGTCATCATAGGCCCGGGTATTGGACTTAAGGATGAAACCAAGGGGTTCATTAGAGAATTTGTAAAGCGCTGTGAAAAGCCTTTAGTTATAGATGCTGACGGATTAAAAGCCATAGCTGAAGATTTAAGCGTCCTTGATGGTAAAACATTCGTCTTAACACCACATGCTGGTGAATTTAAGATTCTCTTTGGAGAGAAGCCAGAAGGCTCTCTGCAAGAGAAAGCTGAGCTTGTCATGGAGAAAGCAGGAGAAATTGGTGGCGTGATTCTCCTTAAGGGCGTTTACGACATCATCAGCGATGGGAAAGTCTGGAAGTACAATAAAACCGGAAACAGGGGAATGACAACCGGTGGAACTGGGGATGTTTTAGCTGGCATTATTGGGGCCTTACTAGCTCTTGAAAATTCACCGCTTAGAGCAGCATCAGTTGGTGCTTTCCTCAATGGTCTCGCTGGAGATATGGTCAAAGAGGAGCTTGGTGAAACCTTCACAGCACTTGATGTTGCGAAAAAAGTTCCCTATG
>CAZAPD010000127.1:0-10322 GCA_964487115.1 uncultured Thermococci archaeon | reverse complement strand
CGTCAATGTAACACTTTACGATAACGATGTAAAAATTAAAAACTGGACTGTTAGTGTCCCAGCTAAAGGCAAAATAAATCTGAACTACATTTACGAGTATAATGAACAGAAAACCGGGACTCACTATCTAAAAGCCGTAGTGGAGTACGAAGGGAAAAACATAACCTCTTCCTACAAGCTCTATGTCGGAGAAATTGAGATAAGAAGACAGAACTTGATGACTGCTGGAATGTATATCTGGCCTAACTTATACGTGAAGAGATATGAATGGAGTGTAAAAGCACTTGAGAAAGCAAAGGAGATAGCACTCACCAATGAATCATTAGCCAAAATCAAGACCCTTGAGAAGAAGCTTGCAGAGAACCATAGACTGTTCAAAAAGGGATTCACTCTCCTACAGGGAAGTAATCCATCTCCAAGGGGGGCCTTCATCGTGGCTTCAGCATACTACCGGATAAAGGGCATCCAGACCAAGATAACCAACCTCATCAAAAAGCTTGAATCTGAGGGCGTCATGAGCAGGGTCACCAAGGTTGCGGAAGACATGCAACATGGAAAAGAGGGTGCAAATCTCACAGCTCTATACCTCGGCTCTGATGATAAATACTACTATGTAGTTGTTGATACAGGTAACACCGAAAACTGGGATGTCGCCTATGGAATCGCCATCGATGCAAAGGATGGAGGCTACAATGGAACATCTGATGCTTGGAGAAGGAACATCTGGTTCTCTTTTAAACCTGATTACGAAATCTATGTCTATTGGAGCTCGGAGGATAACAGCATTGATGCCATGAGCTTTGCCAAATGGAAGTCTGGAGAATGGAAGTACAACAAACCCGACGAGGTCGGAATTAGAATTTCGTATACAAAAGGCTCCAGCGGAATAAAGAGGCTCATATTCCAGATTCCGCGCTCTCTCATCCCAGATCCAGATAATGCAAAGGTGAGTGCATTTGTTACAGGGGCAGATACAGGAACCTCAGCAGTCGATTGCCTGCCCTATGACAAGATCATAAACGACCAAGCAAATGAATGGAACGACTTAGACTGGATAACAACCTATGCAACGCTGAAGGGGACCGGAAGTGAAGTTCCAAAGAAGCTCGCAATTGATGGTGCCTTAGCTGACTGGCAGAATGCCAAAGTCGTAATCAGGGAAAAGAACTCAAATTATGCCGGTGCCAATCTCGTCACGCTTGGAGTGGACTATGACAACAATTACCTCTATATCGCCCTTGAGGCAAACAACAGCAAGAACTGGGACTTAAGCTATGGAATCGGGCTGGATGTAAAGAAAGGAGGATACACAGGAGATAGAGATGCATGGGGCAAGCTGATAAGCTTCACAGAAGGCGTAGACTACGAAATCTACGGCTGGTGGAACAGCGGAACAAAGAGGCTTGAGTACAACTTCGGCAAGGACACAGGAATGCAACTGGTCAAATACGAGGATGGAAAATGGACATACGACTGGAACAAACAGTTTAAAGGCTTTAAGGTAGCGTACTTTGGAGGAACTTCAGGTTTGCAAACGGTAGAACTCAGGATACCATGGAAGGCCATTGGAGGAAAGCCCAAAGAAGTGAAGGTTATAGCATGGATAGCTGGAGGAGACAGGACATCAGCCGTTGTAACAATCCCAGATGACAAAGCAGTCCATGACAGCACCGATGAATGGAAAGACAGCGATACGCTCAGCAACTTCGTTAAGGTGGTAATTAAATGATTTATCTTTCCTCTTCCCTTTTCTCAGGTTATTAGTCCGAATATATAAAGCACTAAGCCTATCGCCAGCTGGTTTGAGAAGTTGTCATCAGGCGGAAGATCATAGAACTCTGCAAGCATTCCGGCAATTGCTCCCATGAGAGCATGAGAAAGATCCATCAGAGACAGCAGAATAACAAGAGCACTCAGAAAATATGCACAGCTGCCTTCCACACTCTTACCATTTGCAAAACGATGCTTCCCGAAGGTTTTTCCTATTATGGCTGCCATAGCATCCCCGATAGTAGCTACAGCGATTGCTCCTATCGCTATGTTTTTTGGAAAGAAATAAACCACGATAAATGCCGCCGCTGTAAAATATATGTGGGCCGCAATCCCGCTCCTCTCTTCCTCTCTGGTTATTTCATCTATGTTTTTCTCAAGGGTTGATATGACCTCATCTTGGACATAAATACGGAGAATTTTCTTTATTTTATCCCTAAAGGCTTCAACAATCCTGAATGGCTCCAGAATGAGGAAAACAAGCATGGCAACCCCAATAAAGGTTAGCGTGAATGTCTTGTCGGAGAAAATATAAACTGCAGGAACTATAAGACCAGTGAGGTGAAGCGCCTTCCTCTTAAGCTCTCTTTTCATGCTCATGTTTTATCACCTCCAAAGCCTCCATGAGGTTTCTCACAATGTAATCTGCATTTTTTGTCCCTCTGCCCCTGAAATAGCCCCGGTTTACGAGTATCGTAATGGCTCCAATGGCTTTCCCACCCTTCATATCAGTTTCATCCCTGTCACCAATCATGTATATTTCCGACTCCACAGGGAAGAGCTTTTTCGCAAGGATGAAGTTATAGAGCTCAAATTTGCTGTGCCCTGTTTCGCCGCTTATCACTATACTGTCAAAATAATCCTTTATTCCAAGGTATTCGAGCTTTTTCCTCTGCCAGTAGCTTGAAGAATCGGTTATAAGGACAATTTTAGCATCCATTTTCCTCAGCTCCTCAAGAAATGGCCTTGCATCAGGAAAAAGTTTCAGATTTGAGAAGAAGACTCTGTCAACGAGCTCAAACATCTCATCAAGTTCATTTTGAGGTATGTGGGAATAAACCTTCCTCATGGCTTTTTCAAGAATTTTATCCAAATCCATTAGATGGAGCTCCTTGACCTGTTCTAAGTCACGATACCTACTTGTCAGAATATAGAAGAGCGCTCTAAACTTCTTTTTTTTAAGCAGGTAAGGAAGCAGCCTCAGTATAGTGTACTTTCCTGCCTCCCATGTATTGCACAGGGTATCATCGAGGTCAAGGAGCACGAGCATATTATAACCTCCCCCCGCCCGTTTTTAATTTTTGGGTTGTGTATATTGTCAGGACAAGCTCGATGGTATCCTTAACGAACTACGACCACATGATACCCCTCACAGCACAGGTTAAGATTTAAAAAAAGATCACATAATTTCCATTGATGGGTATGAGAGGGGAACTCCTGATAGCCGGTGGAATAATCCTGATATTCATCGGATTTATGATGATTTTCCTGGGAGCTCTCATGAGCGCTGGAGAGCATGGTGAGGTAGAAGGCGGAGGGGTCATAATGATAGGCCCCATCCCCATAGTCTTCGGAACGCAAAGAGGAGCAATTCTGGCAATGATTCTTGCTATAATTCTGATGCTCCTTTGGATTGCAGGGGCACTGTTCTGGAGGAGGGGATGAAGATCGTTTTGCTGGTAATCACAGGGAGCTCAAAATACCCCTTAGGGAATAAAAATATTGCTCTGGAGGGGGAATAGTGTGAATTATCTCTTTGCTCTGGCCATTCTTCTGGTGGTTGCAAAGAGCTTAGAGTGGCTTTTTGAGCGGGTGAGTATTCCCCCTATAATAGCCCATGTTTTAACAGGGATCATTCTCGGACCTTTCATTCTTGGAGTCGTCCAACCGATGGGAGAGCTTAAGGTTTTATCCGAGTTTGGACTCCTCATGATGATGCTTTACATGGGTCTAACAAGCAACTTCTCTGCAATAGCTCAGAATACAAAGAGATCAATTGTCGTTGCAGCGATGGGAGTTGCTTTTTCATTTATCCTCGGTTTTACCACGGTTATAGTCTTCGGAGAAGGCTTGGCCGCTGCAGTATTTGTTGGTATAACCCTCGGAAACACAGCTATAGAGGTAACGAGCGGAATTCTCGTTAAGGAGCGGGTCAGAAGGGAAGTATCCTCAATCCTGATGGGTGCGGCTTTCGTCGATGACATCATAGCAGTTTATCTTATCGGTATAATCACTGCTTTAGCCAGGGGAGAATTCAGCACATACCCCCTGATCCTGCTCACTATTAAAATTGCCCTGTTCATAGCCGGTACTCTCCTGCTCTCCGAATTTGTCTTCAAACGTGCCAAAAGCTTCAACTATATAATCAAAAACCTGAATGTGTTCTTTACATTCACGCTGATTCTAACTTTTTCACTGGCACTGCTTGCAGAAACCGTTGGTCTGCATTATATCATCGGAGCATATCTGGCTGGACTCACAATCAGCAGACTGAAAGAAAGGCGGGATCCCATGATAATAAGTCGCATAAAGTTGAACGAACTTATAGAGAATCTGCAGGTGGTTCTTACAGAGTTCTTCATCCCCCTCTTCTTTGTCTATGTGGGCTTGATGTTTAATCCACAAGTCAACGAAATAAACCTCGCCCTAATAGTCATCCTTTACATGGCTGCGGTGATGGGAAAGCTGATAGGATGTTCTCTCGGGAGCAAAATGTTCGGACTTGAGTGGAAGGATTCCCTGCTCATAGGTATCGGAATGGGCGGAAGGGGGAGTCTTGAGCTGGCAATTCTTAAATTTGGTCTCGATACGGGCATAATAAATCAGGTGCTCTTTGCAGGTGTTGTAACCGTCTCGATGATGACAGCATTAACAACTCCCTTCTTCTTCAAGAGCTATCTCAAGAGAATAAAAGGCAAAGCTTAAATTGAAAAGCTGAAAGCTTAAACAAGCAGGTGAGAAAATGTTCCCAGAGAAAGGCTTAGATGAGAATGAAGTTCTGGCAGAGCTGGAAAGAAAGACTCAGAGAGATTTAACTTTCGATTCTGGAAAAATTCTCGGCTCAATGTGTACCTATCCCCATCCCTTCGCTAGAAAAATAGTCGCAGGATATATTGACAGAAATCTCGGCGATCCGGGACTTCATCTCGGAAGCCGGGAGATAGAACGTGAAGTGATTCAGATGCTTGGCTCTCTTCTCCATCTGAAAAGAGCTCACGGCAATATAGTTTCAGGTGGAACGGAAGCAAACATCTTAGCCGTTAGAGCCTTCCGGAATATTGCAGACGTTGAGAATCCAGAACTTATTTTACCAGAAAGTGCCCATTTCTCTTTCCTGAAGGCCAGCGAGATGCTTAAGGTTAAACTTGTCTGGGCTGAGTTGAAGGAGGATTATTCCGTGGATGTTAAGGATGTTGAAGCCAAGATAACAGACAACACAATTGGAATTGTGGGCATAGCCGGAACCACAGGTTTAGGAGTCGTCGATGATATACCTGCCCTGAGCGATCTGGCCATGGACTACGGGCTTCCTCTTCACGTCGATGCGGCCTTCGGGGGATTTGTAATACCCTTTGCAAAGACCCTTGGCTATGAACTCCCGGATTTCGACTTCAGACTTAGAGGCGTCCAGAGCGTAACCATAGATCCCCACAAAATGGGCATGGTACCCATTCCAGCGGGAGGGATACTCTTCCGTAAGAAGATGTTCTTAGAAGCTATAAGTGTTCCAGCGCCCTATCTCGCCGGTGGAAAGGTATGGCAGGCAACCATAACCGGCACAAGACCCGGAGCAAATGCTTTAGCTGTATGGGGGATGATAAAACATCTCGGGTTTGAAGGCTACAGGGAAATCGTGAAGGAAGCTATGGAGCTGAGCAGATGGTTCGCAGATGAGCTTAAAAGAATGCCAGGGGTTTACCTGATTCGCGAGCCAGTTCTCAATATAGTCTCATTTGGAACTCAAGGGCTTGAGAGAGTTGAGGAAGAGCTCAAAAACAGAGGCTGGGGGATAAGCGCTCATAGGGGTTATATAAGGATTGTTATGATGCCTCACGTGAGGAAAGCACATCTTGAGGAGTTTTTGCGCGATCTAAGGGAGATTTTATAGAGTCATAATTACACATACGAGATCCAACATAAACATCACAAGAAATTAAACAAAAAAGTTTTATACACACTATTCCACATTGTTAAAGGTGCTTAGGATGTTTGTCAATCTAAGCACTAAGAGAATAGTAATATGTTTCATGATTTTTATGCTAATTGGAATGACAAATACATCAACGGCAATTCAATGGAATGATCTGATTGTTGTTGGAGATGCCTTCAGAATTGAGTTCTATGGGAATATGTTGAATGAAATAAAAAGCGATTATCACCTTGAATTCCTTCATAACACAGTTCAAGCATGGATAGACTACAGACCATGGATGAAATATCCCGAAGAGTGGAGACATGTGCAATCACTTATTTCACTTTCCCATGCATATGGCATTCCGGTTGGAACAGCCATGGGATGGCATGTTGGGGATTCCGTTGATGAGCCCTACACCTCTCACATTGGCTTTTTATATTATTATCAGCATGTACTTCCCTACTCCAAACGATGGAGGTATCCTAACGGAACCATAGCTTCAGATCCCTACACAGTAGGGCTGTCTCGCTCCTTCTCGGGTTATCTCACCATCAGGATTCTGGGAGAAGAGCTTGGGAGAAGGGATTTTTACGGAATAATGCAGCCCCAAAATCCGTACTGGAGGGAATTTCTTCTATATTGGATAAGGAAGTCCATTAACTCTGGAGCGGATGCAATATTCCTTGACAGTCCCGATGCTATTTTTACATTTGTCTGGGGCGGAGGTTGGGGCTGTAAGAATACATGGGAAGGCCATGGGTTTATAGAATACCTAAAATCAAAATTCACCAAAAGCCAGCTTTCAGAGCTGGGAATCAGAGATGTGGATAATTTCTGTTTGAAAACCTACTTAGAAAGCAAATATCCTCTAAAAGGAGACTATTCAATTCGTGTTCCGTTTAGAAAAAAATTTTTAACATCCTGGCCGTTTGAATGGATAGAATTTGAAAACAACAGTGAAGTTTTGTCAGATCCCGTTTTAAAGGAAGCATTGTTATACTGGTACCAGTCTGCGATAGCTCTTGTTAAAAACATTTCAGTGGAGACCAAGAAATATGCAGAAGCAAACCATAGAAAAGTTCTGTTGACAACAAACGAATTCTACGCATGGATTCCCCACATAACTCTAACGCCCTATATGGATGTAGTTTATGTCGAAGACAGCCAACTCAGGCCGTTTCCATACCAAACCAACGGGCTGGTATGCAAGCTCGCCAGGGCTTCTTCAAATTTTACAAAACCTGTCTGGATTGGCGAGTGGGCTCTCTGGTTTGCAAATCCTTTTGCACCAGAAACTCCACCCACAGACGTTTCTACTCTCATAAAGCTTAGAATCTCAGAGATATTCAGTAACCCCGGCTGTATAATGCTAATACCTTTTGGAACAGGTTCTCCTGATGAAGGGTGGCCACCTCACAGATTGGTCAGCAAACATGAAAGAAAGGGAGTAGCAGAATACTATCGCTTCATCTCAAATATGCGGGAATTATTTGAAAACACGCGCCCTTATTCCAATGTGGCATTATTAGTTTCTCTTCCAACGGCAATATGGCAGTATTTCCCGGCTTTTGGAATACGCAGTAGTGATGACTACTACGATGAGATCCGTGGCTGGGCAAGAGCTTTGGAGGAGATGCATGTTCCTTATGATGTATTACTACTTGGGATGGATGGAATATTAAATACAGATTCCTACAAAAGACTAAAGGATTACAAGGTGCTGATAGCCCCAAGATTGAGCAGGATTTCTTCACGCGACCTAAATGCAATAGAGAAATTTTTAGAAACTGAGGGGCGATTAATTACCACGGCAGATTTTGCTCTATATGACGACATGAATAATGGGAGGGAGAACACGATTAGAACAACAATTCTAAACAGCAAAAACGTTATTATTGTTAATAAAACTGGTGAGTTATATTGGGATTCTCTCGGAGAAAGAAAACCTGACAATAGTCTATTCAGTTACATGGCAAGAAAGATAAGCTTCGCTTGGGACATGGATAAGCTCCTTGATACAAATGCTTCAAAGAACGTAATGATAAATACCCTCAAAAAATTTGACACCAATGAGTTTATTTTAAGCTTGATTAATTACAACTACCATTATAACAAAAATCATGACTGGACAGTTCCGGAGAGAAACATAGAAGTCAAGCTGAAGCTCCCAGAGAATTATGGAATTCTGCAGATTTTCTCCATATCCCCTGAGGAGGGCAGAACCTATCTAAAATACATCAGAAGCGGAGATTGGATAATAGTGAATATAGATACCCTGACTACGTGGAAGCTTGTGATAATCGAACCTGTGAGGGAGAGCTTCTTAGTAAATCTGAATGGCAGGGTTTACTCAGTATGAAAGCTACTTTGTTATTCCCTGAATATCAACATGAACAAATGCTGTATCAACATCCTCAAGCTGCTCTATCCTTCTCTTGACTTCTTCGCTTATGTCATGAGCTTCCTTCAGCGTGAGTTCCGCTGAAACTTCGATATGAAGTTCCACATGAAGCCTGCTTCCAACATAATGAGCACGGAGGTCATGAACACCGAGAACACCGGATACCTCCAATGCTATTTTCTTTATATCCTCACATAGCTCAAAAGGAGGTGCCTGCCCCGTTAGGTAGCCCAGATTCTCCATAATTACATTAAAAGCCACTTTAACAAGGAAAATTGCAACAATAAGCCCCGCCAACGCATCCCCATACTCAAAGCCAAGCTTCTGAGTTCCAAGCCCAAATAGGACAGCAACACTGCTGAGTGCATCGCTTCTGTGATGGTATGCATCTGCTATGAGAATCTGGCTCCTGAGCTTTCTGCCGATATGAATTGAATATCTTGCCATTGCTTCTTTGGACAGAATTGAAACAATTGTGATGACTAACATCAGAGAATTAACCTCCACACTCTTTCCATGCAATATTCTAAAAACGGCATCCCTCCCAATTTCATATGCAACTACAAGGAGGGCCTCACCTATCAACAACGCCACAAGAGGCTCAAAACGGGAATGACCAAAGGGATGACTCTTGTCCGGGGGCTTTGAGGAAATCATTATCCCAAAATAACCTATGATGCTCGTGATAACATCGGAGAGGGAATGAATACCATCGGAGATCAGGGCTATGCTGGAGTAGAGAAAACCTATCACCAGCTTGAAAACTGAGAGGACCATATTTCCAAAGATGCTGAGCCATATCGGTTTTAATCTCTCCTCCATATAAACACCACACGTTGCATGGGATTAGAAATCCGAACTTTATTAAGGTTTCTAAATTTGTTAGGAAACTCTAATACCATATCACAAATAACATAACGGAGGATGGTCAGACCGTCACTCCATCATCACTGGCCCTGGATACTGTGTAACGTATGTTCTAACCCCAGTTCATCAGTATCTTACGGGCCTCAGGCAAGGCTGAAATCATCATCCCAAGAAAAGTATGGGGGGAGTCTTAAAAAGATATGCTCAGAGATCACCTTTCCATCCTCATCGATCGGTTCGCCCATCACTCATCATCGCAGTTAGAGATTCTCACGGTGCCTTAAAGGGTTTGCCATCACTCTTGATATGGGTTGCCTTCTTCTGCCTGCGATTTATATCAGCCTGAAGGTTACATTATTGCTCCGCATATATTGTGAGAGCGATTTTGGAAATATCTGTCTGACATTCGTTTCCTGCGTTTTCCGAGAGCTTAATGGATAATAAAACTTCCATAGAGTCGCTTTTTTCCAACTTCCCGCTGAAGAGCGTTATCTTAGTGTTGTTAAGTTCCGCAAGGGTCTTACCTGCATACCCATCCAGAGCGGTAGTCCGTCCATTGTATTTAACCTTAAAACTCGTTATCACAAGATTCCTGCTCAGTTCTCCGGTGTCGGGAGTTTTATCAACCAGCGCTTCTGCTCCCGAAAGTTCACCCTTTTCCAAATCTGTAATATTGAATCTCATTGTAATTCGTGAAACCGGATAATCACCGCGATTTTTTATGTAAAAATCTATGGTTTTTTCTTCGCCTGGCTTGAGGTTTGAAAACTCAAAAAGCTTGTAGTTATCATAGTATCTGCTCCCATCTCTGCTTATCCCGATATCAAACTCTCCTGTGGAGATTTCGTTTCCAGTCGAAGTGGCAGCATCCGTGAAGTAGGAGACTCCAACTTTAATTCCTCCAACAAACAGGAGCACAGACATCCCAACTACCAACCAAAGTCGTTTCATCTGTACTACCTCCAAAAGTTATCACGTAATGTCCAACTTTAGGTCTTATAAACTTTTCTATTTAACAAGGTAACCAAAATGTTGAAAAGATAAGCTTAAGAGCTTCACTAGTATGATAATTTTGAGTAGTATTCTCAACAAGCTCGGGTGGGCTTTATGAACGAGACAAGTCAGGCATTGCAAAAAATTGCACGGGGA
>CAZAPD010000126.1:0-33326 GCA_964487115.1 uncultured Thermococci archaeon | reverse complement strand
GTCTTACCACAACCACTAGGCCCAAGCAAAACCATAAACTCCCCATCCCTAACCTCCAAACTCAAATCCTTAACAGCCACAACACCACCAAACCTCTTCCAAACACCCACAAGCCTAACACCAGCCATAAACCACCACCTCATTCAAGTATTAACCTAATTTTGGTTGTTTCATATTCCTCAAGTACAGCAAACATTCCACCTATCTTAACAATACCTTCATCTGTTTCTAAATCGAAACTGTCTATGCCCTCTTCCAAACCCACTGTATACCCTACCACCCTACCTCTAAGCTCTTCAAGGTCTCCAGTTGTTAAATTTTTTGCGATAATCTCAGCGAAGATTGAATTATTGTTTATATGGCGTCTAATAACATCGACTGCATGGAACGTTGTGAAAAATCTTAGATCATTACTACGTTTGATTTCTTCAAGTATAAGGGTAGATTCCTTAAAAGCCTCCCTTATAAAGCTGTATTGGGAAAAGATTATTTCTGGATATGTTGCTTTAAAACTTGGGGGGTTTCGCGGTCTAAATCCAATATTCTGGATATCTATAACTTCCTTTCCATCAAACATTCCAATGAAATGATTAAGCTTATGAAACTTCCTAACAAACAAATTGCCAATGCCACTTAATGTCGAAAGCATTATTTTTTCTTCGGTGTATAAGGATACTGTAACTCCCTTCTTAAGGGCAGTTTTAATGCTACTTTCCAGTTTCTCTAAGAACTTTTCAGGTGCGACTAAGATAATCTCATACTGACTTTCGTTTATCGACTCTCTTACCATCTCAACGGCTTCTTCTAAGTCTTTGGTTCTCCAAATGCCCGGCCGTTCTTCCTTCTTCACTTTTACTTTTTTTAATTCCTCATCGAGTTTCTGTCGTATTTCATCGACTTCCTTCTTAAATTTCATAAACGAAATTGAAGGAGAAAATGCAACATAGACACGAGGAGATCCTTCTATTTCACTTACGAAACCCCGGGATTTTAAAGAGGCTATTGTATCATACACCCTGTTATACGGTATCCCGCTTCTTTCTGATATTTCTTTTGCAGTACTTGGACCATGAACCAGTAATACCCAGTAGGTTAAAACCTCGTATTTTGTGAAACCAAGTCTTGTGAGCATTGTGAGTACTTTTTCACTTATTTCCATTGATATCACTACTTGCTAAGTAGGTTTAAGAGGTCTAAATATCTTTCCACATGTTTAGTTATGAGAAAGTTTTGTTTGACGTGTTCTCTGGCATTTTCTCCCATACTTTTAGCTGCTTCAGGATGTTTTAGTAGATACACAACTTTTTCGGCAGCTTCTTCGACAGTTTGAATCAAAAATCCGGTTTTTCCATCAATCACTTGAAGTCTGATGCCGCCCACTTTTCTCCCAATCACTGGCTTTTCTTTCCACATAGCTTCAGTCACAGTTAAACCAAATCCTTCTTTAGTAGACATCTGAAGAATCACATCACTGGCTCTCTGAAATGCATTTACTTCCTTAGCATGAACTCCAATGAGATTGGTTAGCACTTTAACATCATAATCTTCTCCAATTTTTCTTAATGTCTTTTCGAAATATACCCAACCTTCTGGATCGTCATGAGCCATGACACCCACTAAGAGAAGCTGAACGTTGGGTATCTTTTCTTTAACCTTTCTGTAGACATCTATAACATCAAAGACCCCTTTCCATGGATCAAAGCGTGAAACTTGGGTTATTATTGGCCTCTCTGGATCTACATCAAATCTTTCGAGTATTTCTGTTATTTCATTATAACTGAGATCCATATTCTTTTCACTTAGGGGGTCTATCGAAGGTGGCATTATAACGACCTTTTCTTCATTCAAATCTTCCTGCACATAGTCTTTCATGTGAAAGATGTAGCTATCATATTTTTCAACAAATTTCCGTAAGAACTCCCAGAACTCTCTGTTTGGATCACTTAAATCGATGTGACATCTCCAGATCCATGGTTGATTCTTTTTATAGAAATCAATCAGAGGGGCTGGTTGGGGGTCGTGGATCAAAACATAATCAAAAGAACTCAGATCAAAGTCTTCAGAGTTTTTCTTGTTTGTTTTGATATACAAATCTTTCATATCTTCTGTAAGTTTAAGATCTTTATTTCCCTGAAGAGCATTATGGAATTTCTTTGTAACATTAAAGAATTCCTCTGAACCTTCAATTACAAGCCATTTTGTATCTACTCCAATGTCCCTCATTAAGGGCACTAAATTGCCAAGTATTTCTGCAACCCCCCCACCATAAGGTGTGGAATTTACATGTACAAAGGAGGCACTATCAAGTTTTTCTGCTTTTTCCGTTATTTTTCTGATAGTTTCTCCTCCAACAATCTCCACGTAATCCCTGATACGTTTTCTCTTAAATCCTGTGACTTCGAACATCCCCATCCCTCTTTCATTTTTTGGTATACTTTTAGTATACACAACTACCAGAATTGTCTTGATTCTGATCGTATAAAAAGTTTTTTACTAAATACTCTTTACATAATACACATGTAAATCCCATTAGATTGGAATATTAACAAATAATTTTCTGAAATTTATGAACATTTTGTAGGAATATTCCTAAAATTAAACCCTATACTTTCCGAAAAATATAAATATACTTGAAGTAAACACACCAATGAACAATTAAGTCGAGGTGTCCATAAATGAGACATGGTGGAAAAATTGCTTTATTTTTGGTTGTTTTAATGTTTGGTGTCGTTGTAGCGTCAGGATGCATAAGCTCCGGTACAACCTCAACAACCTCTAAAGCATCGACAACATCTGCACCTACTTCCTCAACATCCACATCCTCCGCCACCCAAACTGCTAAACCCGTTGAAATTGTTGTATACGGACAATGGGGTGGTGTTGAAGGACAGAACTTCCAGAATGCATTAAAACAATATGAAAAAGAACATCCAAATGTTAAGATTAAGTATGTCATTCAGTCAAAGTTGAGAGATGCCGTTCTCACAGAATTAGCAACTGGATCTCCTGGGTTTGATATTGCTATACTGCCTTGGCCTGCTTTGATTAAGGAACTTGGTCAAAAGGGACAGCTTGAACCCATGAATTCTGTTGTTGATGCATATAAAGGTGACATTATGGAGAACCTGTTAGCACCAGTAAAGTCCGGAAGTACCTATTATGCTGTTCCAATAAAGGCATGGGCAAAGCCTGGAATATGGTACAATGTGCATGTATTTAAGGACAACAATCTTCAGCCACCAAAAACATTAGACGATCTAAAACAAGTTTGTCAGGTTCTTAAGAGTAAGGGGATTCAACCCATGGCAAGTGGTGCCGCTGATAAGTGGCCTCTCAGTGATATATTTGAGGCTGTTCTTATAAGGGTCGGTGGCCCAGAACTCCACAATGATTTAATGCTCCACAAAGTTAAGTGGACTGATCCAAAAGTTCTTCAGGCATTCAAAGTTTTAAGCGATCTATTAAAAGAGGGTTGCTACGGCGATCCAAAGGTGGCAATTGGTGAAAAGTGGGAAGCCCAAGTTGCAAGACTCGGCGAAGGTAAGGTTGCCATGTATTTCATGGGTAACTGGATTAACCTAATGCTCCAAAAAGAAGGATACAAACCTGGAACAGATTACGACCTTATACCCTTCCCGGAGATTAATCCAAATGCCCAGTTTGCTATAGTTGCTGGTGGAGATTGGGTTATAATTCCGAAGGGTGCTCCTCACAAGGAGGCTGCTTTTGAGCTTGCAAAGTGGCTTGCTGGACCAGAATACCAGAAGATAATGGTTGAGCAGAAAGGATACTTGGCTCCAAACTTAGAAGTTCCAAAGAGTGCATATGATGCTGTTGACGCTAAAATCGTTGACATGATGGCCAAATATCCTGTTGTACCAGATCTCGACGACAATGCCCCACCTGGATTCCAGCCCGTTATATGGAACAAACTCTTTGAACTCTGGGCAAACCCAGACAATTACAAGCAGATAGCACAAGAGCTTGAACAGTCAGCAGAACAGTACTATAAGTCATGAGGTGAAGATAATGGGCAGAAGGCTAAATAAGGATTTCTTCATCCTGATGACGCCCGCTTTTGTCCTTCTTTTTGTTTTTATAATATACCCAATTCTCAATACATTCTATCTCGGTTTTACAAAGTGGGATGGATTTAATCCTCCTCAGTTTGTAGGCATGCAAAACTACAGATTAATGTTTCATGATCAACTGTTTTGGACCTCAGTTCGGAATAACATATTTATATTCCTGATCTTTCTTCCACTGGTGACACTTCTTGGGCTCGGATTTGCCCTGCTTTTGCATAACAAAGCTGTGGTAGGACGAAACATTCTCAGAGGTATTGTCATGCTGGGGATGGTAATGCCTCTCACGGTTGTAGGTATAGTCTGGATGCTGCTTTTAGATCCATATTCTGGAATTGTAAATAGGATACTGGAAGTTTTTGGTGTTGCACCTCGAGCATGGATACAAGATCCCTCCACGGCAATTTATTTTGTAATAATAGGATCTCTGTGGGCATGGCAGGGATTTACCACAACAGTTTTCTTAGCAGGTTTAGAAGGACTTGACGTAGAAGTCCTTGAAGCATCTGTCATAGATGGAACAAACTCATGGCAGAGATTCAGGTATATCATTTTACCTCTACTGAAACCGGCACTCATAGTTGTTGTTACGATGAGCTCAATTTATATCCTGAAGGTCTTTGACTTGATCTATGTGCTCTCCGGTGGAGAATCTATACCAATGTACCTCTCAGTGCTTGCATACATGGTTTATTATGAGATATTCTACATGCTTAAGTGGGGCTATGCAGCCGCAATTGCCACATTGCTTACTGTAGCAGTGTTCCTGTTCTCAGTAGGCATGCTGAAGAAGATGATTGAAGAGAGAGGTGTTAGCAATGGTTAAAGTAACAAGAGAATACAAAATAACAATTAACGTAGTGGCGTGGAGCATAGGTATAATACTCCTTGTTCCACTGGTTGCACTGATAATGGCATCCATACGACCCTTTAGTGAGGTAGTGGCTGGATGGTGGAATTTACACAATGCTCACTTTACACTATCCAATTACCAGACAGTTCTACAGGAGGGTCTGGGTAGAAATATCCTTAACTCTCTGTTAATTGCTGTTTTCGCAACAGTTCTACCGCTCTTAATAGCAGGTATGGCTGCATATGGATTTACATCATTTAGTTTTCCAATTAAAACTCTCCTATTTTTAACACTCGTCGCAATTCAAGTTATCCCACAACAGGCCGTTATCGTACCGCTCCTAAGGATTTTCAGGGACTTACATATGTATAACCAATACTATGGAATAATCTTAGTCCACTCTGCATTTGCTCTTCCGTGGACAATATTCTTCCTCCGTAATTTCTTTATATCTATCCCAAAAGATTATGAAGAAGCTGCCAGGATAGATGGGCTCAGTGACGTAGGGATTTACTTTAGAGTTATACTCCCAATAGCACTACCGGCAATAATCAGTGTCGCTGTTGTTCAATTTATTTTTGTATGGCAAGACCTGTTCTTTGCACTGACTTTACTCAGACCCGAAAAATGGCCAGTATCTGCAGGTGTCACGAAATTCATAAGTCGCTATAATCCCAACTGGGGACAGCTCACAGCAGCAGGTGTGTTAGCGATAATAGTGCCCATAACAGTCTACATAGTGCTTCAGAAATACTATATGAGAGGAGTTTCCGGCGGAATTAAAGGTTGACTTCCTTTTCATCTTTTTATAATTCGTCGGAGGGAAGAAACATGGAATTTCTACTGGGAGTAAATTACTGGCCAAGAAAAAAAGCTATGTACTGGTGGAAAGAATTCGATGAAAAAGAGGTTAAAGAGGAGTTTTCAATAATCAAAGAACTTAATCTTGATGTTATCAGGATTTTTCTACTCTGGGAGGATTTTCAGCCAAAACCAGACATTATAGATGACAAGAACATGAGAAATCTAAGCAGAGTCCTCGATATCGCCAGTGACTTGGAGTTACTCATAATTCCCACATTCTTTATAGGGCACATGAGTGGTATAAACTGGCTTCCAGAATGGCTATTGGAAGATACACCCCATGACAGATTTTTAACATACTCCAGCGGAAGAGTTATTGACAGGAGAGCAAGGAATATCTACGAGGACAAAGAAATCTTAGAAGCAGAAAAACTTCTTTTAGACAGTGTAACTGGAGAATTTGATGATTCCCCTGTGATTTATGCTTGGGACATCTCAAATGAAATAGATAATGTCAGAATTCCAAGAACCCCAGATATTGGTAGGAAGTGGGTTAAATTTATTTACAAGACTATAAAAGAAAACAGCAGTAAACCGATCACATTTGGAATACACCAAGAGGATATAGACAGGGATAAGCACTTCAGAGTTCAAGATGTTGCCCGATATAATGACTTTCTATGCATGCATGCTTACTCAGTTTATACTGACTTTACGGATCCTCTCGATCCATATTTTGTACCTTTTGCATGTCTCTTGACAAAGGCTCTTGGAGGTAAAGAGGTTCTCATGGAAGAGTTTGGAATGCCCATAACCCAAGGAAAAACAAGGAAGATAAAATCAGCTACAGGGAAGCATATTACTGAGCATTATTTAATCAATGAAAAAGAAGCGGCAAACTGGCTTGAAAAAACCCTAAAATGTCTTTATGAGGTAGGTACCCTTGGAGCATTGTATTGGAACTTCGCCGACTATCCTGAGGACCTCTGGGACAGACCTCCGTTTAATACAGCTATTCATGAAAGGTTTTTTGGACTCTTGAGAGGGGATGGTAGCCTTAAACCTACTGCAATAGTCCTTAGGGAATTTAAATCCAGATTAAAACTGAGAAGACTTAAGAAAAGAGAGTTTCCAATTGAAGTCCCCAATGATTATTACAAAAATCCCAAGGAAAACTTAATCAACCTCTATCACAAATTCATCGAACAATTAGGTGATCAATAATGATCTTCGCAATTGGGGAAATATTGATAGACTTCATAGCCCAGCAAGAGGATCCGTTAAAAAACGTCAGGAGTTTTGAGAAGCATGCGGGCGGAGCACCAGCTAACGTCGTGGTCGGACTTTCTCGATTAGGAGTTCCTACGGCATTAATAAGCAAAGTTGGAGCCGATCCCTTTGGAGACTTCCTTTTGGAGATGCTAAAAAAAGAAAGGGTCGTTACGAAATACATCAGGAGGGACTTAGAAAAGCACACTGGTGTTGTCTTTGTCCAACTGATAGGAGCCAAACCTGAGTTTATCCTCTATGATGGAGTGGCATACTTCAACATTAAAGAGGAAGATCTGATTGCAGTCGATACTGATAGGATAAGTTTAATCCATTTCGGAAGCGTACTCTTTGCCAGAGAGCCAAGCCGATCCACGGTTTTTAATTTCCTAAAAACAACAAGAGTCCCTCTAAGCTATGATGTAAATATTCGCCTTGATCTATGGAGAGAAAGAGAGGACGAGATGCTAAAAGACATTGAAAAAGGGTTAAAGCTTGCACACATAATCAAAATAGGAGAAGAAGAAATGCACTATTTAACGAAACATGGAATAGAGGTCAGAGATTATGATTTTAAGCTTCTTGCCATAACAAGAGGTTCCAAAGGAAGCACTTTGATACACAAGGACATTGAAGTGCACATCCCCCCATATAAGGTGCAACCGGTTGACACAACTGGAGCCGGAGACGCATACATGGCAGCCCTTTTAGCATCTCTCTGGCATCTTAAAAAGTTAAGAAATCTTGAGCTGAGTGAAGATGAACTTACAAAAATCGGAAAATTTGCAAATCTCGTTGCCGCACTCTCGACACTTAAGCGGGGAGCATGGAGTGTTCCCAGAATAGCCGATATATCTTCCATGGAAGAAATAAAAGAAATTTACAGGGGATAACCGGATCTCAATATACCTACAAAATTTTTTCTTTTTTAGCTTCTTCCTCCGCAAGTGCCTCAATCTCTTCTAAAAATTTTTTGTAACTTATAAAATCCAGACCATACTTTATAAATGGTTCATAGTCTTTGGAGTCTTCATTATTAACCACAAGTAAAGAATTAGTAACAATGGCAGATACCGCAGTCATAAGATTATCAAAATCAACAAAAATACTATCTTTTACAAGCACACTTTCTATCTTAGCCATTTTCTCTAACAACTCGTTGGATGTATCGACTATTCTGAAGATTTCCTTCAAATCTTCCAATTCTTTGGATATGTTCATATTTCTAATAGCTTTCGCGAGAAGGTAAGAATGAAGAGTGGGAAGTGATATGTATATCTCGAATTCTGCAAGTAGAAATTCAAGTATATCCTTGTTCTGCCTCTGAGTTATCTTCAAGAATGAAAATGGATCAAAAGATATCCTCTGAGGTAGTGTTCTCATATCATTGCCCTCCCTCTATGTTTTCAGTCATTTTTTCCCTTCTTTTTGTTTTTAAGAATTGAAATTACAAAATCAGCATCTTCATCTTCAATTACAACTTTTTCTGCCTTAGTGTCAAGCTCTACTGAATGCCATACTTCTATAAGCTTTTTGAGAACTTCTGTGTAAGATTTAGCATCAAGTTTAGTTTTAAGTTGCTTTATTGCTTCCCAAGTTTCTTCGTCGACTGCTATCGTTTTCATATTAACTCACCCGTGTATATAAATCACAAAAATTATTTAAAAACTATTCCAGCTTAAACCTCTTTCTAAGCTCGGAGGTTGTACCATTGTTTTCGATAATCTCTTTGTAAACTTTAACACTTCTTTTTCGGGGTTTTCTTTCCTTGGTTATTAGATCAACTTCATAAAGACCGAATCTCATTCTAAAGCCCAGAGCCCATTCATAGTTATCTGTAAGTGCCCAATAGAAATATCCATTTACCTTATGACCTGCATCATATGCATCTTCTATGGCTTTTATATGGCTTACAAGATAATATGGTCTCAAGACATCTTTTGAATCAGCAACCCCATTTTCAGTTATATATAGTGGAACTTTGTACCTCTCAGCTTCGATTATAGAGTCATATATTCCCTGTGGATAAACCTCCCATCCTATATCACTCACAGGATTCCCCTCTTTTGAAGTTGCTCCCGGCCTACAAGCATAGCCATAGCCCTGAGCACCTTTAAATGAAATTAACGGCAGCATAGGAAATGGAGATTCCTGATATGTTACAACTTCCCTTGTGTAGTAATTAACACCCAGCCAGTCATTTCCCTTAAGATAAGGGAGCTTAACAAAAGTCTCCCCATCAAACTCTATGTTGAGTTTTCCCCAATGAATCGCTTCCAAAAAGAGTCTACTATGGAAGAAATTATCATTTTCTGCAGCTTCCACATCCTTTGGATCATTGGGATTGAGCGGATATGCAACCCCTATGTTATTGTAGATAATTCCAACACTAGCTGGTTCTTTTGAGTCTTTCTCAGCTTTTTCTTGATCAAATTTCCTTATCATTTTATATGCTAAGGAATGAGCATTTATCATGTGAATCATTGCAAGTTTAACTGCTTCGGGGTTCATAACTCCCGGTGGGAAGCCAGAATACGGAGCTAAGTATCCAAGTTCAATGACAACCATCGGTTCGTTAAAAGTGCTCCACATATCTACGATGTCACCAAACTTATAAGCAATATAAGCTACAAATTTTGCAAATTCAATAGGGGTTTCCCAATTAACCCAGCCATTTCTACCATTAGTTAAAGCCTTTTCTCGGGCTTCTATTGGATCATGAAGCCAGTAGGGTAACGTAAAATGATTAAGATTGACAATAACTTTAAAACCCTTTTCTCTGAGACTCTTTATGACATTACGATAATAAAGGAGCTCTCTTTGGTTTGCAATATTCTCCAGCTTGTCCAAGGTATCCTTATCAATCTTGACATTCTTTATTAAACCATATGAATCATCGATGGAATAATCAACATCAATATTATAAGTAGGCCATGGAAAAATTCTGCTCCACTCAATGCCTATACGGTAAATATTTGCACCGAGGCTTCTTGCAATCGTGTGATCACGCTCATAGAGTTCGTAATTATTAATTCCTTCTTCAGGCAAATCCCCACTAACAAGATTTTTTTCTATATTGTCCTTATCCCTTACCCAGTGCCACCAGTCAGTGTTGGTGTCTATATGCCTGTGATAACGATCCCCCATTTCAAACTGAAAGCCGGATTGAGAGACTCCCCAGAGAAATCCCTTGTGAAGCATTCTGCCACCCCCAATTTTATCTGACCTGTATTTAGATACTATAGTTTATAAATTTTTCCCAAATTTATAAGAGATCACACTAAATATAATTTTGGCATAAAGTTTATAAATATTTGATGTAGATTATAAAATGATAAATTCAAACACTGTCTAATATAAATGGGGGTATATCTCATGAAAAAGATACTAGCCACGGTTCTGGGCATTGTTTTTGTTTTGAGCATTTTAGGACAAGCAGATTTAACAAGCGCCAAGGAGCAGGTACAGCTTCCAAGAGGCGAAACTCTTTATGTCGGTGGAGGACTCTGGAGCCAGCCTAATAACTTTAATCCTACTGTAAGTTGGGCAGCAGTTACAGGAACAATAGGCCTTATATATGAAACTCTATTTATTTATGACCCATTAAAAGATAAACTCGAACCTTGGCTTGCAGAAAGTGGAAAATGGATAAATGACAACACTTATCAAGTAAAACTTAAAGACGGCTTAACCTGGCAAGATGGAAAGCCATTGACTGCTGAAGATGTCAAATTCACCTTTGACTATGCAAAGGAACATTCAGGTTTAAGTTATTCTCCTGTATGGGGATGGCTCAAGGAAGTCAAAGTAATTGATGACAGAACAGTCCAATTTATCTTCAGCGAACCTCACTATGAGGAATGGAGATATTGGCTTTATAACATTGCAATAATTCCAGAACATATATGGAAAAACATCAAAGATCCAGTTAACTATGCAAACACCAAAAATCCAATCGGCTCTGGAATGTATAAGCTCTACAAAACAGACCAGATGAGGTTCATCCTGATCAGAAACGACAACTGGTGGGGAATCAAATATTATGGAAAACCGGCTCCAAAATATATTGTCTATGTCATTGTATACAGTAACAATCTTGCTCTCTCAATGC
Source organism: uncultured Thermococci archaeon (assembly GCA_964487115.1). Taxonomy (GTDB): domain Archaea; phylum Methanobacteriota_B; class Thermococci; order Thermococcales; family Thermococcaceae; genus Thermococcus. Next base: position 22,204 of record CAZAPD010000126.1, on the reverse strand, counting down.
TTGTCAAAGGCGATCTGGACTGGAGCAACTTCTTCATTCCTGGAATACCTGATGTTAAGAGTAGATATGGAATAGTGACATGGTTTAAGGACAAACCCTATCATCTCGGCATTAACACTGCTTTCTTATTCCTTAATACACAGGAAAAGCCCCTTAATAACCCAGAGTTTAGAAGAGCACTGGCATACGCAATAAATCCAAATGAAATTGCTCAGAGAGCCTCACAGAATCAGGTAACTCCAGCTAATCCGACAGGCCTACTCATCCAATATCCAGTGTTCAAGAAAATCTACGATGAGAATGCTGTTAAAATGTATGGTTTTTCATATGATCCTAAAAAAGCCAATGAGATACTGGATAAACTGGGCTTTAAAGATATTAACGGGGATGGCTATCGTGAATTTCCAGATGGTAAACCGTTAAAACTAACAATCGAAGTACCATATGGATGGACTGATTGGATGGAAATGGCCAGAGTTATAAGTGAAAATCTCCAGCTCGTAGGAATAAGAGTTGATCCTAAATTCCCAGATTACAGTAAATACTACGAGGACATAACAAAGGGTAGCTTTGATATGGCAATAAACAACTTCGGGAGTCAAGTTTATGCAACACCATGGGAATGGTTTAATTGGCTTCTATATCCTGACGTTGCTCCCATAGGTAAGGCATCATATTCAGGAAATTGGGGAAGATACAAAAACGGCAAAGTAGCAGAGCTTCTACACATGATAAATATAGAAAAAGATGAGAATAAGAAGATTCAGTATTATCATGAACTCCAAGAGATATTCCTTAGGGATCTCCCATACATTCCATTGATATATAACGGGGCATGGTTTGAAGCAAGCACTCAATACTGGACAAACTGGCCAGATGCTAACCATCCCTATGCACTTCCATTATCATGGCAAAACTATTGGCAAATGGGAGGTCTAAAAGTCCTCCTCCATATAAAGCCAGTAAAAGCCCAGACTCCCACTGAGACAACTACTACACATACCGTAACTTCAAGTTCAACTTCCACTGTAAGCACAACGTCATCCACAAGCCCTACTTCAGCCAGCACTACTAACAAGACCGGAGGCATCTGTGGACCTGTTAGTTTAGTAGGTTTAGCATTAATTCCTCTACTGTTTAGAAGACGCAGATAAAAACATCCACTTACCTTAAGCCTACATTTATTTTATTTTTCCTTATGGTTAAAAATATCCAAGCTATGAGCGAGGGGTACAAGATGAGTGGAATAAAAAGATATCTCATGAGGAAATCTCTAATATATGCACTGACATTTGTATTTGCAGTGACAATTGATTTCATAATTCCCCGTCTAATGCCGGGTGATCCAATAGGTGTTTTGCTATCCAGATTTGCCACTTTACCCGATGTCGCGAATTATCTTCACGGATATTTTATAGAAGCATTTGGGTTAAACAAACCTCTGTGGCAACAATACCTCTCCTTCTGGAATGCAGTACTGCATGGCGATCTCGGAATAAGTATTTACTATTATCCAAAGCCTGTTGCTCAAATCATAAGAGAAGCACTACCATATGATCTTGCTTTACTATTGCCGTCTATAATAAGTAGCTGGGTAGTAGGAAACTGGCTTGGCGCATATGCGGGTAAAAGTAAACGATTTGATTCATATTTAATGCCTATATTCTACTTTCTTCAGGCATCACCCTATTTCTGGTTCGCTATAATCCTTGCCTATGTATTTACAGTGAAACTTGGACTTTTCCCTATCTCCGGTGCATATGGATATGGAGTAATACCCTCTTTTAGCTGGACATTTATAAAGGATTATCTTCACCACTGGATCCTTCCATTCTTAAGCTTATTCTTTGTTCAGCTTGGTGGCTGGGCGATTGGAATGAGAAACATGATAATTTATGAAGTTGAAGCAGATTATGTCAGATATTTAGAAAGCCTCGGCGCTTCTGAAAGATTACTCATGAAGCATGCTTTCAAAAATGCAATGTTACCCCAGATAACAGGCTTAGCCCTTCAGTTAGGTCTCATAGTTGCAGGTAATGTCACAGTCCAAGTTGTTTTTTCATATCCGGGGATAGGATATATTCTAATGCAGGGCATCATGAATCAAGACTATTTCCTGATCCAGGGCTGTTTCTTAGTGATAATCCTCACTGTACTCATTGCTAATTTCACAATAGATTTGCTTTATGCCTTTATTGACCCGAGAATCAGATATTCCTATACAGAGGAGGGGGCCTGAAATGAAAATAAGTAAAGAAACCCTCAGAATTGCTTTTGGGAATACAAAATTCAAGGTTGGGTTTGTGATAATATTAATTTTTGTGTTATGGGCAATGATAGGCCCACTGCTTACTCCTTTTGACAGTATGGGATACTATCCAGTGAAATTTGGTGAAAGAATAGCCCCAAAACCCTCACTTCCATCACTAAAACCGGGTTCTGTTGGAGAAATTTTTACTCCTCAGGGGGCAGTTGAGGTAAAACATTATCTTGGAACGGATAGTTTTGGTAGGGATATATATGCTCAACTTGTATATGGACTAAGGTCATCACTGTTTATAGGACTAATTGCCGGAGGATTAGCCACATTAATAGGATTGTTAATAGGTTTTGTGGCGGGATATAAAGGGGGTTGGGCTGATGAAAGTTTAATGATGATCACAAATATAATGCTTGTAATTCCAACAATGGCTCTGCTTATTATAATAGCGGCATATTTACCTTACAGAGGGGTTGGGATAGAAAGCCTGATTATAGGCCTAACAGCATGGCCATGGACAGCAAGAGCAGTAAGAGCTCAAACTCTTTCATTAAAACGCAGGGGATTTGTAGACCTTGCAAGAATTAGTGGAATGAGCGAATCAAAGATACTATTCGGAGAAATACTTCCAAACATGATGTCTTACGTTTTTATGGTATTCATCTTACAGTTTGGTGGATCAATTCTCGCGGCAGTGGGTCTGGATTTTATAGGTCTTGGACCTACAAGAGGCATGTCATTGGGTATAATGCTTCAACAGGCAGTTCTCTGGAATGCTATAAACCTTGGATACTGGTGGTGGGCAATTCCCCCCGGACTTGTAATTGCTGTATTAATCACAGGACTGTATCTCATAAACACAGGTCTCGATGAGATATTCAATCCAAGACTCAGGAGGGAATGACATGCTTAAGGTCAATAACCTTAAAATATATTACAAAACCCCCTTAGGATTCGTAAAAGCTGTGGATGGAGTTAGCTTTGAGGTTAAAAAAGGAGAGATATTTGGGATTGCAGGAGAGAGTGGTTGCGGTAAATCTACTTTGGTTAACTCCTTAGTTTTGAGAAAACCTCCAATGGTACATATGGGTGGGGAAGCTATTCTTGACGGGAAAAATATAATGACACTCAATGAAAAAGAATATCGGAAAATTAGGTACACCAAACTCTCTATAATTCCCCAGTATTCTCTTAATGCCCTTAACCCAACAAAAAGGATTAAAGAAATAGTTCGCGATTTGGCAAAAGAACATGGGTATAAGGACAGAGAGGAGATTGAGAACAAGCTGAGAGAACGCCTTAAAATGGTGGGTCTCTCCGAACAAGTAGCCAATATGTATCCCATAGAACTCAGTGGAGGAATGAAACAAAGAGCTGTCATGGTTGTTTCAACACTACTCGATCCAAAACTTTTAATAGCTGATGAAATAACATCTGCTTTAGATGTAACAAATCAGAGGATAATTCTGGAGCTTCTTTATTCATTCATCAAGGAAGAAAAAATTGTTGATTCAATAATCTTTATCACTCATGATATGGGACTTCTTGACAAAATAGCGGATAGAATAATGATAATGTATGCAGGAAAAGTCGTTGAAATTGGGCCAACAGAAAAAATCATCAACGAACCTGCTCATCCATACACTCAGATGCTCCTAAATTCACTGCCAAGGTTGGGGATTAGCTATAGAGAGATAAAGCTCCAAGAAATTCCCGGAGAGCCTCCCGCTCTTCTAAAACCGCCTTCAGGATGCAGACTTCATCCGCGGTGTCCATATGCAATGCAAATCTGTAAAGAGGAGCCCGATATGATTAAAATTGGGAGAAATCATTTCGTTGCATGTCACATGTATAGGGGGTGAGATAGTGAAAAATGCAATATTACAGGTTAAAAACCTTACAAAGGTCTTTAAAACAGGTTTTATAAAAGGTTTTGAAATTAGGGCTGTGGATAATGTTAATTTTACAATTAATAGAGGAGAAATTGTTTCCCTGATTGGAGAGAGCGGAAGTGGAAAAACAACTATCGGAAAACTAATACTACGTCTTTTAACTCCAACTTCAGGACAAATCTTATTCAGAGGTCAGGATGTATCTAAACTAAAAGGTGTTAATCTCAAAGCCTACTATCAAAATGTTCAAGGAGTCTTCCAAGATCCATTTTCCAGTGTAAATCCACTCTACAAAGTAGATCACCTCTTTGATATCATATTTACAAATCTTCTCACTGATGCAGATAGAGAAAGACAAAATACTCTCATAGAAGGGGCTCTAAGGAGCGTTAAACTTAATCCAAAAAATGTTCTTGGAAAATATCCACACCAACTAAGTGGGGGACAGCTTCAGAGAGTGTTACTTGCCAGAGCACTCATTTTACGTCCGGAGCTTTTGATTGCCGATGAAATAGTCTCAATGCTCGATGCATCTGTTAGGATAGGTGTTCTAAATCTCTTAGGAGAATTTAGAAACAAATATGGCATGTCAGTTTTATTTATCACTCATGACTTATCCCTGGGATATTACATAAGCGATAAGGCTATTATAATGTACAGAGGAACAATAGTGGAGATGGGGGATATCAAAAAAGTTTTCCACAATCCTCTTCATCCATACACCCAGATGCTACTTCAAAGTGTCCCCGATCTGAATGTCAAGTGGGAACTTAAGAGAAGAATCAAACCTGAAAAAGAGGAAAAAGGAATTTATGCAATAGATGGCTGTCGCTATGCTCCCAGATGTCCGAAGAAAATGGAAATTTGTCAAAAGAAGAGACCCGAACTACTTGAAGTTGAGAAGGATCATTGGGTGGCATGTTATATTGTGCAATAGAAGATAATCTCGTGAGACATCCATAACCACTGGGAGTGGGATCATCAGTTGGAGAGTCCAAAGAGGGGGATACAATGAGAAAAGCATTCCATTACTTTGTAATTGCTTTTTTGGTCATACTTACCCTGTCACAATCAGTGGCGGCTTCCCAAATTTTTGACTCAAAATCAGAGGTTTCCTATTTCTCCGAAAACGGGGTCATTTACCAGGTAAATAAAACAAATGGAGAAAAAATACCCATTTATATTCATGGTGTGAATTGGTTTGGTTTTGAAACCTCAGATCATATAGTCTACGGTTTAGATTACAGAAACTGGCGTGAAATTCTTTTAGATGTAAAGAAACTGGGTTTTAATGCTATAAGATTACCTTTCTGCAGTGAAACAATACATGGAGCAAGACCAAATTCATATAGGATAAACTATGATATCAATCCAGACCTAAAAAATCTCACCTCTTTGGAGGTAATGGAGAAAATTATTGTTGAAGCAGAAAAGCTCGATCTTTATGTTCTCCTTGATTACCATAGTATCGGATGCAAGGAAATAGAACCTCTTTGGCATACAAAAAGTTATCCTGAAGAGAAATATATCTCGGACTGGGTTTTTCTCGCAAAGAAATTTAGGAAGTACTATAACGTTATTGGAGCAGACATAAAAAACGAGCCTCATGATGAAGCTTCATGGGGAACTGGAAATGAAAAAACAGATTTCAGATTATTTGCTGAGAGGGTAGGAGGGGAGATACTTAAAGTTGCTCCTCAATGGTTAATATTTATTGAAGGAACTCAATATACCCATGTACCAGATATCGATGATGTAATCAAGAAAAATAGATGGTGGGCATTCTGGGGAGAAAATTTGATGGGAGTGAGAAAATACCCCGTAAGGTTACCAAAGGAGAAAATAGTTTACTCCCCTCATGTTTATGGCCCCAGTGTATATATGATGAATTATTTTAGATCCCAAAACTTTCCCGATAATCTACCCCCTATCTGGGAAACCCACTTTGGATACCTCAGGGAACTTAACTACACTATAGTCATCGGCGAATGGGGTGGTACCTATAAGGGACTTGATAGAAGCTGGCAGGATGAATTTTCTAAATGGCTCATAAGAAAAAGAATTTACAATTTCTTTTATTGGTGTTTAAATCCAGAAAGCAGAGATACAGGGGGAATATTCTTAAATGACTGGAAAACGGTGAATTGGGAGAAGATGAGGATGATTTATAAACTTATAAAAGCCTCAAATCCCAAATTTGAGGAACCTCTCTATATCATCCTTAAGAGCAATGCAACAACAAAAGTTCTTAGACGGCATGAAAAAGCAAGAATCTATTGGTACACAAACGGGGATATAGTCTCCTCAAATTTTGCTAAATCAAAAGAAGGTGAGATACAAGTTGTTTTGAATAATAGTATCACTTTCTATATAGTAGCAAAAAAAGGTAATGAAACCCTGCAAAAGAATCTCTCATTCCACGTTATCAACACTACTACCTCCATACGTGAATCAAAAGCTGTGAAAGAGCTCATATCTTCGAAAATATTAGAACTGCTTGCAGTTCTGATAATTCTTGGAGTGATCATAGTTATCTTTCGCAGGATACTCAAAAAATAAAAGTGGAGAGAATTACCAGTGTTGTAACAAGTAGTCTTTCTCCTCTAAGAACACCTTTGCCCTCGTCTCTATCAATTTTTCAGCCTCAAGAGTGCTCATGTCTTTTGTTTTCTCAATGAAATCTGCAGTTTTAGCAAAATAAAGCGGTATAAGTGGTTCAGCATTTTTCAGCATATTTCTCTTGTATGCCACAGCACCATCATAGAGCACATGACTCCACAGGACATCATCAAACTCAAATGTTTTCAGGGCTTCTCTAACGCCCTTTAGAGTTTCGTCTGATAATACTTTCTTCAGAACTGTCTCGTTTTCTCTGAACAACTCCTGAGCTCTCTCCTTTAAGAGACTCAATGTCACATTGACAGGCTCGGGTTCTCCTGTAATCAGCTCCCCCCATACAGGAACATTCTCAAGATTTCTAACCCCCTTCCATACGTCTTCATACTTCAACATAAGCATGAACAATGTTCCGACCACTTGATTGAACATAGGACCGAGTGAAGCTGCAGGATCTTTAGGATCATGGATCTTCAGCCCAAGTGCCGTCTGAATTACTTCAAATTTGTTGGCTATAGCAGTTGTTGTTAGGAAAATATCAACTCCAAAGCGGGCTACATCAGTTCTCCATACATCTTCATCTTCAAGATAAACATCTATAAGCTTAGCACTGACTCCAAAATCCCCTCCTATTGGCTGTCTGATGTTCTTGCCGTAGAGCGATGCTGTCATGGGGTATGCGATGTTATTGGTTATTGTGCCATCCCATTTATACCTTATATACAGAGGGGCAACGAAGTCATAACCCTCCTCAATCGGCTTTGCAAACTTATATATCCACTCTGGAGTTATACTCCTCAAATCGCTGTCAACAAAAACGAGTGCATCAACCCCTTCATCCCTCGCAACTTCCATGAGCTCTTTCATAGCACTGCCCTTGCCCGGAATCGGCCATCTATATATAAAACTCCTTACCTCAACACCGTTAGGAACTCTGGCAGTCAGGACAGCTTCTCTCGTATTATCCTTACTTCCACCATCGGCGTTGACCACTATGCCTCCGCCGAAGTATTTCTTCAGTCCTTTCGCTGCCTGCTCAACCACAAAGGAGATTGTGTCTCCATTGTTGTAGCTGGGTATTCCAACCATCACCTTCATGCTTCCTCACCTTCTTCAAATGCAACCATCCAAAGTGGTTTATTTTAGAAAGGGTTATATATCTTTTGTGCCCCACCCCCTTTGGGGATACCCATGAAGGAGCTGAAAATCGGAGTAGTGGGCTGTGGAAATATATTCAACTTGGCCCATAAGCCAGCCTTAAAAAACATAGAAAGCGTTAGAGTAGTAGCATGCGCAGACATAGATGAGGAAAGAGCCCGAGAAGGAGCTAAAGCCTTTAATGCCAAAGCTTTCCAGAATCTCGATGAGTTTTTTGATCTGGATTTTGATATTGTCGAGATTTTAACCCCAACATACACACATGCAGAAATCGCTGTAAGAGCACTAAAAGCTGGAAAACACGTCATAGTTGAGAAACCTATAGCACTAACTACTGAAGAAGCAGAGAAAATGATTAAAACTGCTGAAAAAGAAGAGCTCAAGCTTTTTGTTGGACATGTTAGGCGTTTTGACAAGAGATGGGTTCAGATGAAAGATGTGATTAGAAAAAGGAACATCCTACCAATGCATATAAGAAAAACAGAGGTTCAGAATCTTCCCTTCCCTGCACACTACTGGTACTGGAATGAGAATAAGAGTGGTGGAGTTGCCCTTGACCTCGGAGTTCATGTAACTGATTTCCTCAGATGGTTCTTCGATAGCGAGCCGGTTGAAGTGCTGGCAGCTGGAAAGGCTATAAAAAAGGAAGCCAAAGTGAACAACACTTTCGATCACTTCGTCATGATGATAAAGTTCGAAGGAGGAAAAACCGGTATAGCTGAAGTAAGCTGGGCATATCCCTATCCCTCCAGATATGGAGTTTTTTACCATCATGTTGATATAATCGGGAGAAACGGAAGAATAAGGTATACACCTCTTGACACCCCTGTTGTGGGGGTTGCAAAAGCAAACTTTGAAATGCCACGGTTTTCACCACTGCTCTCAACGTTTCCAGATGCCTTTGAGAGAGAACTAAGACATTTCCTTAAATGTATTAAAAAAGACGAAGAACCAACTGTTACGGCACATGATGCCCTAATAGCACTTAAAATTGCTGAAAAAGCTAAAGAAAGTGCCAGAAGTGGAGAGGTGGTGAGAGTATGAAAAAGATTAATTTTGGAATAATAAGCTATGCCCATCCCCATGCCCTCAGATACGCTTCCACTATAGCACAAAGTAGAAGGGCAAAACTCTGTGCTATCTCTGGAGATGGTGCCAATCCAGACGTGGCCAAAGGAGAAGCAAAGAAGTATGGAGCTAAATTCTACAGGAATTATGAAGAACTCTTGAAGGACAAAAATATTGAAGCTGTATATATTGCCATTGAGACTTACAGGCATAAGGAAGTCGCAATTAGAGCGGCTGAAGAAGGCAAACATATACTTCTTGAAAAGCCCATAGCCCTCACCCTTAAGGATGCTGATGAGGTGATAAAAGCAGCAGAGAGAAACGATGTAAAGTTGATGCTCCCATTCAATCCCCGCTTTACTGAACCCCTTATCAAGGCAAAGGACATGGTAGAAGCAGGGGAAATTGGAACGCTGGAGTACATTCACGCAATATCTGAGAATGTAAAACCCCCCATACTGCTTCAGGGTCTTGACATGAGCTGGTTTTTAGATATCAACAAATCTGGTGGAGGAGGCTTCATGGACACAGCACCACATGGAATAGATTCCCTCCTCTGGATAACGAAGAGTCTTCCAAAAAAGGTCTACGCTGACATTGGAGCAAAGATATATGGTTTTCCTGTTGATGACATTGGGACAGCAATTTTAGAGTTCAAAAATGGAATTTTAGCAGTCCTCACAGCAGGATGGGGCAATCCAAAGGGATACTCCTACGGGCTTGAAATAAAGTATTATCTCGTGGGAAGAGAGGGGTTCCTTGATGTCAGAACTGCCTACCCGGATTTCACTGTATATCAAGACAGGGCAGAGAAAATATACTGGGACAGACCAGATGTAAGTGCGATAGTGAATAACTTCGTGATGGCGGTTTTGAAAGACAAAGAAGTGCCTATAAGCGGAGAAGACGCCAAAAAGAATTTGGCTGTTGTGTTGGCGGCCTACGAATCCTCCAACAAAGGAAAAGTTGTTCATGTTGATCTTTAGCTTGAGGCCCTCTTTTACATTTTTGTAAAAACAACCACTTTTAGTGGTTTAAGACATAAACCTTATATATCCCTTTGTGAAATATGCTTTGACGTATGGAGGTGTCGTTCCATGAACAGGAAACTACTGAGTTTATTTTTAATTGGTGTTTTGGGACTTGCAATAGTGGCAAGCGGTTGTATAAGTGGTGGAGGTACTACAACCACAAGTTCCAGCAAAGCTACAACTACAACGTCAAGCCCAACAACCACCAGTAAAGCAGGTGGCAAAGTAGTATGGGCTTCAACCCAGTTAGTTCCTCCTGCTGAGAGAGCCTTTATTCTCAACACAGTTCTACCGGGCTTCAAAAAGCAGACCGGGATAGATGTAGACTTCATACCGATAAGTTACTTTGATCTGAGCACAAGACTTGCAGCTGAAGAGAAGAGTGGCAAAGTTACCATAGACTTGGTTGGAGACCTCCATGGGGCTATGGATTACTATGACTCACAGGGCTGGCTTATGGACTTGAGCAACATGCCCACACTTAAAGGAAGAACCTTCATCTCAACCTTCCAAAAATACTCCGTTATAAGAGGCAAGAAGGTATATGTCCCATGGATGAGTGCTACCTATGTGATGGTCGTCAACAAAGAAGCTTTCAAGTATCTGCCAAGTGGCTTAACTGAACAGGATGTTGTGCAGGGCACAAGCAAGTGGACATATGATGAATTCTTAGCGTGGGCAAAGAATATATATGAGAAAACAGGTAAAAAGCTCGTTGGATTCCCAGTTAAGGGATTGTTCCACAGGTTCTTACATGGATATTTATACCCCTCATACACCGGTTACGAAGTCAAGAAGTTTGATTCACCGGAAGCCATTGAAATGTGGGATTACCTCAAGAACCTCTGGCAGTATGTAAACCCCTCAAGCACAACATGGGATGAAATGGCAGATCCTCTTCTAAGAGGGGATGTGTGGATTGCATGGGACCACACCGCAAGAATCAAGGATGCGATAACTAAAGAACCTGACAAGTTTGTCGTTGTTCCAGTTCCAAGAGGACCAAAAGGCAGAGGTTTCATATTAGTTGTTGCTGGTCTGGCTATTCCGAAAGGAGCTCCAAACAAGGATGCAGCATGGAAGCTCATAGACTATCTGACAACACCCAAAGTCCAAGCAGAAACACTCGCACAAACAGGCTTCTTCCCAGTTGTTAAAGAAGCAAGTGCAGAACTACCTGAAGGACCACTCAAAGTACTTGCAAAAGGTGTTGCAGCTCAAGAATCAACATCAGATGCATTGGTCGTTATGATTCCAAACCTCGGAAAATACGGCGGGCAGTTCGGAGAGCTCTATAAAGAGGCATTTAGAAGGATTGTCCTTCAGGGACAAGATCCCAAACAAGTGACAAAGGACATAGGCGCACAGTTGGACAAACTCTTCCAAGAAGCCGGTGTACCGCTACCATGAGGCGGCTCTTATTTTTCTTTAATTTTTATCAGATTCTACCATTCCAGCCCAAAAACTAAGTCTTAACAACTGGAGGGGGTCATTAGATGGCGAAGAAAGTATCAAAATATGTTCCCTATCTTTTAGTCGCTCCCGCGTTGATATATTTGGGCATATTCATTGGGTATCCTATGATAGAAGGTATCAAGCTTGTTTTCTATGAAAATGGAGGGTTTTCCCTCGCAACAGTACACAGAGCAATAAACAATTACTATTTCTGGCCAGCTTTGAAAAATACCTTGGGTTTAGTCGTTATAATTGTTCCCAGCCAGCTAATACTGGCTCTTATATTCGCGTTGGCAATGAATAAAGTATTTAAAGGAAGAAACGTTGCACTAACCCTCCTTATAATTCCTATGACATTAAGTGATATTGCTGCAGGTTTAATTTGGTATTCAATCCTTTCCCCAAGTGGATTTATGAATAAATTATTGTTGAATTTAGGTTTGATCCATGCTCCTATCCAGCTTTTTGGATACCAGTTCCATACGAGAGAATTCATTATGTTAGTGTTTGTCGAGCTTTGGAGATCAACCGTCACAATATTTGTAATTGTCCTGGCAGGATTACAGATGATAAGCCAAGAGTACATTGAAGCGGCTGAAGTATTCGGTGCTGGCTACTGGACAAGATTAAGGCGTATAATAATACCTCTATTAAAACCAAGCATCCAAACTGCTCTCCTACTAAGAACGATATACGCATTCAGCATCTTCGGAATTGTATGGGTTCTTGTTGGAAGAGACATTCCAGTATTAGCAGGAGAAGCATATTACCAGGTAACACAGATTAAAGACTACGGAGTTGGAGCATTCTATGCACTGCTAATTGCAATTATGTCCTTGGCCATCGGTATAGTCTATCTGAAGCTAACGAAAGCGGAATATCTGGAGGTGAGAAGATGAACGAAAAAACAATGCATGAACTGAGAAAAATAGGATTTTACACCTTTATCTTCATTGTTATAATATGGATGGGTGTGCCTCTTTTGGTATCCACACTATATGCATTTGGAGTCCCAGATGAGTACTACAACCCCCATAGAATAATTCCGTTTCACTTTACATTAAAGACCATTAAAATGCTGCTCTTTACACTTGGTGGATGGAATGCCCTGAAAAACAGTGTTATTGTAGCGACTCTTGCAATAATAATTAGCTTTGCACTTGGGCTACCTGCCGGGTATTCTATAGCAAGATTCATATTCCCGGGAAAAGATACTATAAAGCTTGGAATGCTGGCCCTTAAGATATTCCCGGTTCCAATAATGGCAGTGCCATTGGTAATGCTCTATATCAGACTACACCTCATTGATACCAGACTTGGTGTTGCTCTTGCACACAGTGCTGGTGCCCTGCCACTCGTAGTCCTGATAACTGCAAGTATTTTTGCAGGCACCTCTGCGGAATTGGAAGAGGCAGGTATGGTATTCGGTCTTACAAGATTTCAGTCATTCCTCAAAATAACCCTTCCCTTAGCCCTGCCCGGATTAGCCGCCGCGGCAATGTTTACCTTCGTCGGTTCATGGAATGAAGTCTTTGCGGCTTCAGTTCTAACATTCAGTCATAGAACATTGCCTGCATTAATGTTAACCCTGATGCAAACCGCACCAGATTATTATAAATTCGCTGCCGCGTTTATAATGGCATTTCCAGCTATGATTTATGTGGCTGTTGCAAGGAAGTATTTAATCTCAATGTGGGGGATAGCACTCAAATGAGGTGTTAACAAATGGTCGAGGTTAAGCTTGAAAATCTAAAGAAATATTTCGACAATGGAAGGGTTAAAGCTGTTGACGGGCTTAACTTGACAATAAGAGATGGGGAATTCTTAGTGCTTCTTGGCCCGTCCGGCTGCGGAAAGACGACAACACTGAGAATGATAGCTGGATTAGAGGAACCTACTGGAGGAAAAATCTGGTTTGGGGATAAAGAAGTAACATACCTCCCCCCAAAAGACAGAAACATCTCAATGGTTTTCCAGAGCTATGCTGTCTGGCCCCATATGAAGGTCTATGATAACATAGCATTTCCTTTGAAGATAAAGAAATATCCAAAAAACGAGATTAACGAGAGAGTTAAATGGGCCGCTGAACTCCTTCAGATCAGGGAGCTTCTCAACAGATACCCTGCTCAACTCAGCGGTGGTCAGCGGCAACGTGTGGCCGTGGCAAGAGCAATCGTCGTGGAGCCTGAGGTACTGCTCATGGATGAACCTCTAAGCAATCTCGATGCCAAGCTCAGGGTAACTATGAGAGCAGAGATAAAGAAACTTCAGACAAAACTTAAGGTTACAACAGTTTATGTTACCCACGATCAGGTTGAAGCTATGACAATGGGTGATAGAATAGTGGTAATGAACAAAGGTCATTTACTCCAAGTAGGCCCACCAACCGAAGTATATCTGAAACCAAAATCGATGTTCGTAGCTACATTCATCGGAGCTCCAGAAATGAACCTCATGGAAGTTAGTGTTAAGGAAACGCAGGGAGGAATTGTTCTTGAGGGAGAAGGATTCAACCTCGCTCTCCCGGCAGATTTAGGGGAGTTACTGAGAAAATATATCGGTAAGACAGTCATATTCGGAATAAGACCAGAACACATGACAATCGAAGGTGTTTCAACTTTAGAGCATGTTACAAGAGCGGCAAGAATAGAGGGAGTCGTAGACTTCATCGAAGCCCTTGGGACTGACACAATAGTTCACGCACTGATAGGGGACAGACTTATAAAGATCAAACTGCCTGGCCATATTCCTCTTCCAATTGGAGAGAAGGTTAGAATAGTAATTGACCTCGATAACATCCATATCTTTGATAAAAGTACTGAAAAGGCCATAATCTGAGGGTCTGGGATGCAAGAGAAGGAACTGAGAGCCCTGATGAAGGAACTGGGTTTGAATGAGTATGAAGTTAGAGCATACTTGACCCTGATAAAGATGGGGGCTCTCACGGCTGGGGAACTTGCAACCCTCTCGAAAGTTCCCCAGCCAAGAATATATGATGTCATCCGGACCCTGATGAGTAAAGGTTTTGTAACAACCAGTGGCAGCAGACCAAAAAAAGTAATTCCTGTAGAACCCGCCAGAGTCCTAAATGCAATGAAAGAAAGGTATGAGAAGAAGATTTCCCTTGTTAAGGATGAGCTTGAAAAACTCTACACCCCCATTGAAGAGACAAACACGGTCTTAGTTGTTAAAAGCAAGATAACCTTAGAAGATTACATCAGAAAAGCCATAAACAATGCTCAGTTGAACATATCCATTGCTGCTCCGATCTCCCTTATTAGAAAATTCAAAGCAGAGCTAAAGGAAAAAAAGCAGACCGAAGTCCATATATTTGCATATGGCAATGAAGATGTTCCGAAAGTTGGAAGGATTGTTAAGATAAGAGAAGTCGGAGATCCACTCATAGTAATCCAAGATAGAGAATTAGGTGTATATGCACCCTATGATGCCTTGATGACCAGTGGTTCATCACTTCATGGTTATGCTCTGATAATTCAAGACCCCAATCTGCTCTTCATGCTTGACCGCTATTTCTATCATGTTCTATGGCCTACAGGAAAAACAATCTACCAAGAAGAGAGGAAGTTGAAATTCCCGAAGGAATACCTCCGCATTAGGGAGCTGGTCGAGGATATAAAGAACTTCAATCTTGTAGGATGCGAAGTCGAGATTTTTGGAAAGTTTATACGAACAAAAAAGCCCGCACATGTTGTTGGGAGAATTGCGGGCTTTTTTGAAAGTGAAGGTAAAGTTATATCAAATATCACCATTGAGACGCCTGATGGTGAGAGATACATCGTTGGAGGATGGAATTCTTCGCTTGAAGATATTGAGGCAGATAAGATAATACTAAAAGGTAGGTGAGTCCTAATGAAGGAACTGGCCCTTGAGCTCATGAAAACTGCTATTGAAGCTGCCGATCCATACAAAGCCGTTAAAAACTCTCTGAAGATTGAAGGTGATGAGATTAACATTTTAGGCAGGAGATTTCCAGTGAGGGGTAGCATTTATCTCCTTGCCTTTGGGAAAGCTGCATGTGGCATGAGCAGAGCTGCCTTTGATGCCCTTGGGAGAAGAATGGCTGAAACTGTTGTAGCCACGAAATATGGCTATACATCCAACTGTCCGCAGGGAATTAAAATAATCGAAGCTGGGCATCCCCTACCGGATGAAAACTCCATCCAAGCAGGAAAACTCGGCCTTGAACTTGCCGAAAAAGTAGGAAAAGATGATATTCTACTTGTTCTGATATCAGGTGGAGGCTCAGCAATCTTTGAGCTACCTGAGGACGATATAACCCTTGAAGAGCTGATTAAAACCAATGACCTCCTTCTAAGGAGTGGAGCTAAAATACATGAAATAAACACCGTAAGAAAGCATATTTCAAAAGTAAAGGGAGGAAAGCTGGCCAAACATGTGAAGGGAACTTTGATAAGTTTGATCATCTCAGATGTCGTAGGGGATAATCTTGAGGCTATAGCATCAGGACCAACAGTGAAGGATCCAACAACATTCAGAGATGCCCATGAGATACTCATCCGCTATGGATTGTGGGATAAACTTCCAGATAGCGTCAGACAGCACATCAAACTCGGTCTGGAAGGAAAAAGGGATGAGACCCTCAAGAGTGATCCTCCGAATGTTCACAACTTCATAATCGGTAGCGTTGAGAAATCGTGTATAGCCGTAAAGAAAAAGGCAGAAGAACTCGGATTTAGAGCACATATACTGACAACCGTAATGGAAGGAGAAGCAAAGGATGTTGGGACATTCCTTGGATCTGTAATCCATGAGATATACTGTAAAAACCGGCCATTCAAGAAACCAACGATTCTGATTATGGGTGGGGAGACTACAGTTAGCGTTGGAGACGCAAAAGGTCTTGGGGGACCAAGTCAGGAGCTCGCTCTCTCAGTGGCAAAAAAGATTTCGGGTCTAAAGGGAACTGTTGTCATAGCTTTTGACACGGACGGCACGGACGGTCCAACCGATGCTGCAGGGGGTGTGGTTGATTCCACAACACTGAAAAAACTTGAAAATCTCGGTATTGATGTTGATGAAGTCCTCAGGAACCATGACGCATATCATGCTCTGGAAGAAGTAGGAGCTCTACTCAAGACTGGTCCCACAGGCACGAACGTTAATTCAATGGTTATATCCATAGTCAGAGGGGGATAACCCTCCATCCCTTTTGGTGTATTTCTATTCCCTCTGTTTTAACATCTATTGCTTTTATCTCCTTTTTTAGTTTTTCAATAAAACTGTTAAACTTTTCATAGCTGGTCATGATGTCATAACTCTCTGGGTAGTTCTCCTTTAAAATCTGCTGGAACTCTATTCCAGAAGCCTTTAGATTCAGAACCTCAAAGAAATAGCTGTCAGCAAAATCTCTGGTTTCTTCTATCACCACAGTTACATCTGTGATGTTGGGAATTATAGGACTAACGAAGACATAAGTCTTCAATCCTGCCTCGTGTAACTCCTTTAGGGCATTTATCCTTGCCCTTTGAAGGGGTGTCCGCGGTTCAAATAGCCTCTTCTCCCTGCTGCTGAAGGTGTTTATAGTTAGACCAACTTCCATACTCCGGAATTGCCCAAGAATATCAGTATCCCTAAGTATCAAGGGGGACTTAGTGAGGATTGAGAGTTCATTCCTTCTGTCCATGGAACTGAGGACTCTCCGTGTAAGTTTTAGCTCCGCTTCAATGGGCTGATATGGATCGCTGACAGTAGACATAACGATATTACCAGTAACGTGCCTCCTTGCAAGTTCAGGGGCATTCTCCTTTACTTCAACCCAGCTACCCCAAGGACCATAATCCTTCCAGCGTACTAAAAAGCGGGCGTAACAGTATCTGCAACCAAACTGACAACCAACATACTGATTGACTGAATAATCTACCCCTGGAATCCTGCTTTTAGTGTAGAGATTTTTCACCTTGCGTCTTATAATCTTCATGACATTTCCAACTTGAGGATGAAGTTTATATTCCTTTGCGATTAGGTTCAATTATGAAGAAGCGAAACAAGGCTTTGAGAATACTACTTCTGTTAGCAGATGAGATCATTGTGGGATTGCTACTTCTTATAATTCTGCCAGCTATGGGACTGCATGTCTCTGTAAAGGCCGTGATAATACTTCTTGCAGTTCTTGTGGGTAAGGACATAGTTGCAGCTCCTCGCATATGGAAGGACTTCGAAAGAAGAACCCGAGTCGGTCCTGAAACCCTCATCGAAAGAGAAGCTGTGGTGGTTGTCGAGCTAAATCCCGAAGGAACGGTAAAAATCGGAAACGAATTCTGGAGTGCCCAATGTATCAATGGATCCGCAAAGCCGGGGGAAAAGGTAAGGGTCGTAAAAACAAGAGGCACTAAGCTTCTCGTGGAACGCCAAGAGTAGAAAGGATACGAGCCACGTCTTCTGGATTATTTGTTGAAAATGAAACACTCCATCCGCTACGGCGATTTATAAGGACACATCCATTAGCGGGGAAGGTAAAATGTATTGTTCCGTAACATTTCATCCAGTGATTGCTGACCTTAAAGCTCAGGATTTCATCGATTCTAACTGTTTTTCTCACAACAAGCCCCACAGCCCCTCTTACTCTTAACTCATAATCATCTATTTCTATTTTAAGCATCGTAATATCCAGCAGAAGGAGTGTTAAGAAAATCCAAGAGGCCAGCATAATCCCAAAACTCTTCCCCGCCAGATATGTCTCCCAAGTTCCCCAAGCCATTGTTACTATCGGGATGAGTACAATCAGCAGAAAAATTTTACTCATAACCCTTTCTTCATAGAGAGGCATCTAACCACCAGACTGATTTTCAACAGACAAGCTTATATTCTTTTGGGAGAGAACTCCAACGGTGGTAAAATGGTTAGGATAATGCCGGTAGACAGGCTCACGGATGAGGACATACGGGAAATCCTTGTAAAAAGCAAACGCATAGCCCTTGTTGGAGCATCTCCCAAACCAGAGAGGGCTTCAAATGACGTCATGAGGTATCTGCTTAAGAAAGGTTACGATGTTATCCCTGTGAATCCAAGGTACGAGGAGGTGCTCGGGAGAAAATGCTATCCGAGCGTCATTGACATTCCAGAAGATATTGACATAGTCGACCTCTTTGTCAGGCCAGAGCTCACAATGGACTATGTTGAGCAGGCAATTCAAAAAGGCGCTAAGATTGTATGGTTCCAGTTCAACACCTACAACCGTGAAGCTTTTAGAAAGGCAAAAAAGGCGGGATTAACTGCGGTGGCCCATAGATGCATGAAGCAGGAGCACGAAAGACTCATTGGTTAGCTCAATATCCGAGCACATGTATATCCCTGACGAGCCTATGTCTCTCTCCAAAATCAGTGTATCTCCCGAGAATCTCGAAGCCGAGTTTTCCAAGCCATCTCCGTTCTTTCCTATAAATTCCCCCACCTCTAAGCTTGTATGCGGGAAAAACAAAAACAATCCTGCCATTTCTTTTGAGAATATCTGAGAAGGACTCAAAAACAGAAAAATAGAATTTATCAAGTTTGTTTGCTATTTGGATTGCTTCACCCCGAGTTAGATTGTGTTTAAGAGGTTCTCCAAGATAGGGTTCCGTAACTATGCCATCAAACCTTATCCTGAAGCACCTTTTCAGCCTCCTTGCATCACAGACCTCAAAATGGGCGCTTTTCTTGACCCTGAACTCCTTCTTCAGCCATTTGAGGTTCTCCTTTGCACCATAGATTGCCTCAGGGTTTGAGTCACTACCATAAGCATTTAAGCCCTGAAGCACGAACTCCTGAACAATGGTGCCAATACCACAGAAGGGATCGAGAAAATTCCCTGCAGGGATTTCTGTCAGATTTACCATTATCCTTGCAAGCCTCGGCGGTATCGAGAGTATTGGCCTCTGAACTGGTCTCCCAACATCGAGTTTTTTCAGCTCAAATGGGTCAGTAATCCTTATGGTTTCTCCAACCCACAATCTCTCGCCGAAGAGAAATACAAAATCTTTTGTCTCAGGGAAACCTTTGAGAATCAGCTCAGAGGGCATTGCATAGGTTTTAGCAGGCTTGAAGAACTTTGTTGACCCCACAGACCTGAAAGTCCTCTTTATCTCACTCCCAAGCTTTCTCCATAGCTTCCAGTTATTCTTTCCATAGATACTAACCGTGAATAACCGAGAGAACTCCAGATCCATGATTGTGTTTTCTCCTTCACCTAAAATTCTAACCAGCTTCAATGAACCCCCAAGCTTTCTAAAAAGATGTTCAATCTTTTTGTTGCCTTCAAATAACAACCAGTTATTGTATGTTTCAATCACCCTAACTTTAAGGTTAAAACGTCTAATAAATGCATAAAACTCAGCCTCACTTAACTTTGGATTCTTCCCAAGGATTACAGCATACATAATTGGGGGATTTCGGCTATTCTTAAAAAGGTTTGGAGCGTTAAAGTTATAGGTAAAATAACAATACTACCTAAAAACAGGGGATTAAAATGCTCATTGAAGAGATAATTTCCTCAGTTGATGCTATTCAGGACCCTTATTTAAGAGTGGTTACCTACGCTAAAATAGGTGAAAAGTTAGCTACGGTAAAGGACGAACACTTTAAAACTGCATTCACAAAAGCCTTTGAGAATGTAGACAAGATAACAGATCCCGCCATGATGTTTAAGGCACTTCTCACTGTTGGATACTACTTAAAAAAGATCGGGGCAAAATCATCCAATAAAGTTTTTCAGCAGGTTTTAGAGGGTTCAAAAATTTTAAATCCAGCAGATCGCGATTTACTGATGCAATCTGCCTCTAAGTATGTAGCAACCGCCGGGGATATAAGCGCTGCAATAGTCTTTGCAATGGAAATCCAAAACCCACAGCTGAGAGATGCTGCACTTCTCGACATAATAAAGAAAAACACATCCATGCTGGGAAGGGAGAACATAAAAATCGCATATCGCCTTAGAAAAACCAAACTCGCATTGGAGAGCATAAGTTCAGAACCTTATATATCAGAAGCATATATAGAGCTTGTTAGAATTTATCTGCGTTTAGGAAGTTATGAAAAAGCCATAAATTTGCTTGATGATATAAAAAAGAAATCTTGGGCTAAATTAGGATTTAGGGAGATTATTTTCTTCCTTAAAGACAAAAACGAACTCAGTCATTATGTTTCTGTTTTATACCAGATAGCTGAAAGATTATCAAAAAAATTTGGAGATGAATTCTTGGTTGAAATGGCCAGAGCATTAGCTCTCAGTGGTGCAACAGACTCCGCTATCAAACTTATAAAGAAAGTTTCAGAATTTGAAAAGAGCTTAATTGACATTACTTTTGATCTGTTAGAAAAAAACTGGAGTGTAATTCCTGATTTTCTCAATGTTTTATCCCAAGAGGAGAAAGAGATTGTAGGGAAAGAAATAATGAATTATCTAATTGAACACCCAGAGAAAGGTCATGATAAACTTATCAAGGCTGTGAAGGAAATAAACAGCCAAGAAATAATGGTAAAACTCGTGAGATATTACATTCTCAGAGGAAATGTAGAAAAGGCCCGGGCAATCGCATTGAATATCACAGATACACACCTTCGTTCGATTGCTCTTGCAGATGTCGCCAATGATCTCCTCAAGAAAAATAGGATTGCAGATGCCATTGACACGGCATTGGAGGTTAGAGATCCAAGATTTTCATCGATTTTAATATCTGAAATACTCGTAAAAGCCTTGGATAACGAAATCAAAGAAAAGAAGGTGACATCATGAAGTGGCTCAAAGTGTTGCTACAAAAAAGAAAGGAAGAGAATGGGGTTGAATATGTAAAGACTCTTATAGAAAACATGCTGAGGGAAGATAAACTCTATACCAATGAGATTCTTTTTAGGGATACCATAGACGAAGTACATAGACAGTTAAGAAAATTGGCCATTAAAGAGGGGGACAAAAACCTGATAGAAGCGTATGAAAAGTCAGTGATATTAAAACACCTATCTAACAAGAATAGGATTGACGAAAAACAGCTGCTTGAGGACATATTAAAGCTTATTCATTGAGGTGAGATCATGCTCTATGAGATTAATATTAGAACTTCCCGGAAGTTCGAAATAATTGATATAACGGATGATGTGCAACATCTAATATGGAAAAGTGGCATTAAAGAGGGTATTGCAATTGTCATCACCCAGCACACAACTACCGGCCTTTTTATAAATGAAAACGAAAGTGGCTTGCTTCAAGATATAAAAGACAAGATGAAAGAATTGGTTCCCAAAGGAGCCGGATACAATCACGACAGAATAGACCATAACGCCCATTCGCATCTCAGAGCGACTTTATTATTAAATCCTGAAGTCGTTATCCCAGTAGACGAAGGAGAGCTAATCCTCGGCACTTGGCAACGTATTTTATTTGTTGAGCTCGATGGACCAAGAACCAGAAAGGTTCTGATAAAAATCTGCGGTTGCTGAACATTTTGCTCAAGAAAGTCCATCTGAGCAATACCTAAAGAGAATGACATCCCAGAAGAGCTTGTTACAGAGCTCACTAAGAACCTTGCATTTATGGAAGAGATTATATCCGTTCTGCCTACCCGTTAATTGTGGGTAAAGTGTTAATTTCGTAACGGGCAGGCTTCCAGCCTCGTGGTTTCATCGGCTGGCTTTCGGGGGGAACGGAGACTCCCCACATCTTCAAGGCTCTAACGGAGATATTAAAAGAGCCGACCACATCACGGTCGGCC
>CAZAPD010000125.1:0-3703 GCA_964487115.1 uncultured Thermococci archaeon | reverse complement strand
TGCCAGCTGCCTCAAAATCCTTGCGCACTCTAAGGCTTTCTTCCTGGCGGTCTCCTTATTCCCCTTCTTTATCGCTTCCTCAAACTCCTTTTTGGCCTTCTTAAAGGCGGACATCAGCGGACCTGAAAGATCGACAGGCATGCAAACACCTCCTGTCAGCGTTTTTTGCTTATTTGATGAAGTTATTCAAAGGATTAGATTTCATCAAAACTAAGTCTAATTTTATGAATTATGATTTCTGCTTTGGTAATTAGTTCTGGGGGAATGCTTATACCTTCCTGAAGTCTTACTTTAATCTGCTCCTTTAACATGGCTATCTCGCTCTTCATTTGACCCCGGGCATATGCTATTAAATCCCCTGCATATTTATATGCTCCAGCTAAGTCGCCAAGTTTGAGATGCAGAAGCAAAAGTTCTCCAGCATAATATGCGCTTCTTGAAAAGTCATTAATCTTCAGGGATTTCTTAAGGCTCTCTTTGTAAGTAATGCCCATGATTAAGGCAAGTTCTTGCTGTAAATCTCCGATACTTGCAAATCTTTCTTCTTTCTTCTTTGCCAAACACTTTAAAACGACCTCATCGAGGAATTCAGCTTCTGGATTAATTTCACTTGGTCTTTTGGGAGTCTCATAAATAATTGCTGAGCTTATTTCAACAAAATCATCTCCATCAAAAGGTACTTTTCCCGTGATTAGCTGGTAGAATATCACTCCAAGTTGCCAAATGTCTGTTCTTTCATCTGTGGAACCAAATTTCGATTTGCTAATCTGTTCTGGCGCTGCATAGTAAGGTGTAAAGCTGATTAAAGTAGTTGATTTACTTTCCTTTAAAATCTTGCTTAGTCCCCAATCACTGATCTTAGGGATTCCCTCCCTGAGAAGAATATTTGAAGGTTTTAGGTCACGATGGATAATTCCCTTGGAATGAGCATATTTGAGACCTTCAGCTATGTCAAAGATTATGCGTGCTGCTATAATTGGATTGAGACACCTCTTTTCTTTTAATAATCTTTCTAGGGAAGAATCACAATACTCCATTTCAATGAAAGGTACAGGAAGAATGTTGTAGTCATGAACCTTTACGATATTTGGATGGTCAAGCTTTGTCCAGTTCTCAATTTCTCTCAGGAAGGTTTTCCCAACTGCTGGACTCATATTTATCGGCATTTTTATTGCTACTGTTAGACCATCTTTCTTCCTTTTTGCTTTGAAAACCCTTGCAAAACCGCCTTCACCAATGTAACAAACGTCATCGTAAAACTCCAGCAATTCTGATGGAAACGTTCCAGGGAACTGTACACTGCTTTCTGATATTATTGGTGCTTTTTTAACAGTGACAGGAATAGTTCTCTCAAAGATTAGTCCATTAACAATTATTCTAAACTTAAACTTGAAACTTCCTGTGCTTTGTGGGGTTATTGTTAAAGCTCTCGTAGCTTTATGTCCTTGACCAATTGGAGGGAACTCAATTAGAGTATTATCCATGTCGAAATGCTCATTTCCTGAAACATCTATAATGACTTTTAGTTCAGCTGAAAGATTATTTTCTACTGTGAATTTTATCTCAGCCGGTTTTAGTTCGTACAATTTTGGAATTTTTACCTTTAGCATGCTGTTAAAAGCATCTTGGTCAATGTTTGTGTGGTACAAGTTAACAATTTTTATTATATATTTAGGGGTTTCCACCTTGCCTTTTACATCCTCAACTAAAAATTTTGCTTGTAAGATTGTTTTTTTCTTTTTAATCAGACCTTTTTTCTTAACTATCTTTGCATTGTTGAGTACTGTGAGGTTTGTGTTCTCAACACGGTAAACAATTTTCCTCGTCTTTAACAACTTATTTTCTTTGCAAAAGCTACAGTCAGGAATGTAGCCATTTGGAGGTAGCTTTAGAATCCACGGCTGATATTTTGGAACATTAAATGAGACAGTGCGAGCAACTAAAAGAATGTCCTCGTTTGGAAACACTGTTAGGGTAGTCGGATAATCTAATCCATTTCCACCATAAATCCTTTGCCACAACTCGTTTCCCTCTTTGTCTAACGCTAATAAAACAATGTCACCAAATTCAGCCTTACTACCAGCCACCAAGATATTCTCTTTGCTAGGGGAAGCTACCACAGCGCGAGCAAGCCCTCCCTCATATGTCCTGCTCCAGTTAACATTGCCCTCCTTGTCTATGCATAATATCGACCATCCTAATTCATTATATGGGCTTCCTCCAACTATGAGGATGTTGTTATCATCGAGTACAGTCACATCATAAGCTTTTTTTGGATATTCACTCTTATACACCTTCTGCCATTTGATCTCTCCTCTGTCATTTAAGCACAGAACTAGGATGTTCATACCTCTATCAGAAGATTCTGTAGAGCCTGCAACAATAATATCCCCATTAGAGATTACGGCAATTCCTCTAGCACTTTCATTATGTTCCCTACCATAGGTTTTCTGCCAGACCACGTCACCATTTTCATTGAGGGCCATCAACCATAAATCTGTTTTTCCTGCTCCAAAGGATTCAGTTTCTCCCAACACGAGTATGTTTCCATTTGGATGAACTACCACTCTTTTAGCTTCGTCGTTTTTGGTTCCTCCATATACCTTCTGCCACTTCACATTGCCCTCATTGTCAAGTCTAAAAATCCAAGCATTTTTTCCCTTGATGCCAAATGATTTAGTATAACCGGCAACTATTATATCTCCATTCGGCAGGAGGGTTACTGAATTTGCTACATCTTCATCGCTACCGCCGTAAATCTTTTGCCATATGAACTCTCCATTCTTGTCAAGCCTAATAATCCATACCGAGTTATTTGTTGAAAAGCTTGATTTTCGTATGTATCCCACCCCGATTATCTCCTCCGCTGGGGTCAATACTATTGAATTAATTCCAGACTCGTAATAAGCGTTGTAAATCTTGCTCCAATACGTCATTACAACCACCTCTTAAAGTGCAGTTATTTAACAATTTCATTCTCAATCCTCAGCACCAAGGCTTTGACTCTCTCCTCAGCCTCCGCACTTATCGGAATCCCCTCCTTCAGAAGGAGCTCTACCTGGGCTATGGCATTGAGAATGTCGTCGAGGTTCTCGCGCGTGTAGAACTTGAGGTCATCTAAAGCCGCCAAAAGCTCAGCCTTGTCGTTCAGCTTAGCGCTGAGAATGGCAATTTTCACGGTCTTGCGGACGCTCTCAATCTTTAACCTTTCAAACTCCTCCCTTGAGCGGCTCTTTCTCATTGCCAAGCTCGTCTTCCTCAGCTCCTCCTTCTCCTTCTCCAGCTCTGTTAGGGATTCGAGGGCTTGGAGGAACTCCTCAACAGACTGGTAGCGCTCCTCCTTCTTCTTCGCCAAAAGCTTCTCAAAGATGCCGTCGAACCTCTTGAGCTCTTCCTTAATCCCGGAGACGGGCTTCGGCTTTGTATAGAGGATTTTGCCGACGAGAGCACCGGGAGATGTTGCCTTATATGGAAGCTCGCCCGTTAAGAGTTCGTAGAAGATGAGGCCGAGCTGGTAGATGTCAGTCCTGTGGTCTGGGGCTCCAAAGGTTTCCTCGTCCAGCTGTTCGGGAGCCGCATAGAGCGGAGAATAGCCGTAGTGCCTGCTCAAGGAGCTCCTCGCGCTTATCTTAGCCAGTCCCCAGTCGGTTATCTTCGGCGTTAAGTCTGCCTTTAGGAGCACGTTTAAGGGCTTGAGGTCGAG
>CAZAPD010000124.1:0-3301 GCA_964487115.1 uncultured Thermococci archaeon | reverse complement strand
CTTTACTCCAGCGAGTACTTTGCCCAAAACTATCTTTTTAAAGGTGGAACCTGCCTGGTCAAATGTTATTTTGGCTATTATCGTTTCAGTGTTGATCTGGACTTTACTTTTAAGAATCAGGAGAAGTGGAAGGGACTCTCAAAAAGAAGCAGGAGAACAGTCCTCGTCGAAGAAGCGCAAAAGGTTGCCAATCTAATCGAAGCTATTGCCAGCTACCTCGGTCTTGAGTTTAAGGCTGAACTGCGGGATAAGCACTACATCGAGTTCGGAAGTGGTTCAAGAATGGTAACATACAAGTTGTATTATCCCAGTGGTTTGATAAAGGTTCAGGTTAATTTGGTTGAAAATATTCTTTTCGAACCAAAGAGGCTTGCTGCAAAAACCCTTTTGAGTGGAGTTTCATTGTCTAGAAACGATATGCAGTACTTTTATGATTTCCTTGAAGACTATTCTGGGGTTGAGGTTCTTGCCTATGACTTGAGAGAAATTTTGATTGAAAAGGTTAGGGCCATTTTAACCCGGAAAGTTCAGAAACTGAGGGATTTCCATGACTTGTACATTTTGTATAAGCATGGTTTGAAAGTTTCTGAGTATAAAGAAGCAATTATTAAAAAAGTTGTTCCAGTTTTGAGGTATGAGAAGTATTTGGAGAATTTTAGAAGAAACAAAACCTCGTTTGATATAAGACTTAACAACATTTTAGACGAGTATGAACTGCATCTCTTGAATGTTGAGCTGGATGAGAATTTTGCTGGCTTCTTTAACTCTCTAGCCAAAGATATAATGAAAATTCTTGACGAAATTGAGATATAAAGTAGAAACAGGTATTCTAACACCAGAAGAGATAGATTAGACTTCTAAGTGCCATGATTAAAAGTGGCTTTCTACATCCAATAGGGAGTTTGAAAGCTTGAAAATGCCATAAGAAAATTCTCTCCGCTTCACCAGCCATATAGGGGGGCTCATGGAGAACACGGTGTTTTTAGAACTCAGACGGCGGAATAAGGAGGTATTTTACTTTAAAACTCGCTATCTCAAACCCAGATACTACGCCAGAATTAATCATTATTTTGGGAGGATATGCAAATTTCTATTGTAAAAGAAGAGGATACAACAGCCCCCATAATTTTATGCTTCATGACTTGTCCTACTCCCCCTGTCGGAAGGAATCTTCCCAATCAATTCGATAAAAGCCTTCATCCGGTTTTCCCTTTAATATCCTCCAGATCATACACCAGAGCATTCAACCTATCTTTTCCTTTAATCGATCTTGCCACCAGAATCAGGTGCCTCTTTCTCTCACTTTTCACAGCATCTGCTTTTTCCTTGAGCCATTCTAACTCTTTTTTAGCCTCTCTAAAGCTTAGATCTTTCCATTTAACTTCAAAGAAAGCAATATCCTTTTCCCCCAGAGCTACAACATCAATCTCAAATGCGTCTTTTCCTTTTTCTTTCCCCTTAAACTTGCCCCAGAACTTTCCGGTCTTCAAAACATTAAATGGAACAAAATTTTGAGCGAAGCTTTCAATCAAAACTTCAAATTTTTTGCCCATGTATGAGTTGAATTCATTCTTATCAAATTTCAGCTCCCCCCTATCAAGCTTGGCATAATTCTTCCATATAAAACGGAACCAAAAATCTATCAGATTCTGGCTGATGTAATATCTGTTCTTTCCCTTATCAAAGACGTCCTTCCTCTTGATTATCATCTCATGTTCTTTCTCAAGAGCCGAGAGATATTTAGTGAGGTTGGTGCTTTTTGTTGATAAGTATGAAGATATCCTACCAAGTGTATTCTCACCCTCACTAATTGCCTGAAGAATGCTGAAGTAAGTTTTATACTCTTTTCCAAGCTCTTCTTTGAGCATCATCATAACCTCACTGAACATTGGATACGGTTCCTCAAAGAACATCATCTTTATGAACTCCAGAACCGGAACTTCAAAGCGCTCAAGGGTTTCATAGTACTTCGGCAATCCTCCAAAAACTGACCATAAGATTATCGCATCTTCGAAACTGTACCCCAAATCTCCCGTTAGCTCGGTTATTGTCTTGAAACTCAGTTCTTTAAGCCTTATGATATAATCAAATCTCCCATAGAGCGGACTTTTATAATCCTCCACAAGCTTTTTGGACATGCCTATCAGTGAGCCTGTGACAACAACTTTCGAATTCCTGTACTTGTCCAAAAGTCTCTGAAGATCATAAATAAAGGAGGGATTGACCTTCAGTGCGTTTTGGAGTTCATCTATAAAAATAACTTCATTTTCTCTCATAAGGAATTCCACTATTTCCCTCATTGAATTCAGCGTTGGAATGTACCTTCTTTCTCTAATCTCCTCTAACCAGTCCTTGCATATTAAAGCTTCGTTCTTTTCTGCAGGAATAAAAAGAGTTATTGGATTTAGAGCCTCCTCCACAAGCCTAGTTTTTCCCACTCTTCTTCTGCCAATTATGGCGATTTTCTGTCCCTTTTTTAATAGCTGAATTTCCCTCTTCCTATCATAGAATCTCATAATTATACCTCATAGGTATTATACCCTTAGAGTATAAAAATGTTTCGACAGTTCCGCCTTTTCTCCCGATGGGAGAGATCAGGTTTTCCCAAATCGCTGTCACATCCAAAATTAAGATACCTCACTAAATATCTCCTGAGATCTAAAGAAAGAGGATTTCAAGAAAAATAAAAAAAGGACTATTTAAGAGCCTTTTCAGGTTCTTTCATTTTCTGGATTTCATAAAGATCCCTGGCAATTTCCAGCTTTTTTGAAATTCCTGTTTCAACGATGGGAGCAAAATAGTTTGCACCACCATATATCACGAGATATCCCTTATTCTTGTCCATAATACTCAGTCTTTTGTTCTCAGGTATCGCACAGCTATATTCAGCTACACCAGCTATGCCAAATCTCTCCAATCGTTTTAAAACCTCAAGAACTTGATCATAATGAAAAGAGGAGAAAGTTTTTATTGCTGCTGTCACATCACCACTCCCGGTGCGTGCCACTTGATGAACTGATGTATATCCCCCTCTAATTAAAAGCTCTCCCGGGCTTAGAGTTGTTCCCAGATGGGATATTATCTCCACAAAGCCCTTAGGAGTATTATTCTCCACCCGATATAACCCAGTGGCTGTGGATTGAAGCCAGATTCCATTCTTTTGAAGAATCATGTCATACGTTCGAGAGGACATTCCCAAGATACCTATATGCCCCTCTCTAACCTCAAAATTCCATATACTTTCGTTTTCTTCAAGAACCGCTAATAATGGAGAGATTATAACATTTGTTCTTGAAACATC
>CAZAPD010000123.1:0-5177 GCA_964487115.1 uncultured Thermococci archaeon | reverse complement strand
AAGAGAAAAGGCATAAGAAAAGCCGTTTTCATGCTGTTTTCAGCGAGTTTTACTTTCTATTCAATTATCGTCTGGTTCTTTCTTGGTCTCAAATAATCTTCTGAAAATCCGAAACGAAGACACGGAGTTTTTCTCCGTTTCTCCCTGTTTAACCATCCTATCCCTGCTTTCCTTCCTGCTGTGGCCTTCACGCTTCTGCCTTTGCGCCGTTAGCATGTATTCAGTCAGGGGGCATTGTATAGATGCATGATTCTGTTCATGTAGCCAAACATCAGATGCATCCCCTCGCCTTCTCTCTGTCCTCCTTACTCAACCTCCAGCCCATCGCCCCGGCGTTTTCCTCGACGTGCTCCTTTTTCCTGGCCTTGGGAATAGCTACAACGTTCTCCTCCCAGATTAGATAGTTCAGGGCAACTTGGGCTGAAGTTTTGCCGTACTTCTTCCCAATATCCTCCAGGCAGGGGTTCCTCGCGAGGGAGCCCTTCTCAAGGGGCGTGTAGGCTATAAGGGCAATCTTTTCGCGCTTCATGTAGTCCAAAAGGCCACTTCTCTCCGGCCAGCGGTCTTTTAGGGAGTACTTCACCTCATTGGCGACTATCTCGTACCTCCTCATTGCCTCCTGACTTCTCTTGAGAAGCTCCAGGTCGAAGTTGCTCACTCCTACGTACCTTATCAGGCCCTCATCAACCAGCTCCTCCAGCGCGTGAAGGGTCTCCTCGATTTTCCTCCAACTATCGCCGGGCCAGTGGAGGAGGTAGAGGTCTATGTAGGTGCCGAGCCTTTTTGCACTCGCCCTCGCGGCCCTCTTTGCCTCGCTGTAACCGAAGTGGCTCGGCCAGACCTTGCTGATTATAAAGAGTTCCTCCCTGTCGAAGCCTTTGATTGCCCTTCCAACGAGCTCCTCAGAATGACCGGCACCGTAAAACTCCGCTGTATCGATGAGATTAATTCCCACCTCAAGGCCGTATCGGAGAACCTCGATGCTCTCTCTGTCCCGTGAGTAATCTGGGTTCTCGTAGCCACCTATGCCCCAAGTGCCCATGCCGATGGAAGTAACGTTGTCATCTCCTATCTTTTCAACATCGGTCAGTCTGACAGCCGTCATCTTTCCCACCATAACTGGTTCGAATTGGGATTTTCCCACAAAGAAAAGAAAGCGAAGGAGTTCAAGCCCCGAACTTCTCGCTTCTGTTCATCAGATCCATCATGATGGGCACTATGTCGTGACCCTTTATCCTTCCCAATCCTCCCCTCATGCACTCGCGCTCGCCGAAGCTCTCTGTGTAGTCGGGCCTGACGCCTCCACCAGCTATGAGAACCGGAACGGGATCGCCGCTGTGGTTCATGACCTCGCAGGGGGTCGAATGGTCGCCTGTTATCGCCATGACAACGTTTTTAAGGTCGATGTGCTCGACTATGTAGCCTATCATCCTGTCGGCCTTCTCTATCATCTCGGCCTTGAGCTTTGGATTGTTATCGTGACCAGCAGCGTCTGTCGGCTTGAAGTGCAGGAACACGAAATCATAGTCTTTGAGCAGTTCGACTACTTTCCTCGCCTTGGCCATCTCGTCAGTGTTGTACTCGCCGGTTGCTCCTTCAGGAGTGTAGACGTCGAAGCCTATAGCTCTTGCAACGCCCTTGACGAGTGAGACAGCTATAACCGCTCCGGCTTTAACCTTCCACTGCTCTGTGAACTTCATGGGTATGTCCGGATAGGTTCCCGCGCCGCGGATGAGCAGGTAGTTGGCTACCGGCTTGCCCTCCTTCCTGCGCTTCTCGTTGATCGGGTGCCTCTCAAGAACCTCGTGCGCCTGCTTCACGAACTCCTCAAGGATTTCTGCCACCTTCCTGCTCTCCTCGTCATCCCATGTGAATTCGTGCGGTGGTTTCCCGGCCTCGTGAGGATCGTTCTCACCGACTTTATATCCCCCAGCCATGCCCCTGAGCACAAGAACCGCTCTGTGGCCGGTCGCTCCAACGAATATAAACTTGACAGGGAGCTTGACGTTCTCCTGAATGGCCTTTGCCAGTTCGTGGGCCTCCTCCGTGCTTATTCTTCCAGCCCTTCTATCAACGATTATCCCGTTCTCGATGGTCGCGAAGTTTACCCTGAAGGCCAAATCGTCTTCATCCAGCTTAAGACCAACACCGAGGGCCTCAAGAAAGCCTCTGCCGCGGTAGACCTTGTAGGGGTTATAACCGAAGATGCTGAGATGAGCGGTGTCGCTTCCTGCTGGCTGGCCGGGCTTTATCGGGTCCTGCTGGCCGAGGATTCCGAACTTTGCGAGCCTGTCCATGTTTTGGGTGGTTGCATACTCAAGCGGCGTTTTTCCGTTGAATTCTTTTATCGGTCTGTCGCCGAGACCATCAATGATTATCAATATTCCTTTGCGCTTCATGTATATCACCCAAAGGGAGTAGTCTTTGAATTAAAAAACCTTTAGGAAAACTTTTTAACACTGTAGCATTTCTCCCAATGGAGGTGAAGGGATGAGACTACTATGGGCACCGTGGAGAATCCAGTATATAAGAGCACCCAAGTATAACGGGTGCATATTTTGTGATTTTCCAAAAGAGAACCGTGACAGGGAGAGGTTGATACTTTATAGGGGAGAGCATGCCTTTGTTATCATGAATAACTATCCATATAACCCCGGTCATGTGATGATTGCACCTTACAGACATGTTGGTAAGTGGGAGGAACTGAGCGATGAGGAGCTTCTGGATATTATGAAACTTTCCCAGCTGATGATAAGGGTTCTGAAAAAAGCTATGAATCCAGATGGATTCAATATGGGTGTGAATCTCGGTCGTGTTGCTGGTGCAGGTATAGATGATCACGTTCATCTGCATATTGTACCAAGGTGGAACGGTGACACGAACTTCATGCCTGTTGTGGATGACACGAAAGTTATTCCAGAGTCTTTAGATGAAGCTTATGAGGAATTGCAAAAGGCAATAGAAGAAATCCTAAAACATGAGGTTTAAAGCTCACTTAGAACTTTACTTCTATCTTCTTTCCTTCGATCTCTAAATTTGCTGATTTTGTTATGGCTATTACATAATGTTTATTCTCATGCTTAAGCTCCCCCAGAGTAGTTGCAAGAGCCTCCAAGAAAGGAAGAGGGCTTGGAGACACCTCTTTTAAAATGTCTCTGTTGATGAAATAAATAGCTATTCTTGAGGTATCACCTACGTATAAACTTATGTCTGCCACTTCAGACAGTATCTCTATCCTTGAGTCACTTAGCACAAAAAACTTTTCTATGCCCAAACACAAATTTAACACAGTTTGATGTGAGCTTACCACCCTGTTATATGCCATTCTGTATTGTTCCTTTAATGGAGGACCTGGAGATAGGGGGATCTTTTCAACAACATTACCAACGTCTCTGATTCCGCCTATTTTTATTACCTGAGAGTTGTTTATTAGGGAGGTGTCAAAACCAGATAATTCTAAATGCGCCTTGTAAAGATACAATGTATCCATAAAGTCATCAATTAAGACCGTCGAATTCTGTTTTCTGCCTTGACCCAGTATTGAGTAGAATAGGGTTACAGGAGAAGTTTTGGCATCATGCTCGATAACTACAGTCTCTCCGGGAATCAGTTTTTCAATAAAGTCCGAAACTTTCATAATGCTCACCTTAAGGTATCTCATAACTTCTGATATAAATATCTTACGACTTTCATCTAAAATCACTGGAAAATCTGCATAAATTATGACATAATATCAGAATTACATGAGCAATTGAAAATTTAGTTAAAAATTTTATGATTTCGGAAGGCTATCTCTCAGAATCTTCTATGATTTTTCTCCACAATTCCCTCGTCCTCTTCCAGCAGCCAGGAGGCATCAGCTCTCCTTCGGGGCAGTATCCGAGATGAATGCACCGCGGTCCAAGCTTGGCCCATTTTATTATGGGCCTCAGTTCATCATTTTTTGCAATTTCCTTAAGCATCTCCCAAGCGACTTCTCTTATTTCCCACTGGGCTCTTTCGCAGGCTCTCAGGCCAAAAAAGTGTTTCAGCTCGCGAAGATTCATCGTGACCACAATTTTGGTTCTGACGGCCTGAGGGAGAATGAAGCGCGCGTCTTCCTGATGCTTACCCTTTTCAGTGGTCTTTCTGTAGAGTTCGATGGATTTTCTCATGAGATCTTTCCATTCCTCTAAGAGCTCGGAATCTTTCTTTATGGAATCTGGAATTACGAAGGTTTTTTCAACATCTTCAGGGTTTAACAGGATATATCTCTGGCTCTGCTGCGTATAGCTCGCTATCCTGTGCCTTACAAGTTGGTGGCTGGCGATTCGGCTTATGCCTTCAATTGCAAAAGTTAGAATTGCATGTTCTAAGATACTCTCATGGCCATAGCTGAGGATCTTGGGAAGGTGCCTCTTCACGTCTTCATTCCCAATCCGCTCAAAAGCTTCAGTCTCCCATTCATTCCAGTAACTTATGAGAGCCGCCCATGTGACAGTTTCAAGGGGTTTCCTTGTATAATTGACAAGTTTTACTTTGATTCTATTTTTCATTCGACCCACCTTCAGGAGAGCTCATGGATGTTTATAGGGCTTGTCCTCTCTTCCCTGAATGGATGACAATTTATGAGCTGATGGATATGATTTATGGCAAATTTAAGGGCGGTCATCTGCATTTAATTCATTACATTTAGAAAGCTTTGATCTCAGATATCTCAAAACTTTTCGCTTTTTTCAAATATTTTCTGACGAAAGGATTATTAAAATCAACATCCAGCTTTAAACGGTGATGCAGATGGTGGTTAGTTTGGCTGGAAGGGATATGCTCTGTCTTCAGGACTATACAAGAGAGGAGATTGAGACGATTCTCAAGACGGCTGAGATGATGAAGATTTGGAACAAGATTGGTAAGCCACACCGCGTTCTCGAAGGCAAGACCCTTGGGATGATCTTCCAGAAGCCATCCACAAGGACGAGGGTTAGCTTCGAGGTCGGTATCTACCAGCTCGGCGGCTTGGGCCTCTACTTCAGCGCCAACGACCTCCAGCTGAGGAGGGGCGAGACCATAGCCGACACCGCGAGGGTTCTCAGCAGGTACGTTGACGGGCTTATAGCGAGGGTCTACGCTCACAAGGACGTGGAAGACCTTGCAAAGTACGCCAAGATACCGGTCATAAACGCCCTCAGCGACTTCAG
>CAZAPD010000122.1:0-22943 GCA_964487115.1 uncultured Thermococci archaeon | reverse complement strand
ATTCTTTATGTCGATTCCAGAGGTTATGGTGATTTTAAGATAAATCCTGTAAACCCTTGGGATCTATTTGGGAGATATAGAGTGGTATATTTCAATAGTAATATCTGGGTCTTCAATCTCTCAGATCACTCTTCATATTATCCCAAATCGCTGCTTGAGTACTACAGATTAGATAAAGATGAAATAAGAGCTTCGGATATGCATGACTGGAAATACCTGTCTTATGGCTTTCTGTTAAGACATCCAGCGATAATACATGGAATAAAATTTGAAGGGTGGAATATTGTTATAGTACGTTCCAAAGATGCGGTTATAGCTTTCGTACCCACAAGAAACTACAGAGGAATTGGAATTGAAATTTATCCGAAAGGAGATGAAAGCATCAACATAAATATATTAATCAACCAGAAACATGTAGGCAAAATCAGAAAAGGGGGATACTGGAAAGTTAAATATCCAATAAAGAAAGGAGATCTTTACATTATAGAGCTCAAAGGAGAATCAAATTATGCATTTGTTAAAATGGAACTGGAGGGAGAAAAGTGAAGTTAAAAAACAACGGACAGATGTTTTTTATCACTGCAATCCTTATTTTATATATCATTACACGGCTCTTTAAAATTAGCATTATGGGAGAGTATTTTGACTATGACGAGGGTACATATCTGATGATAGCCCATCTGATAAATAATGGATATCTGCCATACAGAGATATCTTTGCTGTTCACCCTCCCCTTTACTACTATCTCTTAGCACTCTGGCTTAGAATTTTAGGAGATACTTACATAATTGGAAGGCTCTTCTCAGTTTTCCTTGGATTAATATCCATCCTCGTGGCTTATTTCACAGGAAGAGAAATTAGAGACTGGAAGCTTGGAGCTCTATTTGCTTCCCTATTAGTCTGTGACCCTCTCATGATATATATGAATTCACGAGTTCTTCATGAAACAATAGTAGAGTTATTCACACTTTTTGCCCTCTACTTTTTTATCAAATATGTTAAAACCAAAAATCTCAGATATGCATATTTCTCTCTATTCCTCGCAGGTTTAGGTAGCACAGCAAAATTTACGATAATTCCCTTTTTGGTTGCATTGTATCTCACAATAATTTTATCCCTCGATGAGAAAAGTTGGCAATATTTTGAAGGGATGGTAGATTCAATATTTAATTCAAAACAGATCCTCATAGTTCTGCTGACATATCTAATAGCAACGCTCGCTGTTATCTCCATCGTTATTGCATATCCAAAGCATATAATTCGGCTCTTAGTCATTGTACCGGGTATTCATCCTGTTGATTTAGTAGGCCATAAATATACCTCCGCTCTCTTCTTGCTACTCTGGATAGTGCTTACGATATACATACTTGATCTTAGCTACGTGCGCAAACTCATTGAAACTCTTAAAATTCTGCTTAGGAATTGGAAGTTGGAGATTAAGTTAGGGCTGGTAATTTTAGTTGCCAAAGCCATTGTAGAGGTACCATTCGGGATTTTTATTTCCGGAAATTACATTGCTCAAACCTATATCTCACAGGGAGGGCGCTATCTTCCCTTCCTTGGATTTTTTTCTTTAATGAATAAGATCTTTAAAAATCTCAGCAATGGATCTCCGGAGTTTATGGTTTATTTATCTCCTTTATTACTGCTTTTCACGTGGGTAGTATTGACTCTCAGTAAGGGATACAAACTGAGAGGAGAGAAGCATTTGAGCGGTTTGTTACTGTTAAATATTTTCATGTTTCTGTTTTTGATCCCTATACCACCGAGTGAGCGTTTTATCTATCCAATGTTTCTCGTTGCTTATTTAACTGCTCTTTATTCTCTCCTCTCCATAGAATTACCTCGGAAGAAGATTATTGTTGGAGGTATAATAAGTCTCCTAGTATTTTCAGCAATAGATTATGGCTTGTTAGTAAACTATCCTGCAGGCAGGTTAAAACTCGCTTGGGGAGAACATACAGACGATATGAGGCATGACCTACAGATATATCTTGAGAATAGCAGCAAACCAAGACTGTGCATGTCTATTAATCCAATGAACGCATATTATCTCCATCTCACCATTGATCCACATCTTCTGGATACATTTGGTCTGGCATATCTAAAGAGGGAAAATCCAGAATTCATTTTGGAACGCATGAAAAATGAAAACATCACTTGTACAATACTTAGCACATGGATGTATGCAATAATGCAAAAGGACAAAACTCTGAAAGCTACTTACAGTTCAATACAGAACTATAGTCTGATGCATGGCATCCTGAGATTTTCAGAATCATACTCTACAGGAGAAGTACTTGAGTTCTTTACACTCAGCAAAACGACCAAAAATCTTAGTATATCAACCCACTATGGAAAGCTCTACTTCTGGGTGAATGGGATAGAGATCGGAAAGCTCTATTTCGAGCATGGGAATACAAGCTTTAATGCAAGGACGCTACTTGAGCTTAAAAAGGCAAACTTCATGTACATAATGAGAAGCTGGAGTCGAAACGGGAGGAAAATAGAGGGACATATAGAAACCAGAAAGAAAATTGTGGAAATTGAAATACCCAAAAATAGCACTGCAGTGCTTGAATTTTCGGGGGTCACAATAAAAAAGAATGGAGAACCTTTAAAAGCTGGAGAGACCGTGTCTATTGTATATCTATACACCCACGATATGAGACTCCTTATTTCTTCAGGAAACATAAGCAGAGATAAAGAGAAACTTCTGATAACAGGTCATGAAATCGTGCTGAAATATGGTGATGATCAATGAAATCGAGTGGAATCCGGAGCGATTACATAATTTTCACCATTATATTCGTCTATATCTCTATTTTCTATTCTCTCCAGCTCAATTTATACCACACTTTCCGAAGCCTTGGCACGGATCTGGGAATCTTTACACAGGCTTTTTGGAATACAATCCACGGAAACGGAGTATTTTATAACAATATCGAATGGCAGCTTCATGATGGGGTAAAAACCCACTTTGGAGTTCATAACTCCCCCATACTCTTTCTGCTGCTTCCAGCATATTATCTCGTTCCCAAACCCCAGACCCTTCTCTTCCTTCAGACTCTTGTAATAGCACTGTCTGCATACCCTTTATATATGCTGGCCAGAGTTCTCCTGAAAACTGAAAGATGGGCAGTACTTTTTACATTCCTCTATATCTTCAATCCTGCTCTTCATGGAATAAATCTCTATGATTTCCATGCTGTTCCGTTTGCGATACCCTTCATATTTCTGACAGCATATTACATTGAGAAAAAACAGTTGAAAATGGCCTTTCTCTCCTCACTTTTTATACTATCCGTCAAAGAGGATGCTGGTCTGGCAGTACTAAGCCTTGGACTTTTTTACCTTCTGAAAGATAATTCCCTCTTTTCCAGTTTCACATATAGAATGCTGGATAAATACCAGAAATTTTACCTATTCCTAATTTCTATCGCGATTATTTGGATTTTTTTGAGCATTAAGTTTATAATACCTCATTTTGCCCAGAGAGGATATGAATATACAAAGCTTTACGAAACCTTCTGTCCTACATACATCCCCAAGAAGACTCTATTTTTCCTGAGTGTAAATCTCAGTATGGGGATGCTCCTATTTCTTAGGCCAAAATACTTCCTTTTGCTTACGTTTATACCATGGATAGAAATGCTGGCTTCATGTAGATGGGAGATGTTTGTTATAGGGACCCAGTACCCATATATGGTTATTCCGCTTTCCTTCATCGGAATTCTCTATGCTGTTCAGAATCTTCCTCCTAAAATAGCATCTAAGATTACTCCTGTAGGGGTAACTATTGGGCTTGTAACCTCTCTCTTACTAACTCCTGCACTTCCAATATTGTCCACTCACTCTTCACTCCCAATAAGCTTTTGGGGCTATGAGGAGGTAACTCCCCACTATGAAGTTCTAAATGATATTACAAAGACTCTGGAGAAGTCAAAATACAGAATACTAACTCAAAATGATATTTTTCCCCATTTAGCTAACAATAACGGTACGTATTTTATATGGATAGATATTTACAAGAACCTCCATAATCCTAATTATCTCACAAAAACTCTCTCTATAGATATAATCCTGCTCGATTCAAAGCTGGAAAGATATCATACAAGCGTCAGACCCCAGTTGCTGAAATATTTTAAAAAAGCTGGGTATGTTAAAATTGTAGAAGCTGATGGTATCCAAATATATGTGAGAGAGGACATCAAAAACCTCAAGAGCTAAGAAAGATATCAAAATCCCTATACTTATCCCTGAAGTGTGCTCAGCTCGCTACTGATTTGACTATCGACACTGCTAATAGTTTCACCTGCCTTTCTTGCATAGCCCTTAACTCCTATTAGCTGGATAATTATTATTGCTCCGATAATCAATGCTAAAACTATCATGAACATGTACTCTAAGGAAGCCTGAGCTCGTTTAACCATTTTAACCCCTCTTGTATAAACTTGTGAAAAACAGTATCAATAATACCAAAAAATAAGAAAGTACATTGCTATGATTTCATCCACTCAGCAAGCTACTAAGCTCCTGACTTATTTTACTCTCAGCTGTGCTTGCCGTCTGTTCTGCGCTACTACCCTTACCTTTTAGCTGTCTTACCACTATCAAGATTATAACCAACGCAGCAGCAATCATAAACAAATATTCAATTGCACCTTGGGCCTTTCTCTTCATTTTCAACACCTCCAAAGCGTTACTTCTTTCTGGTTTAGACTGAAAAAGCTTATATATCTTTCTCCTTAAATTTGAGTGGTTTATCCTCAATAATGCAGTACTTCCAAAGGTGGTATTATGCAGTTGGTATCTATCCAATCCGAATCATCAAAAGTTGAAGATTGTATAAAGGATATCGTAAGAAAATCAGAGATTATATTATCCTCAGTCCCCGGATTAATAAAATCTTCAAAGATTTTTTTGAGCTTTGGTGCATTTATGAATTTAAAAATTCTGATGTTAATAGACGAAAGTGCCATAGGTCGTAAGGGCATAATCGCAGAATATGCTTCCGGCAGACATAAAGATGAGGCCATCAATAGGGCTTTAGAAAAGATAAATGGCCAACTTAAACCTGGATATCAAATAATTGATTTCGAAACTGGAACATATACAATGCCAGTAACGAGAAGAACCTATGCAGTTGGGGTTGTAGTTTATAACATTCCCAGTTCGAATGAGGATCTTAATATGTTAAGCCTGAAAGGTAGAAGAGAGCTAATAGCCAAAGTTTTGGAAATGTTTAATTATAATCCTAAAGTTTTGAACATTTCAGAATTGGCAAGAATGTTTGGAGTTTCAAGAGATTCAATATACTATGACATTGAACAAATTTTAAAAAACAAAAAGAGGAGGGGCTAACCTGTCTTTATGGGGACAGGTGTGGCAGATAAAACAAAAATTATTACTGCAATGAGAGCAAAAAGTAACCTTTTCTTTGAAATTGGTGTCACTTCATCTAAAGCACCGGGATTCCCAGCCATACCCAGTAGCAGAATTAGAATTCCCCATAGCAACCATGTGACCCATAAATAGCTTAATGCTAACATTGCAAGTCCAAGGGCAACGGTAAGATAGTGATGAAGCTTCCCCTTCATAAAAGCTCTGGCTATATGCCCTCCATCCAGCTGAGCTGCTGGGATTAAATTTAAAAAAGTTACCAAAATCCCTATCCACCCTGCAATAGCTACGGGATGAAGAAACAATACAATATTACTCGATATATGCATGACATACTTCTCCAGAATCATAAAAAACAAGTTCTCTCCAAAATATATTCCTCCAGCAGTTGAAGTTATCCATGTCGCTGGTACTTGAACGGATAATCTTAAACCAATAAGGGATACAGGGATCGCTACGAGAAATCCTGCAAGTGGTCCGCTTACTCCAAGATCAATTGCAGCATCACGAGTTGGAATAGGTGACTTTACCCTTATAACCGCCCCAAGAGTCCCCAAAATATTGGGAAATGGAATGAAATAAGGAAAGGTTGATCTTATTCCATGGTATGTGGCAGCGATCTTATGCCCCATTTCATGAGTACCCAAGATAGTGAGAATGCTAATTGAAAATGCAATAGCATTTAAATATGGATTTCGGATACCCGGAAGCCCGTATTTATCCAAAGTTGCAATATATCCCATAGAGAGCATATATCCAGCAAGTAAAGTTGTAAATACCGTCGTTACAAATAATATTATTCCTATCCATGGATTCTCCTCTTTTGGAGGCTGGGCTGGGAAGATGTATAAGAAGATCTCTTCACTTTTGTCCTTTCTCTTCAAAGCTGCCCAATATCCAAGTCTTTCCAATTCCCTCAAAACGATTTCAAAATTATTCTCTCTGATTTGAAGTATTTTAAAAACAGTGACATCTCCCTCTTTTTTATAAGGCTCCACGACATAAAATTTGGTGAGTTCATTGAGTAGTGCATCATCATCCTCAGTTACAGATTCTTGGATTATCATACTCGCAGTGTCAAATCCTACAAGAACCATATCACCCCCGCACTTAGGACAGGAGTTTTCGAGCAATGGCTCTGTGGAATCCATCACCTCTCTATGACCACATTTAATACATTCATAAACTCCACGATTCATTTTCTCACGCTCGTTAAATACTCAGTGTTGTTGGCTTATAAACCCTATTCCACAACTATAACCTCTCCCCTGTCAGCATGTACTTCAAGAATCTGTCCGGTTTTGAGTTTTTTTATATCAATTCCATCAACCATAGGTATTCCTGCAATGATAGCCCCTGTGGCGACTATAGTCTCAGCTTCACCAACGATTATTGCTCTCGGAGCAACACCATTTTTTTTCAGCTGATATATTACGTAAGAACCAACTGTAGAGCCCTTTCCCCGTGGAAATACGAGTATCTTATCTTTAATGCTCTCCCCCCTTATATCGCTCTCTGCATCTATAACAATCCCTGTCTCTGGGTCAACTCCTCCTAAAAAGGATAAAGGCTTCTCTGAAACGAGTGCCACTCCACGAGCTCTGCCTTCAACTATTTTCCTTCCCCTGAGCTTCATCTAAGGTGCCTCCATTATGAGTTTTTCAACCTCGTCAAGTCTGACATTAAACCCAAAAGATGCAAAATAGAACGCGGATTTCCCACTGTTAGTGGCTATGCCATTGAACCACTTATCAATCGGAGAGACGACCAGACAGCTATCGGTGAGTATTCTTCCGTTGTAGCGCTCAATTATTTCCGTGTATCCTAAGGAATCTGCCAGGGCCTTAACTGCCCTACTTGCAGTTATGTAAATGGGTATCTTCAGAGGTTTTCCACGCATTTTGAGTAGCTCGGCTATCTCCTTAACTTCCTGAAGAGATGCATGGGGACAACCGATCACTATTAAATCAATTTCACTCCACTCGGAGTTGAATTTCTCCTGAACTTCCTTCAGCCCCGTCCTTTCGACTACAATCTTTTCGAGATTATCATCAATAGCCCTTCTGTACTCCGGAGTCTCTCCCTCCACGTGATAGAGAGCAACTGAACCTGTAGCTGCCATAGAAGCGCCGAGTTCCTTGAGATATTCAACTTTTTCAGGCTTGATGCCCCGTATATAGGGAACATCATTCCCGAGAGTTCTGCCAAGATAATATCCAAGCAGGCTGTAATCAAGGAAGCCTCTCATATCTGCTTGAATCTCAACAATTACGGTTGCCTTCCTGTTTTTGTCAAGATGAAGACCGTAATTTGGAGTTTTACCCACAATAGCTGCAGCCAAACTTGAAGGACCACCCTCACGATTTGTTCTCGCTCCAATAATAGAATTAGCAAAGCTAACAGCAGAACTTTCGCTCCATGCCAAATGGTCACCGAATTTCGGGAGATTCGCACCGTAATACGGTGTGCATGTGGACGTCGTCTCTACTCCCATTCTTCTGTAAATATCCAGAATCTGTTTTTGCTTTTCCATGAAGTCCTCATTGCCGATTCCTGCAGGGTTGAGGGTAGTATAAACCGAAACCTTGGCCCCAGCATCGGCTAAATCCCTTAGAAATTCCATCCCAGCTTTTCCAAGATTTTTGTAAGAAACTCCTGCTATTTGAGCACTTTTTATTGGGATAAGCCTATCTGCACCGTAGATTTCACCTAAGGCCACGAGTATCTCCATAGCCTTTTGAAGTGGATAACCGTATTCGCCGGTTAGGACAAGCTCCTCCTCTCGAGTGAGATGCATTTCATCACCAGATGAAAGTTAGAAGATTGTGCTTAAAGCTTTATCCTCAAGAGGGTAAAGCTTATAAACCCTCACCTGATAGGACTTATCGGGTCACACAGCGGGGTGGGGCAGCTAGGAGTGCCCGCCGGGCTCATAACCCGGAGGTCGGTGGTTCAAATCCACCCCCCGCTATATGTTCTATTGTAATATGATGCGAGGAAAGTTTCAAGCTTTTTCTGCTTTCTGTTGATTGTCATGCCAATGGTTTCAGCGAACTTTGCAACGCCATCCTTCCGGAGGATGCCTATCCTATATAAACTCGGAGTTGTATCCATACCTCTTTCCCCGAAAACTACTTCAGCATCTTTCCACTTGGAGAGATGTACAGTTGAGTGTATCCTAAGATGCCATAGCAAATCCCTACAAAGTTCTAACGCTTCAAAATTATAGTTATCCGCAACAATCGATGTCCTTCTCGTGTTTCTTTTGTCCACGAACACACTCCCTCACTGTTAAAGGAGCCCCCCAAGAATTCTCTGGGATAGGCGCGGGCAATTTCAGGAGTTCTCCCTCGGACCCTTTAGGAACATGAACAGCTCCTTGTTGGTGACCCTGACACACCATCTGTCAGCCTGTCCTATTATGTTCAAACCCCGTTTTGGTTGTTCCAATGGCCTTTAAAGCCTTTTCCAAAACT
Organism: uncultured Thermococci archaeon; assembly: GCA_964487115.1. Classification (GTDB taxonomy): domain Archaea; phylum Methanobacteriota_B; class Thermococci; order Thermococcales; family Thermococcaceae; genus Thermococcus. The sequence goes on along the minus strand of CAZAPD010000122.1, from coordinate 14,063 downwards.
CTTAGCAAAATCTGATCCACAACCTTCAGATGAATTCTGTACTGATAGCTGTTAGTTTCACTAACGGAATGCTGTTCGTCCCTTCACACCTTCTTTCCGGATTCTCTTAGCTGAACTGCCCTTTTCTGGAGCATTCCCCCTTCGAAAGATCCAGCTCTTTAAGATCCTGCATGACTACTGAGAGTTGTTAACCTAAAACCGTTTTGGTTGATAAATCATCCGGGCAAACCTTTTTAAACCTCGCCTCAATTCCCAACGTGAAGGGACGGCTGGCAATAGCTGGCCGTCACCGGGAGGTGTATGACATGGCAAGGATACACGCGAGAAAGAGAGGCAAATCAGGCTCAAAAAGACCTCCAAGGACTGCTCCACCCACTTGGGTGGAATATACGGCCGAAGAGGTTGAAAACCTTGTTATAAAGCTTAGAAAAGAGGGGCACAGCACAGCAATGATAGGAACGATTCTCAGGGATCAGTACGGCATTCCAAGCGTTAAGCTGATTACAGGGAAAAAAATAACCCAAATACTCGAGGAAAACGGTCTGGCACCACAGATTCCTGAGGATTTAATGTTCCTCATAAGAAAGGCCGTTAAGCTCAGGAAGCATCTTGAATTACATCCAAAGGATAAGCACTCAAGGCGTGGATTGCAGCTAACCGAAAGTAAGATAAGACGTCTCGTCAAGTACTACAGAAGAACAGGTAAGCTTCCGGCCAAGTGGAGATACGATCCGGAACAGGCCAAGCTACTCGTTCGTTAACCCCTTTCCTTCTTCTTTCTGGGTGATAAAATGGATAAGAGTGCATTCTTAGAAAAGGCGAGGGAAGGGGCGGAACTGATTAAGATGCACATTGAGTTAGGGCACACTATACGGTTGATCTCCCATAGGGATGCGGACGGGATAACAGCCGGAGGCATTCTGGCAAAAGCCACCATCAGAGAGAGTGGGAATTTCCAGCTCAGTATAGTCAAACAACTCAGTGAAGACTTCATAAAGGAGCTTGCCAAGGAAAAGCACAGAATTTATGTTTTTAGCGATCTCGGGAGTGGCTCCATGACTCTGATTGAGAAATATCTCGAAGATTCTGACGTCCTCATTGTTGATCACCACCCTCCGGAAAAAGATGGATTCTTAAATGATTCCCATCTCATCGTGAATCCAACTCTCTATGGAGCAGACAGCATCAGAGACTTAAGTGGTTCTGGGGTTGCATATTTTACTGCGGTTGCAATGAACGATGGAAACAAGGATTTGAGCTATCTCGCACTTGTTGGAGCTGTTGGCGACATGCAGGAAGTGGATGGCACATTTCACGGCATGAATATTGACATCATCGAAGACGGAGAGAAACTTGGCATTATAGAAGTTCGCAAGGAACTTAGACTCTTCGGTAGGGAAAGCAGAAAGCTCTCACAGATGTTAGCTTACTCAACAAATCCTGAGATTCCAGAAATAACAGGGGATGAAAGGAAAGCAATCGAGTTTCTCAGGGCTAAAGGCTTCGATCCTGATATGAAATACTGGCAGCTGAGAGAAGAGGAGAAGAGGAAACTCCATGATGCTATAGTAATCCATATGATAAAACATAATGCTCCAAAAGAGGCAATCGACAGACTTATTGGTGATGTTGTCATCAGCAAGCTTTATCCCGAAGGTGATCCAAGACATGAGGCAAGGGAATTCGCTACTCTTCTAAATGCAACAGGTCGTTTGAACGCCGGAACACTTGGCGTTGCTATTTGCCTTGGAGATGCAGAAGCATACAAAAGGGCCAGAAAGATGCTTGATAACTACAAGAGAGAGCAAATTGAGGCGAGAAGATACATAATCCAGAACTGGAACGGCGCTGATGAGGGAGAGCATGCCTATGTGTTCTATGTTGGCAGAAATATCAGAGATACTCTTGTTGGCATAGCCGCAAACATAGCAATAAACTCAGGGTTGGCTAAGCCAGAAAAACCTGTTATCATAATAGCAGACAGTGAGGAGGATGAAAAGCTCGTAAAGGCCTCTGCAAGGACAACAGAGAAGGCACTGTCCAAGGGTTATCATCTCGGTGAAGCCTTGAGAGAAGCGGCAGAGAAGCTTGGTGGAGAAGGAGGAGGACATGCCATAGCGGCAGGGATCAGATTTCCTAAAAGCAGAATTAACGAGTTCATCAAGTACATCAATGAAATCCTTGACAGACAGGTGAAGGGAGATGGTGATAAGAGCTGAGGCCGAAATAATATGGCACTATGAAGATGAGAGGAAAGCCAGAGCAATAGCAGAAGCAGTTGAAATTGACAACCGGGATATTCCCGAGAAATTAAAGAAAAGTTTAAATGTGGAAACCCAATGGGAAGATGGGGATGTTATAACAAAAGTTAAATACTCAGGTGAGATTGAAAGCTTAATTGTAGCGCTCGACGATTTGGTGTTTTCAATCAAGATCGCCGAAGAGATCACGTGAAAAGGTGGAGGTGTTAAAATGGCAAAAACGAATCCAAGGAGAAGGGCTGCTGCCACCAAAGATAAATGGAAGATGAAAGAGTGGTTCGTGGTTTATGCCCCAGAATTTTTTGGAAGCAAAGAGATAGGCTTAACTCCTGCTGATGAACCCGAGAAGGTCATAGGAAGAGTTATTGAGACCACACTCAAAGATTTAACAGGCGATTTCACAAAAGGACAGGTTAAGTTATATTTCAAAATTTATGACGTTAAAGGTCAGAATGCATACACCAAATTCAAAGGGCACACACTATCGAGAAGCTACATCCGCTCGCTCGTCAGAAGGAGGACGACGAGGATAGACGGCATCTTTAATGTCACAACAAAGGACGGATACAAGCTCCGTGTCATGGGAATGGTCATAGCAATTAGAAGGATACAGACAAGCCAGGAGAGAGCTATCAGAGATATCATGAGAGATATAATCTATAAAAAAGCTGAAGAACTTCCCTACACCCAGTTCATAACTGAAGCTGTTACCGGGAAGATGGCCGCAGAAATTGCAAGGGAAGTAAGAAAGATATACCCAATTAAACGTGCTGAGATCAGGAAAATCAAGGTTCTTGCTGAACCGTCAGCTTAACCGTCTATTTCTCTTCTTTAACCTTCTGGTGGGAGATATGAAGTTCCTTCTAAAAACCCCTAACGGGCTTGAAGGAGTTGCAGGAAACTATGTGAAAGAGCTTTTACCAGATTCCAAAGTGTGGATTGCCCCTATGGGTTATTCTGGACTTGTTCTGGTGGAAACGGAGGATATAACTGCAGAAAAAAAGTTACTCCAGATTCCAGAAGCTGAGAGGGTTATAAGAATATTCTATGAAGTTCCAGCATCACTGGAGAGGATAGTCTCAACAGCAGAAGAGATTGCAAAATATATCTCCGAAAATGAAACATTTGCAGTAAAAACGAAAAGAAGAGGAAAACACAGTTTTTCAAGTGTTGATGTCAATATACAGCTGGGGACCAAAATTAGAGAGCTAACAAATGCTGAAGTCAATCTGAGTTTTCCAGATAAAATTGTTTATGTGGATATCCTAAATGATACCGCATATATTTCCGTTATTGATGGAGAAAAATGGAAGAAGTATTCACCAGATAAACTGGATTCAAGGGAGCTCTTCAAAAAGATTACTATCATTCAGATGCCCTACTGGGGAAGTCATAAAGCCTGCAGAAGCTTTGGCGAGAAGATCGGAAGGGCTGCTCAAGCATTTGAAGTTAAGGAGCTTATAATAGCCCCTAAAGAAAAGATTGATGCTTATCAGCTGATGGAGTTTATCAGAGGGATTAAAACAGGGCAGAATTCCCGATACGAGGTTCAAAGAGCATATCCATGGAACGTTGAGAAGGTTCCTGTGAGTGTATGGGATATGTATCAAGCCGTAAGGGATAGGAGGAGAAAAAACAGACTTATTATCGTTACAGATCCTAAGGGAGAGATGCTGAGCAATGTTCGAGAGAAACTCGCAAGGGATATGTATTATTCCAAGGAAATCGTTGTTTTTATAGGCTCCCGGAAGGGCATACCAAGGGGAATTTTCCGCTTCGCAGATTATGTCCTCGACCTAACACCATACATTACCTTCGCAACGGAACATGCCATTCCTGCAATCCTTGTCGCACTATGGGAGATCTATGAAGAGTGGAGACGGCGTCAGACCCTAAGGTCTTCTTCACCTGTCGGAAATCCGCCGTAGTCATCATCCGCCAATAACTGATGAATTAAATCATTACATAAAAAAGCAATGCTCCAAGAACTCCACCGAAGAATGTCGCCAGAAAGTTCGTTGAGTCGTTATTTGTAATCCCCCTGTTCTCAAGAGTCGCTCCCACAAGGCTATCTATATTGGCCCCGATAAAACCACCAAAGGTTACCGCGAAGAGTATCTGCCATCTGTATGGAGTCACAAAAACTGCAAGAACAGCGATAATGAGAGCGCCAAGAAGTGAAATCATCTCACCCTGGAGTGAGACAGCGCCGTTCATACCGGGTTTCGCCCGTTTAAAGTTTGTTATCATTCTCGGCTTCTTACCCAGAACTTTGCCAAGTTCACTTGCCAGTGTATCTGCATTGGCAGTAGCTATTGCAGAAAATGTCGCTGCCCATAAGATGTCCATCTCAGTATAGTGTTCCATGATCACAAATATAACTGCTGCCAGACCATTGCCGAGGACATTTCCCCAGCTTCTGACACCTCTATGTTCTTCAGCTAAACCCAATTGCACCTTCTCACCAAAACGGTACTTGGTTGCCAGAACACCGAGGAACACAAATAGGAATAATGCTACAAACGGATAGAAACCGCCAAATTCCAGTACAAAAAATCCAATAAAGAAAGCTGCAACTATGCCCTTAAAGTCTAATGCCCTTACACTGTATGCAATTATTGCCAGAGTCCCAAGTATCATGAAGTCAACTATTGTATTACTGTCCATCACTGTCACCTTTAACAGCAGAGTATTTGAAGGGTTTATTATTCTTTTCCTCGTCTATTGCCGAAAGAAATAATAAAGGAAATTAAAGAGTTTCAAACTTAACAATGTCTGTGATGAATGTTATATCCAGCTTATCCATGCCACGTATCTTACTTGATATTTCATTGATCCTTGTCTCGAGTGCCTTCATGTCCTTTGGTGCGAGGAGGTGGAGAATAAGATTATGGGAACCAAGAGCCTTTTCAATAACTTTTACATCCGGCTCGTTTTTCAAGTCCTCCACTATAGGATCAATATCAGTTCCCGGTTTCACTGTTATTCCGAGAACAACATAAATATAACCCAGCTGATCAAAATCTGGGATTATGGTATATTTTTTGATAAGTCCTGTCTTTTCAAGTTTTTCCAGCCTCCTTGAGACCCTCTGTCTTGTGGTTTTTAGTTTTGCTGCCAGTTCCTTGTATGTCAATCTGGAGTTCTCGGAGAGCAACTCCATAAGTTTTAAATCGATGGCATCGATTTTAGCCCTCATGGAAATCCCCTATAATAAGAGGTATTGGCTTTATAAAAATGTTTCGTATCTTATCCAATTTACTGGTACTAATCTAATATTTGCCAAACTTTATGTAATAATAGAACATTCTGATATTTATTGGGTACTACAATGAACATGAAGATAAGTAACATAAAACAAAGAATGGCAACTTAAACGCTATTTCAAATTTCCTGTCTTATCAGATGACCATCTTCCTGAATCTCTCCTCCTATACTTTTCAATACTCCTTGATAATGCATCAAAAATATCTATCCCATAAAAGTTTGCAACACACGAGATGGAAAAAAGTAAGTCCCCTAATTCCTCCTCCAACCTTTCCATGTTTCCCTTTCCTTTTACCCCCTCCAATTCCAAAACTTCTCGGGCTACCTCACCTAATTCCTCCGTCACTGCAGCAAGCATTTCAAAAGGTTCCCAATAACCACCAAATTCTCTTACCAATTTATCCACTTCTCTTTGGAGCTCATTCATAGAACCACCGTGCGAAGGAAAATTTAAAGAACATCTTCCAGCATTTTCAAGTATTTTTTGATTTCTTTGGCATTCGTTCTGTAGAATTTGAGCTTCCCTTCCCTTTTCTCAGTTACTAAGTTTAGTTCCTTAAGCGCTCTGAGATGGTGACTTATCAGAGTTTGATCCTGATTTAACGCTTGGGATATCAAACACACACAGAGTTCCCTGTCCTTGAGCATTTTTAGAATCTGGAATCTGATTGGATTCCCTACAAGCTTTAAAAATCTACTCAAATTCCTGTCAAGGCTGATATCAATGTCCTCTTCAGGATCTATCAGATTGCACCTTTCCATGCATCTCAAGACAGTCTTTTTTTGTTTATCATTAAGGCTCTCAATCAGTTCCTTAATCTTCACCCGAATCACCAAAGAATGTTTTTAACATCAAACTTTAAAAATTTTCATGTGAAATTAATCCACAATCTCAATTTCCACTTCCTCTCCCTCGCTTGTGTATGCTCTTACTGTATTTTTTGTAAAGGGAAATGATATTATCAAATGCACACCCCCAAACTTGGAAAAGAAGTAGAGATCTGCCCCAGAAGGCTCTGCTGATATTGATGGATGAGTATGCACCGTTCCTTTGATGCTCTCATCGTGAGGTAAAAGCCATGTGTTAAAATATACAGAATTTCTACCAAAGTATCCCTTGGGAATTATGAGGACTTCCTCAAATATCCCATTTCTCTCACGAAGGAAACCTCCAAATTCATTGGGATAAAATTCCTTGGCTAATTCGAGGAGATATTCCAACAGCTCATTTCTTATCTTTATCTTTTTTCTGCCTTCTGTTTTTTCCATTGCTCTCATCTTTTCCCTTTTTATTCTGTAACATATCCAGAGGAGAATACAGAACCCACCCTTTTTTTCCTCTAACAAGATTAAAAGCCTTGTCAATCTCTTTTTTAATAGCCTTCCATAATTCCTCATCCTGCATTTTAAAAGTCTCAAAAATGGCTTTTGTTCGTTCTTTTTCTAAAATAACCTCCGGATCCTCACGGAGTTTAAGTGCATCAACATCCTTGAGTTCCTCCTGTATGATATACGAACCTAAAAATGCTGCTGGGAATGGTGACACTGGGAAAGAGAGAAACAATGCCGAATGTAGGTCAATCCCCTTATAAGCTTGCATACTGTTTATACCTTTAGTAATAACTCCATACTCATCTGGGATTGTTTTGAATCTTGTCACCAAGACTTTCTTCCCAAAAATTCCCTTTTTAAGCTCTAATCTTATGTACCCATCTCTAACCAGCTTAGAGAGAGTCATCCCTACTATAGAATATGCAATTTCTTCCGCATCATACCTCTTTTTCTGCCATTCAAAATAATTAACCCCCTTTTTGAGTGATTTGTTTTCCTTTGCAAAATCCTCCAAATACAAAACAACTAACGCCCCCGGACTTACTTTCATTTTCAATCAATCCCAGAAAAACAATCAAAGAAAAGGGATATAAGATTTTCTGCATTTAACTAAGAGTTAGGATTTACCACTATGCTGTTTTCTCCAGGTATTTCTCCAGGGACTTAGCAGGTATATCCATGGTTAAACCAGTCTTTTCCAAGACCTTTCTAAGAGCGTATATTTTAGCATGTTCCTCAAAACCCTCAGGAGCGTATTCATGTGCCGGAAAGTGTCGGTATTTGTTGACAAGAGTCTCTATCTCCATCTTACTCCGGGCTTTCTTGATATCTCCAAACCATGTATCAATTCTTCCAATGTCTATTCTGGCATATACAGGGAGTTTTAGTGTTATGGTTTCGTTTATACTGGATAGGATTCTTGCAACATCCGCGAGAGGCGTTTTTTCATCGATCATAAGTCTCTTAACGACTATCCAGCTTCCCTGCTTGGCGGTAAAGTTGATATGCTCGTCTGGATAGGGTAAAACAACCTTAAGTTCCTTTATTTCTCCTTCTGGATAATATATGCAAACCTTCCTCGAAATTGCTTCTCTTACCAAAAGAGATCTTGCAACATCAACTATGTTCTTTTTTAATTTTTTATTTTCTTCAAATACCAGCTTACCAAGCTTTCTTGATGTTCCAGGGGATTTCAAAGTTTTTATAATCTTCTCCAGCTCACTCTCTGCAACCTCTTCTGCAAGTGAAACTACCGCCGGCACATTAATTACATCTATCAAATACTCGGGAATCTTAGTATTAACAGTATTGGAGATTGAAGCTAAGAAATGGGCGATTTCTGGATTCTCCATCACTAAAAGTTTATCTCCAACCTTCCAATTTCTATGCTTTGCGGTGAACATTATGTGATCTTCAATCCGCACCATAACCACCCCCGTATTAATTACATTTTGTCATTTATATTTCTTTAGTTCTCAAGCAAAAAAAGTTATAAAGTTAGTTAAGCACCTGAAATTAGAGTGGGAAGAGGGAACAAAGATGGACAATGAGGAGAGAGTGGAAATAAAAGAGAGCATTCCCCCACAATATGGGGAAAAGCTTGAATTAGGAGTCGATTTTAAGACAACTGAAGAAATTAAAGTTCCAGAAAAGCTCATCGATCAGGTTATTGGTCAGGAACATGCAGTTGAGGTTATAAAAACAGCTGCAAAGCAGAAAAGGCATGTTCTTCTAATTGGTGAACCCGGAACTGGGAAATCAATGCTTGGTCAGGCGATGGCAGAACTGCTCCCTACAGAAAATCTGGAGGATATTTTAGTCTTTCCAAATCCAGAAGATGAAAACATGCCAAAAATTAAAACTGTCCCTGCATGTCAAGGCAGAAAAATTGTCGCCAGATACAAAGAGAAAGCCAAAAGCCAAGAAAATATCAAGTCATATCTGCTTCTCTTCGTATTCTTTACTGTAATGTTGGCACTTTTAATACAATTTAATCCTACCAACCTTCTTATGGGACTGTTTGTTATAATCATTTCAATAATGGCAATCTCTAACTTAAGAATGAAAAATCAGGTTCTTGTTCCAAAGCTTCTGATTGATAATTGTGGCAAAAGTAAAGCCCCATTTGTAGATGCAACTGGGGCACATGCAGGAGCTCTGCTTGGAGATGTTAGGCACGATCCATTTCAAAGTGGTGGATTAGGAACACCTGCCCATGAACGAGTAGAACCGGGGATGATACACAGAGCCAATAAAGGAGTCTTATTCATTGATGAGATAGCAACACTGAGTATAAAGATGCAGCAAAGTCTTCTTACAGCAATGCAAGAAAAGAAAATGTCAATTACAGGACAAAGCGAACTTTCGAGTGGTGCAATGGTTAGAACAGAACCTGTTCCATGTGATTTCATACTGGTCGCTGCTGGAAATCTTGACACCGTTGATAAAATGCATCCTGCGTTGAGATCGAGAATTAGGGGTTACGGTTACGAAGTTTATATGAGAACCACAATGCCAGATACTTTGGAAAACAGGAAAAAGCTTGTTCAGTTTGTCGCTCAGGAAGTTATCAGGGATGGAAAGATACCCCACTTCACCAAAGATGCAGTTGAGGAAATAGTCAGAGAAGCCCAAAAGAGGGCTGGAAGGAAAGGACACTTAACCCTAAGATTGAGAGACCTTGGGGGAATTGTGAGGGCAGCAGGGGATATAGCTGTGAGAGAAGGAGCCAAGTACGTAACAAGAGAACATGTCATTGAAGCCATAAACATGGCAAAACCCTTAGAAAAACAGCTGGCAGACTGGTATATTGAAAGAAAGAAGGAATATCAGGTTATAAAAAGTGAAGGCAGCGAAATCGGAAGAGTGAACGGTCTGGCAGTTATAGGTGAGCAGAGCGGTATTGTACTGCCAATTGAAGCTGTCGTTGCTCCAGCAGCCAGTAAGGAGGAAGGTAAGATCATTGTTACAGGAAAACTTGGTGAAATTGCTAAAGAGGCCGTTCAGAACGTCTCAGCTATAATCAAGCGATATAAAGGGGAGGACATCAGTCGATACGATATCCACGTCCAGTTCCTTCAGACATATGAGGGTGTTGAGGGTGATTCAGCAAGCATAAGCGTTGCTACAGCCGTTATTTCAGCTCTTGAAGAAGTACCAATAAAACAAGATGTGGCTATGACAGGTTCGCTGAGTGTTAGAGGTGAGGTTCTGCCTATTGGAGGGGCAACGCCGAAGATAGAGGCAGCAGTTGAGGCAGGTATCAAAACAGTAATTATTCCAAAGAGCAATGAGAAAGATGTGTTTCTCAGCAAAGATAAAGCTGAGAAGATAAAAATTATCCCAGTTGAAACGATTGACCAAGTTTTAGAGATAGCACTTGAAGACAGTGAAAAGAAGAATCAGCTTATAAAAAAGATAAAGAAAGCCCTGCCATTAAACACAGCATAACTAAAGAAGATCGGAGAGCCCTGCACACTCCAGTATTATCGCAGCAATTTCTTTACCTCTCTCTGTATTTCCAAGCTCCTTGATTATTATCTTTCCACTTGGATAAATGCTCGTTTCAAAACCATCTATGAGTGCAATCAGCATCATATCTGGGATAAATGTCTCTATCTTAATCGAACGGTTTTCTAAGCACCTTTTGACCTCTGCAAGATTGATTCTAATCTTCTTCTCCCAGGAATAAGCTTGAATTACGAGACCCTTCATTGTTACGCATGGTTTAGCGATTAGCATAGACTACCCTCCAGGGAGATTTTTATGGAAACCTATTTATATGTTGTTCCACAGCTTTGACCAGAAATGCTTAAGAGATGTTCTATTCACTCTACCTTGGAGGTGAGAGCTTGCTGCAAATTCAGAACTTAATAGTAACAGCTGAAAATAAGCAGATTCTAAAGGGTGTCAACCTCGACATAGGAGATGGAGAGTTCCATGTTGTTATGGGACCAAATGGTTCGGGAAAATCCACCCTGGCTCTAACTATCGCTGGTCATCCTAAATACAATGTAAGAGATGGGAAAATCATTTTTGATGGGAGCGAGATTACCAACCTTCCTCCAAATGAGAGAGTTAAAAAGGGGATTTTGATTGCATTTCAGCATCCGGAAGAGGTTGAGGGAGTTAGGATAATCGAATTCCTCCAGCAGGTTCTTCACGAGCTTAAGGGAATTGATTTAGCAGACGCATATGATTTGATAGTAGAAAAAGCCAAGGATTTATGGTTCAAAGAAGAGGATCTTCACAGATACGTTAATGTGGGATTTTCAGGCGGCGAAAGAAAAAGGCTTGAGCTGCTTCAGGCAGTTCTAATAGAACCCAAACTCCTCATCCTCGATGAACCCGATAGTGGTGTGGACGTTGATTCTTTAAGTGTTATCTCCAGAAAGATTGAGGAACTCCATCAGAATGGAACTTCAATACTCTTGATAACCCATTACGGAAGAATCCTGCAGCATCTTGATCCATCAAGCTTTCAGGTACATGTCATGAAAAATGGTAAAATCGTCATGAGCAGAAGCGGTGAATTTGTCGAGGAAATAGAGGAGAAAGGATTTCAGAAAATCTTTGAGGAGGTAGGCATATGAATACAATAGAAATTGGAGAAGCTAAGGAAATCATAGCGCAGGAAATAGAAAATCTCGCAGAGAGGAACAAGGAACCAGAATGGATGACCCGCATTAGGTACAAAGGACTTGAAGCTTTTGAAAAGGCTCCACATAGTGATCCTGTCATATCAATTGATCAACTGCTGCATTTCATAGCAAAACCTGAAACTGCAGGAATACCAGAAATTAAGAGCCTTGAGGATTTGCCACCAGAGATGAAAGCCCTGTTAGATAGATTAGGAATAAGTGAAGTTGAACAGAGATATATAGCGGGCTTGGCGGTTCAGACAGATACCAGCATTATTTATAATCAGTTCCTGAAGGAATGGGAAAAGAAAGGTCTTATAGTTCTCCCCATGGAAGAGGCTGTTAGGAGGTACCCTGACATCATCAAAAGACACTTTCTCAAGATGTTTAGCCCATATGAAAGTAAAATGGCGGCTTATCATACTGCAGTATGGAACGGCGGAATCTTCCTGTATGTGAAAGAGGGTCTTAAAGTTCCGTTTCCACTTCATTTATTTTTCCTTATTCAGGAAAGCTCTCTTGCTCAGGCCCCACATATAATCATTATCGCTGAAAAGAACACTGAATTTCACTTGATAGAAGGCTGTACCTCCCCAGTTCTTGTTAGACATTCCCTCCATCTTGACATGACAGAGGCCTATCTCCATGAGAATGCCAATGCAAAACTAACTGTCCTACAGAACTGGCCTGAATATGTTCATACAAGACCTATGACAAGAGCCAGAATAGGAAAAGGGGCAAATTTCCTGAATACCACAGTTACATTGGGCTCAGGAAAATCCAACATTGCGAATCCAAAATACTGGGTTAGTGAGAAGGGTTATGTAGAGCTAAATGGCATCATTCTCGGTCAGAAAGATTTCTATGTTGATCTCGGTGGTGAGATGTATCTCCAAGGTAAAAATGCTGCTGGAATAAATGCAAGTAAGGCAGTCATAATGGACGAGTCCACAGTGATAACGAGAGGAATTATATATGCCCAAGCTCCAAAATCAAAGGGACATATAAGCTGTGACGCTCTTTTGATGAGTGATACAGCCAGAATGGAGACATATCCCGGATTAGTCTCACAGGTCGACGATGCCGAGCTGAGTCATGAAGCGGCTATAGGGAAGATAAAAGAAGAAGAATTGTTCTACCTCATGTCCAGAGGTTTGGATGAAGAAAAAGCGACACAACTCATAGTTAAAGGGTTCCTTGATCCAATGCTCAAGGACATTCCAACAGAGTTTTTAGTGGAGATAAGGAAGATCATTGAGCTTGCGGTAAGTGGGGGTATGTAATTTCGAAATTTATTCTACTTTTATGGTTCAATATCGAAACTTAATGGCACTTTGATGTAAAAATTCGAGTTACAATTTTTAAACTATTGAATTTTAATTTTCTGGTACAGTGTCTCTAATGTTTATTGGAGGTGAAAAACATGGATCCAATGGCAAAAGCATTTGAAGAAGCAAAGAAAAATCCGAAAATGAGAAAGAGACTAAAAGTGAAAGCTGCTTTCTCAATGCTTCTATTCATAATGTTCCTTGGCGTGATATTTATTACCATCGGAACGGTAATGGCCACAAAAACTGGTAGCTTTCTTGGACTAAACAGACTGCAGTTTATGGAGCTCAGAAGTAAATATGGAATCATCATGATGTTTTTGATTCTGATCCACCTAACAATGAACAGAAATATAATGAAAAAAGAGCTCGAAATTCTCTTTGAGTGATGCATTTTTATTTAATTATTTAATTGTTTAGTTATTTAATTCAATCTTCAGCTAACTCTTCTATAATCTTAATAGCATTTGGAACGGCTTCCTCAACCTCTTTACTGAGCTCTACTCCCAACCCAACTTCCTTCGCAACAATTCCTATGAAGTGCAGTTCAACATTTTTTAGGCGCTCATCCAAGGCCATTAAAAGCTTCAGACCATCTATCGCTCCCATGAAGTGGGCGCTCCTGATTTCTGCTTTCAGCTCTTTAAAAACCTCCTCACCACTGAGGTGAATTATTTTGCCCGGTTTAAACTCCTCGCTTAAGATGGCGTCGATGATTATTAAGCGCTCTTCTCCATTGTAGTGCCGCTGAAGCCTGAATATGTCCGTGCCGACCTCAATGACATTGTATCCTTTTTGAGCTAAGATTCTACCCACTTTAAGACCAACGCCGTCATCTTTCATGAGTTCATTGCCGAGTGCAAGGATTACAGACTTCATTGTTTCACCCCTATGATTTCAACACCAGCTTCCTTCGCCGGGAGCAGGAAGTCCTCATCAAGGATTGCAAGGGAGAAGTCGTGTTCAATGCATGTGGCAAGGATTAGGGCATCGTTGGGCAGCATGGCATGCTTCTCGATGAGTTTTCTAGCTGTTTTAGCTATTGGAAAAGTTATATCAACAAAAGCGTAGCTTTCGAGGGTCTTAAAGACGAGCTTAATCTCTTCGGGTAGCTTCTCGGGTCGTCCTTTAAGGGTTCTCGGTGCCCTTCCAGAGTAGAAACCCAGAAGGAGGTAGGTAACCTCACTGAAAATGATGGGATTGAGAAAGAGCACCCTATCTGAGTCAAAAAGATC
>CAZAPD010000121.1:0-26213 GCA_964487115.1 uncultured Thermococci archaeon | reverse complement strand
AACTTCATCCTTTTCCACCTTTTCCTTGTCCACCAGTTTCCATGGGGCTGTTGATTATGGATTCGTAAATCTCCTTACTCAGGACTTGGGGCTCATAAGTTACTCCTTTCTTCTCAAGCTGGCTCACAAATGATCTCAGATGGTTCCTTGAACCCATCATGAGATTCTCATAAACCGTTATTATGTCGACCTTGTTTGTTTGATCCACATATTTCTGAATGTCCTCTATGTCAGTTTCCTCAATTAATGCCCCAACTTTCAGGGCATCGATTTCACTTTTCATACCCATCTCAATCAGCTGATTGTAAAGGTCTTGGAGATGAGAATTCTTAAATTCACCAATCCTCTCATTTGCTGTGGGATCTGTGAGGTTGTACTTCTTAAGCAACGTCCTGACGGCTTCTACATGGGTTGATTCGCTTTTGGCTATATTGCTAAATATCCGAAGCCCCCATTTCTCGTAGAGCTTGGTGTAGACATCGTGAGCGAGCTTCTCCTCCTCCACCATGTAGAGCAACCCCTCTTTTTCTTCAGGGGTTAATGCCGCCGCTGGAAGTGAGTCAACATAAGACTTCAAGTCCTGTACAGAGACTGTTCCGTTTGAATCTGTTGTAATCGGAATGGTATCAGATGACGTCTCCGTTGGAGAGGTTGTAGTAGATGTTCCGGTACTGTTACTGCTTATACATCCAGCTGCAAAAACACTCAAGAATAGCACTGCAATGAAAAACATTGCATGGATTTTCCCCATTTCCATCACCTCCTTTTAAACATGCTACCCTATATTTAACAATGCATATTACAAAATATCCAGCTTTCCTGTTATTAGTATTATCCATACATCATATAAATAGTTTTTGCTAAACAAAAGGATAGAAGTTTTCCAATTTTGATAAAAAATTATCCAAAATGACTTTCTAAAAATTGAGTAAATTTTAAAGATTAAAAAATGAAATTTAAGGGAAGATTTATCTCCCGATGTGTTGAATGAGTGAAAGGGGAGGATCATGGTATATGTAAAATTCATAACACCCCAAGTAGCTTTTTCACCAATGCCCTACCCACAGGATATTCCAGAGCTCTCAAAACAGTTTCAGGCGGTTGTAGTTTTAACCTATGAGTATGAACTCTACTATGAAATTGAAGCGTGGAAAAAGAATAATGCGAATGTGGAGGTATTTTACAGCCCCATTGATGACTTCTCAGCTCCAACATTGGAACAATTAATTGAAATCGTGAGATGGATTGAAAAAAAGGTCAATGAAGGCAAAAAGGTCCTTATCCACTGTCTCGGAGGTTCTGGAAGGAGCGGAACAATTGCTGTAGCATATCTTATCTATTCTCAGAAATTGCCTCTGCGAGAAGCACTTTCAAAGGTTCGACAACTAAAACCCAGTGCCGTGGAAACACAGGAACAGATGGATGTTCTGAAAGCTCTTGAGAGGATATCATTGTAATTTTAAGAGATTCAGGAGAGAAGGGATGCAAGTATCCGGATTCCCTCCTGTATCCTGTCTGCACTTTCGAGGGTAAAGTTGAGCCTCATTTGATTTTTGGCAGGAGCTTTGGCATAAAAGGCACTTCCGGGAACGTATGCTACACCTCTGCTAACAGCATCACCGAGAAGTGCATCAGTGTCCTTTCCTGTTGTTAACCAGATGAACATTCCGCCATCTGGCTCGCTCCACTTAACTCCTTCAGGCATAAATTCCGCAATAGCATCGAGCATTGTCTCCATTTTTGGTCCATAGGCTCTTCTGAGCTTCTCAACCTGTTCCCTAAGGTAGCCTTTCTTCATGAAAAGCCACGCAACATGCTGGCCAAAGGAATTTGTGCATACATCAGCAGTCTGCTTGGCAACTTCAAAATAGTCTATAAGGCTTTCGGGAGCAATTAACCATGCTATTCTAAAGCCCGGAACAAAAATCTTGGAAAATGTGCCTAAATAAATCGTTCTTTCAGGAGCAAAAGTCTTTATAGGCCTGATATCTTTTCCTCGGTAACGTAACTCACTATACGGACCATCTTCCACAATTAAAAAATCATGTTCCTCAGCCAGCTCTGCCACGGCTTTTCTTCGCTCTTCACTCATCGTAATTCCTGTGGGATTCTGAAAAGTCGATATCGTGTAGAAGAGTTTTATTCGCTTCCCTTCGTTTTCTATATTCTTCACCAGCTCTTCAAATTCCTCTATTACAACTCCCTCTTCATCAAGGGATACCTGTTCAAAAACAGGCTCATAAACTTGGAAGGTATTAAGAGCAACGAAATATGTGGGAGCCTCAACTATGAGAACATCCCCGGGATTAATTAAAGCCCTACCGATAATATCAATTCCCTGTTGGGAACCATGGGTTATCATGATTTCCTTAAATGATGTTTTAACATCCCACCTTTTCATATAATGTGCTATCTCACTCCTTAGCTCTGGCATCCCAATAGCAGAACCATATTGGAAAGCAAATGGATCATCTGCGGCTTCGTTTAATAGCTCCTTCAGCTTGTCCATTGGAAAGAGTTCGGGGCTTGGGACACCACCTGCAAAGGAAATCACATTTCCCCCTTTCACAAGTTCTAAAACCTGTTTCAGCACGCTGGTGTTAACGGCCTCTATCCTCCTTGAAAACATTACATCACCTAAAACTCAAGTTTCACATTAAGAACGATAAATCTTTCCTATCAAGATCAGTCAAAATGACATAAATTTGATAAAATTGCAATAAGCATTTGTCGGAAGTTCAAGTTTAAAAATTCATTAAAACTCACCACATCTTCCAGTTTCCCCTCTCATACTTCGGTTTTGGATCAGCAGGATAACCAACAGGTAAAATCGTCTGGAGCTTGTAGTCGCTGGGAGCTTTGGCCTCGATTCGGTGGTGTGTAAGCTACAGTTCCAAGACCAAGCTCTTCGAGGGTGAGCAGGAGATATCCAACTGCTATCCACACCAATTGGATCAGCACGGCGCCTCGTTCAGGAAGGGCTTTTTCGGTTTAAAACCCTTTTCACTGAGGCACATCATTAAATCACCCTTTGTTCGTGACTGACCTCCTCCCGCCTTAGCCGAAGTTTCAACGAGTTAACCCGTCACCACGGACAGGGAGGTTTGTGATCTCATCACGTCTTCCTCTTGAGCCAGTCGTCATCTATGACGATGGACTTCCAAATTCCGGAGGATGCCTCTTTGGCAGATTTAATAGCCTTGATTATGTCCTCTTTAGGCGATTTATGAGGGAGAAACTGCCCAACGGTTTTCTTCTTTTGCAAGGTTGAGGATATGTATCATACCGCCGTTGGAATTTGGAAAAAGGATGATAAATGTTTAGACATAGAACACCATTCCGTCGTAAGCTACCAAGACCCTGTTGTTCCATCTGTCCCTCACGTATTTCACTAACTCTAAAAACGGCAGATTTTTGTGAGAGATATGGCTAAGAACAGTCCTTTCAGCAAGTTTCAATCCAATTTCAGCTCCCTCATCAACGTTGTTGTGATAGGGATCATCGGTTCCGGGTGGATATGTAGCATCAACTATTGCAAGTCTAAGGTGTCTCCTCTCCAGAAATTTCATGGTCTCCTTGGGCAAGCCTTTTGTATCATACAGAAGAGCTATGCTCTTACCGTTCTCCTCAATCACATATCCAAGCGTTTCTATCTCATGATTCAAAGCTAAAGCCGTTATTTTAAGAGAATCAACTTTTATTGTCCGTCCTGATTCAATAGTTGTTGGCCTCAAATTTTTGGGATCTTGGAGAATCAGTGCATCCGCATGGCCCTGAGGGGCATAGAGTCTGGTCTCCAAAGCCATCCATCGAAGCTTGTAAAGGCCGTAGATGTGGTCATGATGCCAGTGGGTAAGAAAAATCGCCTCTAACGGGACATTTAGAAAATTTCTTATGTCAGTTCCGACGTCGAACAAAACTGCTCTCTGATTCTCTGTGATTATTGCAAGAGTTGAGGGCAACCTTTGGGCAAAGCCGAGCTTTCTTGCTTCATTGCACGTCTTACAAGTGCAAAGGTGCGCTGGAATTCCTTCACTCCCCCCGGTGCCAATAAAGTATGCTATCATCAAACCACCTATTTTATGAGCATGAAATAGTACTTATAAGCCTTTTGAAGTATTTAGCTGTGGTAGAGATGAAAATGAAGATCATAGCTGATATGATGCTTGGAAGACTTGCCCGGTGGCTTCGACTCTATGGATACGATACACTCTACGGGATAGAGGATGACAACGAGATACTCAGGGTGGCAATGAAGGAAGGAAGAATTCTGCTGAGTCGGGATGAGGACCTCATAAAAAGAGCTAAAAAGCTTGGCATCAGAGCAATTCTTTTAAATTCCAATTCGCTTGAGATGCAAATTGACGAGCTTAGGAAGGAAGGCTTTGAGTTTGCTGAACTCTTCCCTGCAAACGCCCGTTGTCCGAAGTGTAACGGGTTAATTCAGCCCATTTCTAAGGATGATGTTAAGGACAAAATTCCATCACCTGTTTATGAGAAATATGACGAGTTCTATGTCTGTGTTAACTGCGGTCAAATTTACTGGCCCGGAAAACAGTGGGAAGAAATTGTCAAAATAGACAGAAAAATAAGAAAATCAACCGCCAAGAAGCTTGAACGCAGTTCTCATATGTATGTATGCCCTTCTCATCGTTGAGACCATCGAAATCTGTCCCCTGATGATATCCATCTGATTTATTTTCTTAAAGTTTTCTTCTGCAATTTGAAGGTGTCTTATACTTTCTTGAAGTGTCTCATTTGAAACTCCTCTCCTTATGGATTCGTTATAGAGAGCTGGATACTGGCTGTGCATCTGCTGATATTTGTTGTACCAGTATATCGTAAGCAGTGCGTATGTATGGTAGGTTCTCCTCCCCGTGTCAATCTTCTGTAGAACAGTTTTGCCAACCACGACTGTAGGCTCAATTTCCACATACTTCCTGACGAAAATCCAGTCTACCCTCGGCTCCTGCCAGCTCATGATGCCTATAGCTCCTCTGGTTATTGTGCTATCATTTAATTCGAGATGGGTTCCACTAAGCGATCCTTCAAGCACCTCGAACTGAATGTTGCTCCCCACGAGGGTTGACTTGAAGTGATAATTTATGCCGTGCTGAAGAGAGGTGTAATACCCGAATGTGCTTAAGGGATTCCAGTATGGTTTGGGAATCTGGGTCCATGTAGCTATTTCATATGCATAACCATAACCGCCAGCGTTGAACATATATGTGTTGCTGATGGTAGTGTTGTACCTGACAAGAAGACCAGTTCCAACGTTATAGCAATAGTTACATCGAGTTCCCAGTGGTGAGAACTTCATTTCCACAATACCATCCGTCATTGTGAATGACTTGGTGTATATCGAGTCGATTAAGGAAGAATAATGTCCACTGGGGCTCAACTGTCCATTTTCGACGATCCACGTGCCATAAAGAACTGTCCATTTGTTCGGGTCATACACAGCAGTGCCATTTTCATCAACATATAAGAACTCATCAAAGAATTCAAAGACCTCATCACCGTTGCTTCTGCTTTGTACTGAAGAATCACCATAGATTAGCCTTATCCCCACCTCCCTGTTGGCAGGAATTTTGGGAACTCTAACCCATATTTTTGCCTTGTTTCCGCTTGAATCCCACTCTTCTATCCAGTAGGAAAGAGGATTACCCTTTATGTCCTCAACCAGAACATCCGAGCCATTCACACTAACTTTCGAAAAGTCAAAGTTGGAGCTGTTCAGTATTATCGCAACCTGATAATCCACTAAATCAGCCCCCAAGTTGTTCTCAATTGCAACATCTGTAGAATAGACAGATGTTATTGTGGAGGCACTCACAGAAGACGCGGGCATGAATATAAAAAGCCCTGCAATTAGAACTGACAAAATCTTAGCATTAGTCTTCAACATACTTCACCTGTTAATATCTACACGTCATGGTATATAAATGGAGGAGTTGCATTTATCTAAAACTTTTTCAAAAGATTGTATATTATACAAACAATCAAATACGGAGAGAGGGGGTAATACAAAAAGCAAAACCAGTCAATTTAAAGAAAGAAATTGGAGCATAAAAGCCATAGTTTGAGGCAGATTCATGAAGTTTATCCATTTTTCCTGAGCATGTGATGACAGGCAACGAAATGACCGTTGCTTATTTCAATCATTTCAGGCTCTTTGGTTTTACAGAGTTTATCGGCAAATGGGCATCTGGGATGGAACCTGCAGCCGCTTGGAGGGTTGACAGCATTTGGAACTTCACCTGTTATGTGCAGGGTTTTTCTCTTTTCCTTGCGCTTGGCTATGGAAGGAACTGCCTGAATCAATGCCAGCGTGTATGGATGTGCCGGATTTTCAAGAACTTCCTTTGTGGGACCGATTTCCACAATTTTACCGAGATACATAACAGCAATTCTGTCGGCTATCAGCTTTCCAACAGCGATGTCGTGGGTTATAAATAGCATGCTGAGATTGTATTCCCTTCTGAAAGACTCAAGGAGATCAAGGATTGAAGCACGCATCGAGACGTCTATCATTGAAACAGCTTCATCAGCAACCACGAATTCTGGTTTAAGTATCATAGCCCTTGCTATAACAACTCTCTGTCTTTGTCCGCCACTGAGATGATGCGGATAGCGCTCGTAGAATTCCTCCTCTGGAGTTAGACCCACGCGCCTGAGCATTTTGAGAACTATTTCCTTTGCTTCAGCCCGGCTGGCTAATCCGTGAACGAGAAGAGGATGAGCTATAGCATCTCCTATTTTCATTCTTGGACTTAAACTTGAATAGGGATCCTGAAAGATTATCTGCATTCTTCTCTTGAATGGTCGCAACTCATCGTGACTGAGTTTGGTTATATCGACACCGTCAAAAATTATCTTTCCATCTGTAGGCTCAATCAGTCTGAGTATAACCCGTCCAGCCGTTGTTTTGCCACATCCGCTCTCTCCAATTAGGGCAAGAGTTTCACCTTTTTCTATCTCAAAGCTTATTCCATCAACGGCCTTCACAAATTTTGGAGGTTCTTTTTTGAGAATCTCTATGACACTCCTTTTAACGGGGAAGTA
This sequence comes from uncultured Thermococci archaeon, assembly GCA_964487115.1. GTDB lineage: Archaea > Methanobacteriota_B > Thermococci > Thermococcales > Thermococcaceae > Thermococcus. Next base: position 19,148 of record CAZAPD010000121.1, on the reverse strand, counting down.
TTTCCTGAGGTTTTCGACTTTGAGAATCGTCTCACTCATCTGAAGCACCTCCGTAGGCATGACACGCCACGAAATGACCTTTCTCGTATTCTATCATCGCAGGTTCTACACTGTCACATCTGCCTTTCAGATAACCTTTTTCTCTGAAAACAGGACATCTTGGGTGAAATCTGCATCCTGCCGGCGGGTTTCTCAGATCAGGAGGATAGCCCGGAATGGCTTTAACAGCTTTCTCACTCCAGAGATCGGGGACACTTTCAACAAGTGCTCTGGTATATGGGTGAAGGGGATTGTCTATAATCTGGTCAACTGTGCCGAACTCGACAAGTTTCCCTGCATACATAACGGCAATTTTATCGCTTCTCTCAGCCGCTAAAGAAATATCGTGGGTTACAAAGTAGATACTTGTTCCAGCAGCCTTCATCTTTTCTATCAGATCCATTATGGAATCCTGAACTATAACATCGAGGGCTGTTGTGGGTTCATCCGCTATCAGGAGCTTTGGATTGAATGCCATCGCTATTGCTATGCTTATTCTCTGCCTCTGACCTCCAGAGAGCTGATGAGGATAGTATTCGAGTCTATCTTCTGGAAGATTCACTTTTCCCAAGAGTTCTTTGGCTCTTTCCCTCGCCTCCTCCTCTTCAACACCATGCACTGTCATAGCCTCAATAATCTGATCACCTACCTTTCTTAAGGGATCTAAACTTGTCATGGGATCCTGAAATACCATGCTGATTTCCTTTCCTCTTATCTGCCTCAGCTCCTCAGGCTTCATGCTCAGCAAATTCCTTCCTTTAAATATGACTTCTCCAGAGACTATTCTACCAGGGGAGGGGACGAGGTTAATCACTGCATGAGCTACCGTTGATTTTCCGCTTCCACTCTCTCCAACGAAGGTTATCCATTCTCCTTCTTTTATGCTAAATGAAACATTTTCAGCCCCTTTGACGACTCCTGCCAGGGTGTAGTAGTAAACACTAAGATCCTTAACCTCCAGCAACATTTTCATCACCTCGTCCCAAGTGAAAATCTCTCGTTTATAGCCTCGCCTATCATGGCAAATCCCATGGCAAGTAGCATTATCATTATTCCCGGGAAGAATGCCAGCCACCAGTATCCATCCAGCAGGAAAGGCTGGCCTACGTGCAAGTCGTATCCCCAATCTGGTGTTGGTGGAGTTACCGACAGTCCTAAGAAACTCAGACCGGCTTCAGTTAAAATTGCATCAGCAACACTCAGTGTGAAGACTACCAAAATCGTGGGGAGGACGTTGGGCAGTATGTATTTGCGCATTATTTCGCCGCTTCCGCTTCCGATGGCTTTAGCAGCCTCAACAAAAAGGTGTCCTTTAAGGCTGAGAGTCTGACCACGTACCATTCTGAAATAGGTTGGCACATAAACAAAGCTTATGGCTATAGCGGTGTTTATAGGGCTCGGTCCAAGAACCACCGCAATAACTATAGCAAGTATGAGCGATGGAAAGGAGTATATGCTGTCCATTATCATGCTCAAAATTCTGTCGGTTTTTCCTCCATAGTAACCCGATAAAAGGCCAAGCGGGACTCCAATAGCTATAGATAGCGTTGTTGCAACTGCGACAACATAGAGTATTATACGGGAACCCCAGATTATTCTGGAGAACATATCCTGTCCGAGATTATTAGTCCCCATTAAGTGCTTCATGCTGGGGGGAGCAAATATATCCGTGCCTATCTCGGTCGGATTGTACGGAGAAATGAACGGAGCGAGTATGGCCATAAGCACAACCGCCAGAACAATGACCACACCAAAAATCAAAAGTCCTCTCCCGGGTCTTCTTTCTTGAAGTGGTTTTATCAGGAAGTCTATTATTCTCATTTTTCTCCCCCCTTAGTATTCAACCCTTGGATCAAGGAGTGCGTAGATTATGTCAACAATGAGACTTATTAGCCCCACAAACAGGGCAAACACTATAACAGCTCCTTGGATCGAGTTGTAATCACGGTAGTTTATCCTATCCATGATGAATGTGCCCATACCGGGCCAGTTAAAGGTTGTCTCAGTCAGGACAGCACCACCGAGGAGTATAGCAAACTGAAGTCCCATGAGGGTAACCACCGGTATGAAGGCATTCTTAAGAGCATACCAGAGAACCCTTCTGTCAGGTACCCCTCTTGCCCTATAAGCTCTGATGAAATCCTGACTGAGGACATCCACCATGTTGTTTCTTACGAGACGTGTGTATGCACCGCTCAGGACAATTCCGAGGGTTATGCTTGGAAGGATCAGATGTGCAAGAACACTGTGCAGTGCAGTCCAGTTTCCTTGTATTATACTATCCAAGACATAAAGGCCTGTTATTGAGTGAAAGTTTATTCCCGGATTTATTCTCCCAGATGTTGGGAGCCAGTGAAGTTTAACACCAAATATATACTGGAGCATCATTCCGAACCAAGGGATAAAGAGAGTGTAGGCTATTATGCTATAAACCCTCATCCCCGTATCCGTCTTGGTACCCTTCTTCACAGCACCAAGAACTCCCGTACCCAGGCCTACGAGCACGCTAACTGTGAAGGCGAATATGGTTAGTTCTATTGTTGCAGGAAGACGGAGCTTTATGTAGCTCGAAACAGATTTTCCCATTGGAGATGCCAACGTCACTCCAAGATTCCCATGAATCATCCTGATGAGGTAATCATAGTACTGAACGTAGAGCGGTTTATCAAGACCAGCGAGATGTTCAAGATGAGCGAGTTGTTCAGGCGGTATGTTTTTAGTTCCAACAACCGCCAGAATCGGATTTCCGGGCAAAACCCTAAGAAAGAAGAAGACTATTGTGTAAAGTATGAGAATCATAGGGATTATCATTAAAGCTCTTATTACTATGTAACGCCCCAATCCCCGGGCCAAATTGATCACCTCTTTATGTTTGAGTGGCAACAGATGAAGATAAAAACAAAAAGAAAACAGGAAAAATCAACCTGTCTTGTAAATGGTATTGTAGTGGAATATCATGTCAGGCCCTATAGTGACTCCGTGGACGCTCTTTTGTGTGACAACGAATAGTTTGCCCTGAATGAGCGGGATGTATGGCACGTCCTGTGCGAGTATATCCTGAACCTGCTCATAGATCTGGGTTCTCTCGCTCTGGTCGGTAATGGTTTGTGCCTTCCTGAGGAGTTTGTCAACTTGTGGATTGCTGTAGCCAGTTCCAGACCAGCCGTTAGCCTCACTGTCGAGGAAAGGTGTAGTGTAGTCATCGGGGTCGAGGTAGTCTGGGTACCATCCCAGGAGATACACCATCATCTGGCCCTTCCTTGCATAATCTGTGTAGGTATTCCATTCAGCACTCTTTATTGTTACCTTAATCATCTTGGTCTTCTCCCACTCGCTCTTGAGAACTTGAGCAAGAGAAGCCTCTGTATCACCGTAGTGAGTTGGCGTGTACCAGAGCTGTATCTCCAATGGCTTACTCTCAGAGTAGCCAGCCTCACTTAGGAGCTTCTTGGCGAGATCGAGGTTTGCATCACCGTATTTGCTCTTGAAGACGTCTTTGTGGCTCCACATGCCGTTGGGTATCATGCTATAGAGCGGAGAAACCGTGTTGTGGAAGACTATCTTTGAGATTTCATTCCGGTCTACAGCTGCCGCAAGAGCCTGTCTGACCTTAACATTCTTTGTTGGATCGATTTTAGTATTTAAACACACGTATCTAATGAATGCTCCCGGTATTTCTATAACATTGTACTTTCCGCTCTGCTTGAGGCTCTCGATATCTGTGGGTCTAAGAGTTCTCCAAGCGATGTCAATTTCACCATTCTGGAGTGCAAGTCTCATTGTGGAAGCATCATTGTAGAATTTAATCACAATCTTCTTGGTCTTCGGCTGTTCGCCATAATAGTAAGGGTTGGCCTCAAGGACGAGCTCTTGATCGCGCACCCACTTAACTATCTTATACGGACCGATTCCACCGTAGGTAGCGTCGCTATCAATCTTATTGTTGTCATACTTCGGACTGACCGGGAAGTAGGGGGGTGTCGTGAGAAGTGCGAGGAAGTAGGCTGTGGGATGCTTCAGATAGAAGACGACTGTATAGTCATCTTTTGCAACAACTTTATCCACAAAGCTTGTTACGAGCCATGATGGATCTCCTTTTATTGTCATTACTCTGTTTATACTTCTCACAACATCTTTAGCCGTAAATGGAGTTCCATCATCGAATTTAAGGCCTTTTCTCAGGTGGAATGTCCACACAGTAGAGTTAGCGTTAACCTCCCATTTTTCTGCAAGACCGGGGACTATCTTCAACGTTCCGGGCTCATACTTTACAAGCCCTTCCATTATGTTGTTAAGAACTTCCCAAGTATAGAAATCGTATGCATTGGCTGGATCAATATCAGTTACCTTATCCGTCACGCCTATTATTAATTGCTCTGCAACGGTTGTTTGAGTTGCTGTCCCGCTGGATGAAGTTCCAGACGGGGAGGAAGTGCTACTCTGCGAAGTTCCACTTATACAGCCGCTGGCAACTACGGAAAAAACAAAAATGCCAACAAGCAACAGAGAGATATATGCCTTACGCATAGCATTCACCAGTGTATGTTTAGGTGCAGTACTGCATTTAAACCTTTTGTGATGTACAGATGTTAAAATATTAGGTGAATTATTTTTCAAAGTTTGTTTTTCGAAGTATGACAAGATGGAAGAAATAGCTATATACTGGTACAACATAGTGTCTATCATGCAATGGAAGGAGTGGGAAGAATTCTACAAAGAAATTGTACGAGAAATGGGATTCAGCGTTAAAGAAGATAGGAAAGCTTCTTTTGTGCTGAGAGAAATGATCATAGAGGCAGAAAACTACATTCAACCCAGAAATTTGAGTTCAATTATGGAAAAAAAGGTATATGTGTTCGGGGCAGGGCCAAGTTTAGAGAAAATTCTGCTCAGAGATACCTTTGAGGACGGAGTCAAAATAGCGGCTGATGGAGCTACATCGGCCCTGTTGAAATCCAGAATAATCCCGGATATAATTGTAACCGACCTTGATGGCCGTTTCGATGATATAATAAGAGCAAACAGACTGGGTGCATTTATGGTTGTTCACGCCCATGGCGACAATATTGAGAAGCTCAAGAAATATGTGCCTCTACTTGAAAGAGTTCTTGGGACATGTCAGACTGAGCCTCTCGATATAATTCATAACTTCGGTGGTTTTACTGATGGGGATAGGGCTGTTTTTTTGGCTGAAGCCCTTGGAGCTCAGGAAATAGTCCTTATCGGCTTTGATTTCGGAGAGAGGGTTGGTAAATGGAGCAAACCTTATCTAAAGGAACATGCACCTGTGTGGGAATCCAAAAGGAAGAAATTTAGATTCGCTCTTAAGCTTCTGCACTGGCTGGAAAAAAATGGGAAGGCAAAAATCCGCTGGATTAAAGAGTGAAAAGTTTTGCAAAATAAAAAAGTAAGAATCATCTCGCAAGAAGCTTTCTGAGATATCCGTTCAGACTGAGAGACAACGCTATCAAGGCCACAAGAACTATCACTGCAGTATATTGGGCGCTTATAATCAGGTGGTATAATGAGTACAGACCCAAGATGCTAACGATAACAATACCGATATAGGAAGCTTCATGCAGACCCCTTGTAATGTAGTCTCGTCGTTCAATGACAGCCCACGCAGCTATAACACCACCGAAAAGAACAAAAGTCGAAACTGCACCATCCAATATTCCGATGGTGTTTATATGAACCAAGCTTAGGCCGACTATTGATAGTAATCCAAGAACGAATGCGGCTCCCATGACAGTTGGAAGGGCTTTATCTCTGTCCATTTTTGAAAGTTCCTCATAGGCTCTCAATATTGTTTCACCGATAGGTATCATACTTGATAGAGCTGCAAGGAAAATGGAAACATTAATCAAATATAAAAGGCCCCTTTCATTGAGGCTGTAGATTAAGACGTTAGGTATACCTTTGAAAAGTAAGGCAGTTCCCTCAATTGGCACCCCCGGATTTAGTGCCAATATCATTGTAATCATGTAAGTTGCGACTAATGATGTTAAAGTATCAAGAACAGCCCCTATGGTGGCTATCTTTACTGGAGAGATGTTTTCAGGTAGAAATTCTCCCAAGACCAAGTAAAATCCCATACCCAAACTCAGAGAATACGCCGCTTGCTGCGCCATGTCTCTAATTGTTCCAAGGCTTATTCCTTTCCATGTAAAAGCCTGCCTAAACCACTCAGATGCTGCATATGAGACTTTTAATGTGCTGATTTTTATGTGTATTGAAGGAACGACGATTAATATGGCAATAAAGAGCAGTACAACAGAGATTACCATTATATCCAATGTTCTTTCCCTTCCACGTAGCAATATCACTGAGAGTATAACAAACACAAAGACTAAGCTTATTAAGTTACCCGTGAGACTAGCCGAGACATCCTTGATAAAAAGAGAGGTTACTGTCCAACCACCAACTAATGTATAATACGAAATCAGTACCAGATCAAACAGAAAGAACATGAACCCGAGAGCAGGTTTGTTATATTCCTTGAGATAATACTCCAATATCTCATATCGCCTGTGTTTGGTGCTGTCCATTGCAACAGCAATCAGCGGTATCATCAACACAACCATAGCTATATAGACAACCAAACCACCGAGGCCATATTTTAGTAGCAATGCTGGAAATTTCCATATGTTTCCGAGTCCTATCATATATGCCGCCACTACTAAGCTTAAATACCACCAACTAAGCCTGTTCATTAAAGCCCACCAACAAACTTTGAAAATTGTAATTTATATAATTTTCTTAAAAAATTCTGAATATCTTACAAAACCTATAAAAGAAAAATTCTTTTGTGTGTATAAAGTTTCAAAAACTTCGAAATACAGTCCAGAAATTTCCAATATTATAAAGAAAATCACCTAACAAGTAGTCTCCCATGGAGGATACATATCATTAAATATCAAAATGACATAATGACAAAATTCGAAGAAGATTAAAGAGAACGAAGCTTTCTAACCTTTCCAGCCTTGATGTCAATATATCCTTCCTTTTCAAGAAATCTTAGAATTTCCTCAACAGCCCTTCTTGTATAACTTATGACCAACGTTCCCTTTTCCGTTGGAATCTCAAGGGGTGCAGACTCAACAAAGCTTCTCACAATGCTCTCCACAGGGAATTTCTCCTTTCCAAGGGTCTTTAGGATTTCATTTGCCACTATTCCTCTTGATATTAAGGCAAAATACCCCTTGAGAAGCTCTTCCTCTTTGAAGTATTTACTCGCTATCTGTACAGCCTTGTTTATCCGTCCTATGTTGAGCTCCCTTATTTCCACCTCATACTCCGCAAGCAGATCAACAAAAGCGAACTGCCTTGCAATCTTTTCGATGTCTTCAGGACTTTTCGCCAGTTCAAAGGGAAATTTAAATCGGAAACGGAGCTTTGAAACATCTATGTCCTCTTTGAGCTTAATGACTTCCCCTATTTCAAGCACTTTGTTTTTTGCAAGCTGATCGAGTATATCCCCCACCCAGAAGCCTTCACGGAGCAGAACTTCAAAATTCTCTCCTCCTCTTAGGTGTTTCAGTACATGGGCAAGTTGCTCTTTAAAAGTGAGAAAACCTTCCATTATGGAATCTTTATCCCCTACCTCCGCATCCATTGCCTGTATCTTTGCTCCAATCTCTTCCAGCGTTCCTTCAAGTGAGTATCCTACAAACGCCTCATAGCCAAGCTTCTCTCTTACTTCAAATAATATCCCAGCAGTTTTAAGCTCTGATATGAATGCATCCCGGATAGCTTCACTCTTAGTAACGAACCTCATTCTATCACCAGAGGAGAAAGGATAAAAAGGCTTATAGACTTTTGCATATCCTATTTCCATCCACTAAATATCCTCAGAAGCAAGTGCCTACCCAAAATTTAATAAGGCTTTCAATGTTTAGAGCCAAATTGAGAATTCGGGTGATAAAATGGGAGACAAAGTATTCCTGCTCGACGAGACTCTTAAGAAATGGAAGGGCAAGAGGGTCGCCTTAGCAGTCGGAAGTGAGAGCTCATTCACAGGTATTCTGGAGGATTTTGATGAGGAAATCCTCATACTCAGGGATGTGGCTGATATAGTCGGCAATAGGGGCAAGGAGCTCATAGTAAAGATTGATGACATAAACTGGCTTATGAGGTTGGAGTGATAGGTGAATAAAATGAGAGCGGTAGCCTTCGTCGGCTTCAAAAAGAGCGGCAAAACAACGACGGTTGAGGCCGTTGCGAGAATTCTGAAGGGGAGAGGTTATCGCATTGTCATAGCAAAAAGCATGCACACTAATTTCGACAGGGAAAGAAGCGATACATGGCGCTTTTCGAGAGTTGCCGATGCTGTTCTGGTTAAGGCTAATGACACAGACGCAGTCCTCTTTAACGCCAGAGATATCAATGCGCTGTTCTCGATGGTCAACGCTGACTTCCTTCTGCTTGAGGGTTTCAAATCGGTTCAGCACATCCCCAAGGTGATATGTGCAAGGAATGAGGGAGATGTTAAGAAGTTCGACGACGGCTTGGCAATAGCGGTGAGCGGACTTTTGACAAATAAGGGAATAACAGAAGTTGGTGGTCTCCCAGTTATAGAGAACCCAAAAAAGCTCGCCGATTTAATTGAGGAGAGATCATTTATACTCCCCAACATAAACTGCGGAATGTGTGGATTTAAATGTGATGAGATGGCAAGGATGATAGTGAGGGGCGAAAAAACTCCGAGAGACTGCGTCGTGCTGAGCTCGAAACCCAAGGTTACGGTGAAGATAGACGGCCAAGTTCTCCCCATGAAGGACTGGGTGCAGGAGCTGGTCGAAAAGACGATAAAAGGTATGTTATCGGCGATGAAGGGATATCGTGAGGGAAGAAAGATAGAGATTATTATTCGTAATGATTAAACAGAACCTCTACCTCAACCTTCAAGATTCTTCCATTGTCAAACACAAAAGCTTTGTAATCCCCATTATTACCCACTATCAACCAGACTACTGGCCAGTTTTTCATACCTTTCCTGTCCCTTTCGCTTGGAATAGGTTTGCAGGGATGGGAGTGAAAAATTCCGATGAGTTCCAATCCTTTATCCTCGGCTTCATCCATGGCCTGAACCATCTCAATGGGCTCCATTTCAAAGGCATGCTCGGAATTCAGCCGATTTTTTATGAACTTAATCTCTTCAACAAAAGCATCACTATTTCCTTTCCTCCCGAGGAGAATCCCACATATTTCAACAGAGCTTCTTCTGGCCATCTTAAGAATTTCATTCAGATGCTCACTTCTGATCACCAGCATCATAAAGGCCTATACACCGAGATTCTGATAAACTTTTCTGTTCATTAATGTATTTTTAAGTACAGAAATGTTTAAATTATAAAATCAATGCTCCTCACTGGAGGTGATATAATGCTGGCGAGGATAGTTTATTACAGGGAAGATTCGCTCCCAATTGAATTTGTTGTTGCAGCTAAGAATGAAGAAAGGGCAATTGAAATAGCAAAGAAAAAACTCCATGAAGTTCACGCAAAAGAATTTGAGGTTGAGATGATAGCTTAATCCAGATGAAGGCTTTTATCAAAACCCTCTGCGGTCAAATATCCGAGCCTGATGAGTTTCCCTTCCATATATTCATATATAAGTGGGATTCCTGTTGGGATATTTAGGTTAATGATCTCTTCTTTGGTTAGTTTTTCTATATGCATGACTATGGAGCGAAGGCTATTACCATGAGCAGAGACAAGGACACTCCTGTCCTTTTCCAGCTCGGGTATAATTCTTTCTTTGAGGTAGGGGATCGTTCTGGCCGCTGTATCCTTCAGACTTTCACCTTCAGGCGGCGCAACATCATAGCTCCTCCTCCAGAGGTGAACCCGATCCACTCCAAATATCTTGCGGGCGTAGTCCTTATTCCATCCCTGAAGCTTCCCATAATATCTCTCATTCAGATGCCATGATTTGTATACGGGAATATAATTTTTACCATGCCCACCATAAACCCTGCCCCATTCTCTCACCCTGCCACTTTCGTGTTCTATTTTTGGAACTCCCGATGGGTTTTTGCTCATTATGAGCATCGCTGTCTGAATGGCCCTCACAAGCTCAGAAGTGAATATTACCGCGAATCTGTAATTTTTTAGAAGTTCCCCTGCTTTCAGAGCTTCATTGATTCCTTTCTCACTCAGAGGGACGTCAACCCATCCTGTAAAAAGATTCATTTTATTCCAGAGGCTTTCACCATGCCTGACCAGAACGAGATATGCCATTTATACCACCGCCGACTGTCTGATTCTGAAGAATGAGAAAGTCAGGAGTGCAATTGCAGTATAAGTAACGGCAAAGTAAAGCTGGATGGAGATGAGATGCATTGGTACAGCCAGCATCAGCAGGGTACCAGAAGTTCTAAGATAAGACTCATTCAGCAGATGGGTAAGCTCCCTCAGGGTTAGGAATATAAAGTAGAGGGATAGAAACTGAAGGATTAGAAATATGGCATGGATTCCATTGTAGACCAGGGGACTGGCATCTATAGGAGTTACGCCAAGCACTTTGTGATAGCTGGATATCCCAAGAAATACCTTGGCAATCCAAAAGGGCAGGGAAGCGGTGAATGCAAACAGTGAATAGGTTATATTCCTCATGAGGGTTCTTCTGTCAGCATTCTCGAATACTCTTCTGAGAATCAGCAAACCTACAACCATTAGAGGATAAACCATGACCATTAAAAGTAGCGCGATTATATAGCCTATTGCAATTTTTCTTATCCGATCCAAATTGCTCACCAAAAAAAGATTCAGGAAAATAAATAAAAAGGTAGCGGGCTCATGCTCTCGCCTGCTTGAACTGCTCCGCAACTCTCCTGTAGTATTCAACCGTTTCCTCGTTCACACTCGGACCTATTTTCTTCAGAGCTTCCTCGAAGTCCTCCATGGTTACCCTGATTTTCTGCCTTACCTCATCCATCTTCATTCCTGGTCTGAGAATGCCTTCTCTGAGTGCTCTCCTCATAGCCGCCATTGCCGCCTCTCTGCACACGGCTTCAATGTCAGCTCCTGTATAACCTTCGGTCTTTTTAGCGAGCTCTTCAAGCTTAACCTCCTCTGCAAGTGGCATATTCCTTGTGTGGACGTTGAATATCTCAAGCCTCGCTTTTTCATCTGGTGCTGGAACGAGAATCAACCTGTCGAATCTTCCGGGTCTGAGTAAGGCGGGATCGAGGATGTCCGGCCTGTTGGTCGCAGCTATGACAACAACTCCACTGTTCTCTTCTATGCCATCCATCTCTGTCAGGAGCTGATTTATAAGTCTGTCTGTAACGCGGTTGACGTCAGTTCCCCTGCGTGGGGCTATAGCATCGATTTCATCTATGAATACTACAGTTGGAGCAGCCTGTCTCGCCTTCCTGAAAATTTCACGAATGTTTTTCTCGCTTTCTCCCACCCATTTTGAGAGAACTTCAGGCCCCCTAATCCCAATAAAGTTAGCCTCACTCTCAGTAGCGACAGCCTTGGCCAGCAGAGTCTTACCAGTCCCCGGCGGTCCAAATAGTAGGATTCCCTTCGGTGGGTTTATGCCGAGTCCAAGGAAAGCTTCAGGATACTTAAGCGGCCATTCAACTGCCTCTCTCAGCTGTTCCTTGACATCCTCAAGGCCTCCTATGTCTTCCCAGTGCACGTTCGGAACTTCAAGGAGGACTTCCCTCAGCGCCGATGGTTCAACCATCTTAAGAGCCTCATAGAAATCCTTCCTCGTAACTTTGAGCTCCTCAAGAACTTCCTTGGGTATGCTCTCTGCCTCAAAGTCTATCCTGCCGCTCTTGATAAGCCTTCTAAGGGCCGCCATTGCAGCTTCCCTTGCTAATGCAGCTAAATCGGCACCAACAAAGCCATGGGTCTTCTCTGCAAACTCTTCGAGGAGGTCATCAATCAGACGGTGCTTCACCTCATCATAAAGCCTTTCATCGAGTTCTCTCAGTATCTTCCTGATATCATCCTCATTCTCAGCCTTTTCGACTTTTTCTACTGCCTTATCTATAACATTTCTGAATCTCTCGTCTCCTCTCAGGTTCTCAAGGATATTTCTTACCCTGCTTTTTCTGAATTCAGGTTCGATGGGCATTCCTCTTGTGTGTATTTGAAGTATCTCCTTCCTTCCCTGTCTGTCGGGGACTCCTATCTCTATCTCCCTGTCAAACCTTCCAGGTCTCCTCAAAGCCGGGTCGACTGCATCAGGCCTGTTGGTCGCAGCTATTACTATGACTTTTCCTCTGCTCTTTAGACCGTCCATGAGGGTTAATAACTGGCTTACGACTCTTTTTTCAACTTCTCCAGTAACTTCCTCCCTCTTGGGAGCAATTGCATCAATCTCATCAATGAAAATTATACTCGGAGCATTTTCTTCTGCCTCTCTGAAGACATCTCTTAAACGCTCCTCACTCTCACCATAATACTTGCTCATTATCTCCGGGCCGTTTATTGCTATGAAGTGGGCATTAGCCTCGTTAGCAACAGCCTTGGCCAGCAGAGTCTTACCAGTCCCCGGCGGACCGTAAAGCAGAACACCCTTAGGAGGTTCAATGCCTAACTTTTCGAATATCTCTGGATGTTTGAGCGGAAGCTCTATCATCTCTCTGATTTTCTGGATTTCCTCTTTAAGGCCACCAATGTCTTCATAGGTAACTCCAAGAACTGCCCTTTTGGTCACTTCCTTAACCGGTTTTTCGCTCACCGTGAAGTCTGTGAAGTCTGTAATCTGAACTATACCAGCTGGAGTTGTAGCGGTGACAACGAAGGTTAACTCCTGACCGAGGATTCCGATTTTCACGTAATCCCCTCTAACTACGGGCCTTCCAATGAGCCTTGAATGCAACCATTCAACGAAGTCATGACCAAATCTTATGGGTTCTGTCGGAGCGAGGATTACCTTCTTGGCCTCCTTCACTTCAGCCTTCCTTACTGTAACCTCGTCTCCAAGTCCAACTCCTGAATTCTTCCTGATGGTCCCATCCATCCTTATAAGTGAAAGTCCTTCATCCTCCGGATAGGCTGGCCAGACAACTGCAGCCGTGTTCTTGGTGCCTATTATCTCAACTATATCACCGGGTTGAACACCAATTTCACGCATGGCTTTTCTGTCAATTCTCACGATTCCTCTACCTACGTCCCTCTGATAGGCAGATGCTACTTTGAGTTTAATTTCCTTCCTATCAACCATTTATACCACCCCCAATGATCTTGATTTTGACTGATTTTATCTTATAGAGCAAACCAAACCCAAAAACGGGAAAATCGAAAGTATGGAAAAGCTTTAGTCAATCTTCACCTCAAATCCTTCTCCACCTTTCTTTGTCGGATGCTTCTTTGGAATCCTAATTTCAAGTACGCCATTATTGTACTTGGCTTTGGCTTTCTCTGGGATAACTTCCTCTGGCAAGCTGATTACTCTGCGATAACCACTGTAGTATCTCTCAACTCTTATTGCGCCTTCCTTTTCAAGCTCTTTTTCTCTCCTGACCTGAGCCTCAATGTAGACTGCGTCCTCTGTGACCCTGACCTTTATATCTTCCTTTCTAACTCCCGGAAGCTCTGCAGTTATTACAAACTCATTTCCGCTGTCAAAGATATCGACAAAGGGTTCTCTCCAGACCCCCCTCTCTTCGAACTCCATTCCCGGTCTTCTGTATGACCAGAGTCTTGGTCCACGGAAGAAATCATTGAAGATGCTGTCGATCTCCTCTTGGATTTCCCTCATTATGTCAAAGGGGTCCCATATATCCCATCTTCTCTCCTTCCTCCAGACCATGCCTCCCACCTCCATATTTTGGTTACCAGTAGTTACTAAAAAATTGAGGTTTATAAAGTTTTCGATTTTATTATGATCAAGTTATTAAAATCTGCAAATTTTTGGTGATAATCCATAATCTCGATTAAAGATTTAAATATGAATCCGGGGCTATAGAATCAGCCCTATACCCAAGGCCTTCCAGAATCCTTGCAAACTCCTGTGAACAGCCATAGACTGTGAAGATTCTTTCCGGTCTTACTTTCTCAACTATCCTCATCAGCTCCCAGAAATCAGCATGGTTACTGAGCTTAAGCTGGCCAAAGCCTGAAACTGTAAGTTCCCATGGTGAAATAGAATTTTCAATTTTTAGCGAGCGGCAGGAATACAAAACCACATCTCCATCCTGAGAAATATTATCGAATTTTATTCCGAACTTTTCATAAACCTTTGCAACCTTAATAACATCTCTGGAAGTTCTGACGGTGTATCCATGCACATCCAGAATCTTAATGACTTCTTGAGCCTTTCCCATCTGGTTGACGTAGAGGGTAGGTTTTCTACCTCTTTCGAGAGCTTCTTCAATAAATGCTATCAATTTTTTCTCAGCTTCCTTTGGTGAAGGAAAGGTGAAGCTTGGAACTCCAAAAGTTGCCTCGATTATGAGAACGTTAGCTCTTGGAAAACAGCTCTTCTCTGCCGTCCTCAGCTTGAACCACTTGGTATCACCTGTATAGAAGGCCGTTCCGGTATCAAGCCAGAGCTTTATTCCTGCTGATCCAAGCATGTGGCCTGCGGGATAAAGTTTTGCCCGATATTCACCAAGATAGAAAGTTTTTCCGAAATTTACCTCTCGATAAAAGCCACCCTTTCTGAGATGGCTGAGGAATTTAGTTGCCTTAGTGGAGTAGATGACCTCCCCAGTGACGAAGTGGTCTGTATGTGCATGGCTCTGAAATGTTACTTTTGCTGAACTATCAAGTCCAATACCATTTATCAGCATAAAAGTTACTATCTCAAAAACTTTTTATGCATTCACTTCGATTTATATCTTGGTGTTAAGATGCCCAGCATAATTGAGACCAGCAATCTAACAAAATTCTTTGGAAAAGTTAATGTGGTTTACCACCTCAACCTTCAGGTCCCAAAAGGTGCTGTTTATGGATTTCTCGGCCCAAATGGGGCTGGAAAAACCACCACAATAAAAATGCTCACCGGAGCTCTTAGGCCAACCTACGGGGAAATTAGGATTTTTGGTCTTGAAATGCCAAAAGATCGGGTTGAAATTATGAAAAAAGTTGGTTACATGCCTGAAAAACCTCTGGCGTATGACGACATGACAATCTTTGAGTTCTTAACTTATATGGGACGTCTTCTCGGTCTTCCAAAAAACAAGGCTGTGGAGCAAGTGAGGGAAATGATGGCATACACCGGTGTGGGTAAGCTCGCCTTTAATAAAATAAAAGAACTCTCCAGCGGCCAAAAACAGCGCGTTACATTTGCTGTTTCTCTGCTCGGAAATCCCGAACTTCTAATTTTAGACGAACCAACAAGCAACCTTGATCCTCTTGGAAGGATGGAATTTATAGGAAAAATCCTGGAATTAGCAAAAGCCGGGAAAACGGTTTTCATAAGCTCACATATTGTAAGTGAAATAGAGAGAATGTGTAATTATGTAGGGCTGATAAAGGATGGCAGGCTTATAGAACAGGGAAAAGTTAGCGAATTAGCTAAGGTAGAAGGCGATGATTATGATATAATCGTCTCAGATAACAAAAAATTAATGGGGTTTCTTATGGATAAGCTCTATATAAAGGAAGTATGGGAAGAAGAAGGAATTTTAAGGGTAAAACTCGACGAACGTTTTTCAGAACAATTTTTTAAGGAACTCCCTGCGATTATAACCAAAGAAGAGCTGGAATTAAGATTATTTAGACCGCATACCAGCCCTCTTGAAAGGATACTGATGAAACGCTTCAATATGGGGTGAGATTTGAATGAACGAAACTTCAAGTAATCCTTCTTTAATCATCTTCACAACTGAATTCAAAAGGCTGTTACATTCAATAAAATTCAAAATACTCCTTGTTATAATGGCTTTTCCGGCAGTAATATACCTTCTAAATCCACAACCCCAAGGAACCGGAATAGAAGCCATGAGAAAAGCCTTTCAAAGTTTAATGATCGACTTGATTCCAAACTACTGGGCCGGAATAATTGGGCAGTTCATCATAATAATCCTCATGAGTGATCTGTTAGCCGGTGAGATAGATAAAGGCACAATAAGACTTATTATTTCAAAACCCGTAAGAGTAAGTGAGATCCTGATTGGAAAATTTATTGCAGGAACAAGCGTGATGTGCATACTGTTTTTGGTACCCTATGCAATTATATGGCTTTACAATCCCGTGGTTTATCACACGGGAATAAGTGGTCTTACAAAGAGTTTTCAGGATTTGGTCTTAGCTTTTGCCTCTACATTACTGGTGTTAGCATCTCTCGGGGCACTGACCATGGCTATTTCAGTAATTGTAACCCGGCCGTTATATGCATCTCTCTCAACCTTCGGAATAGTATTCCTGTTACAGTTCATTATTCCCCAGATACCATATATAACCCATCCCGAGCGTTATACCCTCGGATATCAAACAATAATCTTACTAAAAAGCAGTTTTGATCTGAATCAGATTGCAGCTTTCAAAGGTAATCCAAGTTACACAGCCCTGTTTTTCGGTGGTGTAATCATCCTACTGCTCGTTATTTCATGGGTTACACTCTCAAAAAGGGAATTCCCAGAATAATGGACATTTTATCCAAAAGCAAACCACACCTTTAGTTATGTAAAAGGTTTTTATAGGTGGCACGCCAAATAAAAAAAGGTGGTAGTGATGACCTTCGATAAGAAAAAGCTTGAGGAGATTAGAAAGGCTGAGGAAGAGTGGAATGAGAAAGTAGTAAAGCCCCTCATCGCAAAGAGGCCAGAAAGAAAGAAAAAATTCATGACTGATGACGGTTTTGAGATTAAACGCGTTTACACTCCTGCTGACCTTGGTGAAGACTGGGATTACCTTGAAGAACTTGGCTTTCCTGGTCAATATCCCTTCACAAGAGGAGTTTATGGAACTATGTACCGTGGAAGGTTCTGGACAATGAGACAGTATGCAGGGTTTGGAACAGCTGAAGAATCAAACAAGCGTTACAAATATTTACTCAGCCAGGGACAGACCGGTTTGAGTGTCGCCTTCGACCTGCCGACCCAGATAGGCTACGACTCAGACCACCCGATGAGTGAGGGTGAGGTCGGAAAGGTTGGAGTCGCCATAGACTCCCTCTGGGACATGAGAATTCTCTTCGACGGAATCCCGCTTGACAAGGTCTCCACCTCAATGACAATCAACTCGACCGCCGCTAACCTCCTCTCCATGTATATCCTTGTGGCTGAAGAGCAGGGCGTTGCTCCGAACCAGCTCCGCGGAACCGTTCAGAACGACATCCTCAAGGAGTACATAGCGCGCGGCACCTACATCTTCCCGCCGCAGCCGAGCATGCGCCTTACGACCGACATCATAATGTACTGCGCCGAGAACGTCCCCAAGTGGAACCCGATAAGCATAAGCGGCTACCACATCCGTGAGGCGGGTGCAAACGCTGTTCAGGAGGTCGCTTTCACCCTCGCCGACGGTATCGAGTACGTTAAAGCCGTCATAGAGCGCGGAATGGACGTTGACAAATTCGCCGGAAGGTTGAGCTTCTTCTTCAACGCTCACAACAACTTCTTGGAAGAGATCGCCAAGTTCAGGGCAGCGAGGAGGCTCTGGGCGTATATAATGAAGGAGTGGTTCAACGCCAAGAACCCGCGCTCAATGCTCCTGCGCTTCCACACCCAGACAGCTGGTTCAACCCTAACCGCCCAGCAGCCGGAGAACAACATAGTGAGAGTTGCCATCCAGGCCCTCGCGGCGGTTCTCGGCGGGACGCAGAGCCTGCACACCAACTCCTACGACGAGGCTCTGAGCCTGCCCACCGAGAAGAGCGTCAGGATAGCCCTCAGAACCCAGCAGATAATCGCCTACGAGAGCGGCGTTGTGGACACCATAGACCCACTCGGAGGCAGCTATTACATCGAGTGGCTCACCGACCACATATACGAGGAGGCCCTCAAGTACATCGAGAAGATTCAGAAGATGGGCGGAATGATGAGGGCGATTGAGCGCGGCTACATCCAGAAAGAGATAGCGGAGTCAGCTTATAAGTTCCAGAAGGAGGTCGAGGAGAAGAAGCGCATCATCGTCGGCGTCAACGAGTTCATAGTTGATGAGCCGCTCGATGTCGAGATTCTTAAGGTCGACCCGAGCATTAGGGAGAAGCAGATCGATAGGCTCAAGAAGCTCAGGAGCGAGAGAGACAACAAGAAAGTTGAAGAAGCTTTGAACAAGCTCAGAAAGGCTGCTGAAACCGAGGACGAGAACCTTATGCCCTACATCATCGAGGTCCACAGGCACCTGGCAACTCTAGGTGAAGTTACAGATGTTTTGAGAGAAGTCTGGGGCGAGTACAGGGCACCACTGATATTCTGAGCTTTCTATCTTTCTTTCAAGTGTCTGGTTAGATTTTTGTTTCTACCGAGTAAAATTTATAAATTTGTCGTTAGATTTTTTTCTCAGTGATGTGAGTGAGAAGAGTTGTTGAACTGATTATTTCAATCTTAGTAAGTATTCGGGTTAGTTCTACAGCCCGCACTCGCCACCAAGGATGCGATTCAGCAGACAACCGCGGGAATAAGGGTGTATGAAATCGAGATTTATGGGGTCCCAGTGAAGCTCGTTATAACCGATAACTCCAGTTTGAACACACCAGAGGGAGTTAAGGCATTTATTGAGAGTCATATTTCTCCTGAAGAGTTCGTGGACGGTTCTGCCATTAACGTTAAATCTGCCACATCCACGCAGGGTTTGGCACATTCAACTTGGTCAAACGAACATCCATTACTGCTTTCGATGAAATCAATGGGAACCGCGATGTCCACGGGTACTAGTGTGTTCGTCCCATCGGCTATGGCTGTCATGTTCATTCCAGTTTTTGTAGTAGGTGAATGGGTTTTAACCGCACTTTATGCACTCCTTGCAATGGCGGTAGTAATGTTTTCCATCGAAGTTGTCGAAGCCATTTACGAATATAGTGACGAAATTCGTGAAAAGCTCGATAGCGCTTATCAGTACTTCTACAACTACATAGAAGAGAGAAAGAAAGATGAAAAGACAATTCACATATACGAAAAGGACTTTTATGGTGGTCTTCCTAAAAGAATCTACGTAAAGGAATTTGTTCATAAAAAGATTTTAGAGTTACCGTTG
>CAZAPD010000120.1:0-4317 GCA_964487115.1 uncultured Thermococci archaeon | reverse complement strand
CTTCTTATCCAAAAGAAGCTCACCATCGATACCAACATTTTCGGTAGGGTTCTCTTTTATCAGAAGGGTAACATGGGATATTCCATATACCTCCCTGATAACCTCTGTTATCCCTCTAACGAGCTCCCTCTTCTTCTCAACATTTATTTTAGGACCTTCAACAACAACTGTGGGCATGTGATCACCATTAAGATTTTCATCGAAAGAATATAAAAAATCATGCCAAAACTTTTAAATACTCAAACTCCATATTAAGCCCGATGCCTATGAGGGGGGATCGAGTTCTCCTTCGCTCCATCAGTTACTGATTTTTCCAACACTCCCCCTAAGTGGCACTTTTATGCATGCTCTTTCTGGTGCTCCCGTTCGTTTAACAGCTCTAAGGAGGTTAGGAAATGATAGATTTCAAAGCTATTGAAGAAAAGTGGCAGAAAAGATGGCTGGATGAGAAGATATTTGAACCAAAAATAGATGAAAGGAAGAAGTTTTACATAACGGTCGCGTTCCCTTACCTTTCAGGACATTTACATGTCGGACATGCAAGAACCTACACAATCCCAGATGTTATTGCAAGGTTCAAGAGAATGCAGGGCTACAACGTACTGTTCCCAATGGCATGGCATATAACCGGTTCTCCAATAGTTGGAATCGCAGAGCGCATTAAACACCGCGACCCCAAAACAATCTGGATTTACAGGGACGTTTATAAAGTCCCAGAGGAGATACTGTGGACGTTTGAAGACCCAAAGAACATTGTGAAATATTTCATGAAGACCGCAAAGGAAACATTCATAAAGGCTGGATTTTCCGTCGACTGGAGCAGAGAGTTTCACACAACGAATCTATTCCCACCCTTCAGCAAATTCATAGAGTGGCAGTTCTGGACTCTGAAGAAAAAAGGTCTGGTTGTTAAAGGCGCTCATAGAGTTAGATGGGATCCCGTTGTCGGAACACCCCTTGGCGATCACGACATAATGGAAGGGGAAGACATCCCAATCCTCGAATATGTGCTGATTAAATTCACCCTGAAGGAAGATGATGAAGAGATATACCTGCCAGCAGCAACGCTGAGACCTGAAACAGTCTATGGTGTAACCAATATGTGGCTGAACCCAGGAGCAACATACGTTAAGGCCAAAGTTCGGAGCAAAGGAAAGGAAGAAGTCTGGATAATAAGCAAAGAAGCCGCCTATAAGCTGAGCTTTCAGGATAAAGAGATTGATATTCTCGAAGAGTTTAAGGGTGAAAAGCTGATAGGAAAATATGTTAAAAATCCCGTTACCGGGGATGAGGTTATAATACTGCCCGCAGAATTCGTCGACCCTGATAATGCCACAGGTGTAGTCATGAGCGTTCCAGCACATGCTCCCTTCGATCATGTTGCTCTGGAAGATTTAAAGAAAGAAACAGAGATTCTCCTGAAATATGACATTGATCCACGTATAGTGGAAGAGATAAGCTATATTTCCCTTATTAAGCTTGAAGGTTACGGTGAGTTTCCAGCAGTTGAAGAGGTAGAGAAGCTCGGCGTTAGGAATCAGAATGATAAGGAAAAGTTGGAACAGGCGACAAAGAACATATACAAAGCAGAGTTCCACAAAGGAGTCTTCAAGATTGAACCATACAAAGGAAAGCCAGTTCAGGAAGTGAAAGACCTCATTGCAAAGGACATGAGGGAGAAGGGAACAGCTGATATGATGTATGAATTTGCCGAAAAGCCAGTAATATCAAGATTCGGAAACCAAGCGGTTGTAAAGATAATCCATGACCAGTGGTTCATCGATTATGGAAACCCAGAATGGAAGGAGAAAGCGAGGGAATCCCTGGCAAACATGACAATTTATCCAGAAAGCAGGAGGGCACAGTTTGAGGCGGTTATTGAGTGGCTCGACAAAAAAGCTTGTGCAAGAAAGGTTGGATTGGGAACTCCCCTGCCATGGGATCCGGATTGGGTTATTGAAAGCCTGAGCGACTCAACCATTTATACGGCATATTACACAATTTCAAGGCACATGAATATGCTGAGAGACGAAGGTAAGCTCAAACCAGAGAACCTCATACCAGAGTTCTTCGATTATCTCTTCTTGGAAGAATTCAGCGAGAAGATGGAGAAGGAGCTGGCCGAAAAGACAGGAATTCCGGTGGAGATAATCCATGAGATGAAAGAGGAGTTTGAGTACTGGTACCCACTCGACTGGCGCTGTTCAGCTAAAGACCTCATCCCAAACCACCTGAGCTTCTTTATATTCAACCATGTAGCTATTTTCAAGAAGGAGCACTGGCCAAAGGGTATAGCAGTGAACGGCTTTGGAACCCTCGAAGGAACGAAGATGAGCAAAAGCAGGGGAAATGTGCTCAACTTCATAGATGCAATCGAGGAGAACGGAGCTGATGTAGTTAGGCTTTATATTATGAGCCTCGCCGAACATGACAGTGACTTCGATTGGAGAAGAGCAGAGGTAGGGAAACTCAGAAAACAGATTGAAAGATTCTACGAGCTAATAAGTGAATTAGCCCAGTATGAAGAAAAAGATGTTGAGCTGATGGACATTGACCGCTGGATGCTTCACAGGCTGAACAGAGCTATCGAAGGAGCTACCAAAGCCCTTGAGGAGTTCAGGACAAGAACTGCAGTCCAGTGGGCGTTTTACAGCATATTGAACGATCTGAGATGGTACATGAGGAGGACCGAAGGTAGAGACGACGAAGCAAAGCGCTATGTATTGAGAAAACTCGCTGAAATCTGGGTTAGGCTGATGGCACCATTCACACCCCACATCTGTGAAGAACTCTGGGAGAAGCTCGGAGGAGAAGGATTTGTTAGCTTGGCTAAGTGGCCTGAGCCAAATCCAGAATGGTGGAACGAGACAATAGAGCTGGAAGAGGATTACATTAAGTCGCTGATTGAGGACATTAAGGAAATCATAAAGGTGGCTAAGATCGAAAATGCAAAGAGAGCCTACATCTACACCGCGGAGGAGTGGAAGTGGAAAGTTGCCCAAGTGGTTGCGGAGAAGAGAGACTTCAAAACATCGATGAATGAGGTTATGAAAGACCCAGAAATGCGCAAGCGAGGTAAAGAGGTCTCAAAGCTAATTCAGAAGCTGATTAAGGACAGAGCCTTTGACTTCAAGCGCATTGACGAGGAAAAAGCCTTAACACAGGCCAAGGAGTTCATCGAGAAGGAGCTTGACTTGGAAATTGTCATCAATCCAGAGGAGGACAAGGGCGGAAAGAAAAGACAGGCAATGCCAATGAAGCCTGCGGTTTACGTGGAGTGATGGCT
Source organism: uncultured Thermococci archaeon (assembly GCA_964487115.1). Classification (GTDB taxonomy): domain Archaea; phylum Methanobacteriota_B; class Thermococci; order Thermococcales; family Thermococcaceae; genus Thermococcus. Next base: position 1,031 of record CAZAPD010000120.1, on the reverse strand, counting down.
TTTCTTTCTTTTAAAAGCCATTGCAACCCATGCAATGAGAGGATAAACAGGCACAAGGATAACTAGAGACGCCACCCTGAGGAGCTGGGTTTCCGTGACTGCAGGGGTTATCGTCATGACCAAGCTAAGAGCATATGTTACAAGGGGAGGTATTAGTGCTTCTAACTGGGAGGGATGAACACGACTGCCTACAAAACCCATAATTAGCCAGTAAAGCGCTATGATAATCCATGTATAAAAGTCCAAACTGGATAAAACCACGAACGGAGCAAACATCAGAGCTGAAATTACCAGTGCCTCCAGAGGCCTCCGTGATAGTCTAAGCAGTGAACCGAGATAATAGAGAGGCAATGCCATGAGAATTGTAACCCAGTACCATGCTTTTCCCAGCGTTAAAACGACAATGGGCAGGGAAAATGCCAAAACAGAACCTCCAATCGCAAGTCTCCATTTCAGTGAGGACTTAAAAGCGTACCCTGTCGCGATTATCCCCAGCAATGAGACAAGTTCTAGAGGGTAGACTTTCTTTAGCCATGAAAAAAACCATAGAATTAAAAAGGATATCAGGAGAGAGTTTTCCAAGAATTTCCTGCGCATTTAAAGCACCTCTTTTTAGTATTAGGTTGTTTGCAGTATCTTTTAAAGCAACTTATTCTTATAAATTTTTCCTTTTACTTTTAGTAAAAATTCTTCCTTTTTTTTTTCGAGTATAAATTTATTCAGAGCGAGATTTTGCGTTTAGAATTAGTCGAAAGAAGCCCGAGTAAAAGAGTTACATGACGATGCAACGGGCAGCAAAGCCTGATAGAGTGTCTTATCCCTTACCCCCGTTAAGAACCACGAAAATTCCCGGCCACCATTAATTAAACCCCACCTTATAAATCTTTTTCTCCGAAAAAGCCTTAAGGGAGACGTTTTTAATGGACAATGGTGTTTTTCATGCGTGTTAGTGAAGAAAGATTCAAGAAAGAGGTTCTCTCAAAAATCCCGCCCCGGAACGAACCTCCCCTTCCAGAAGAGTGGCTCCATAT
>CAZAPD010000119.1:0-20898 GCA_964487115.1 uncultured Thermococci archaeon | reverse complement strand
TAAAGAGTATTGACTTCTACTGGAAAAAGAGGATTGCGGACTACCAGTCAAAACTCAACAAAAGTGGCCAGAAGACAAGTAAAAAACTCAAAAGAATGCATGAGAGGGCTAAACTTCAGGCGAAGCATTACGTTAACACGGCTGTTAGGGGAACGGTTAGAAAACTCTACGAATTGGGCGTCTCCACAATTATCGTTGGTTATCCCAAGGGAATAGCTCGAAACTCTGATAAGGGTAAGAAGCAGAATTTCCTCCTCTCTCACGTCTGGCGGTTTAACACGGTCATTAAACGTTTAAAAGAAGTTGCGGAGGAGTTTGGTATTCAGGTTATCGTGGTCAATGAGGCTTTCACTTCAAAGACTTGTCCCGTTTGCGGGAGGCTCCATGAGGGGGCTCGCTTCGTTCGTGGATTGTTTAAGTGTCCCGCGACGGGGCTTGTTTTTAATGCTGACTTGGTTGGTGCCTTCAACATTTTGAGGAAGGTGGTAAAAACCATAACCCCAAGTCTGGAGGGTCTTAAGGCCTTCCAGATGAGGGGTAACTGGCCGGAGGCCCGGCCAGAGGGGTTCGAAGAACCCTCTTCGAGGGTTGTCCTGATGAGAACCCCTCAAACCTCCCTGCCAATTGGTTAGGGGGTTCCCGTTGGAACCCCCATCCTTTAGGGCGGGGAGGAGGTCAGACGAACGTCATAATAGAGATTGCCTGGGGAAACGGGGAGGTTCTCGACAGGGTAACATCCCTGGACAACACCTTCTACATAACATCGATAACCAAGTTTGAAATCCTTCTTGGGATGCCGAGGAAGGACGAGCTGATATGGCTCGAAGCCCTCATAGAGCTACCCTTTGACGGGAAATGCGCCGAGATGGCGGCGTATCTCCACAAGAAACTGAAAGAAAAAGGAACTTCGAGGTCCATAAGGGACTTGTTCATGGCATCAACTGCGATTGTCAACGGTCTGCCGATAATAACCTTGGACAACGACTTCGAGGTTTTGAAGGAATTGGGCTTTTGAGGTTCACGTTATTTAGGCTCCCCTATCCAAGCGACGGGCTCGACCTCTATGGCAACGACGCCGTACTTCCTCTCCTTTTCCTCCGAATAAAAGCGCCTGTAGACCTTAACGCCCTCCTCAATGCTCTCCACTCCGGGGAGGACGTTCTCCAGCCCCTCCTTCTCCAGCATCTCCCTGAAGGATGAGTAGACCCTCAGATCCTTCACGACGCATACCAGCCTGTTCTCGAAGACTATCTCGTCGCCGGGCTTTATGGCTTGCCTCTTCTCGTCGTAGAGGCGGCCTTCGACCTTCTTCCTGCCCTCAGCTATTGCCACGAGGTACTCCTCTTGGAGACCCATTTTCCACTCCATACCTCACACCAGATGCCGCAGTAACATTGGTGACACCTTCAGGAGCTTTGCCAGAAGTTTGGGGCTCCTGATTATGGCTTTTACAGTCTTTGCATGGTCATCGAAGTCGGCGGTCCTCTCAATCAGCTCAACCGCCTCTCTACTCCCGAGAATCTCGAATATCTTTTCAATCTGCTCCTGAGTAAGCCCTAAGAACATTTTTCTGAGCTTCATCCCAAAGGAAATTTGCTTCCTAATCTCTCTGCATAGGTTTTCATAATCTTTCGGTTTACCGTTGATGAGAGAATACGCCAGTGCATGGGCGCAGAACATTCCGTAGGCTATCCCCCCCGCAGTGGTGGGTTTTATCTGCAGTGCTGCATCTCCTACTATGGCAGTATTGCCTTTAATCCATGGCTTTCTCCAGCCAAGGCCCACACTGCCCGCCTTGAACTCCACGATATTTTCGGCCTTTAGCATTCTCATCTTCAGAAATTTAAACATGGAATCAAGGCTTCCAAAGGTGCCTATTCTGGCCAGATTTTCATTTACGGGGGCAACCCAGAAGAAAAAGTTTTTATTAATTTCCTTATTTATCCAAACTTCGGTGAAATCTGGCCTTTCGAACTCCCCCACAACTTCAACTTCATAACCTCCCATGAATTCTGCCTTTGTTTTGACTCCCATTTCCTGAGCAACTTTGCTCCTGAGCCCGTCAGCTCCGATATAAAACTGGGCTTCGATCTCAAACTGCTGGTTGAACCTCTGAAAAATAGCTTTGCCGTTTTTGAATCCCACAAATCTCGTTCCCATAAAGTATTCTGCTCCCCTTTTAATGGCTTTCTCTGCGAGTATTTTTTCAAGTGTCTTTCTATCCACAAGATACGCCTGCGGCTCTGTTCTCTTGATCTCAAAGCTCTGAATCTTTGAGTAAAAAATTGCTCCTTTGAACTCATTGAGAATTGCTTTTTTCGGGAGTTTTAGATCATTATAGCTGTCCTTACCGATTATTCCGGTGCAGGCTTTTCCTCCAAAAGAACTGTTTGCTTCTATAACTGCAACATCAAACTTTCTCGCCAGAAGATTTGCCAGATAATTGCCAACAGGTCCCCCTCCGATAATCGCAACATCATAATCATACTTCATGGCTCTCCCCAGAATTTATTCCTTTTAAACCCTATAAAGTTTAGCTTTAATTGGTGGTTGTGTTGAAAGTTCTAACAGTCGAATTCACTTTCTTTTTAAATCCTATAGGCCTAAGCTTTAATGGTGATAACGTTGAAGGTTCTGGTAACAGGTTTCGAACCCTTCGGCAGAGAAAAAATAAATCCCTCATGGGAGGCTGTGAGGGAACTTCCAGACAGGATTTCCGGCGCTGAGATAATAAAAAGACAGCTCCCTGTGACGTTTAAGGGGGTTAAGACTATCCTCCCCGAGCTTATAGAGAATATTAAGCCCAATATCATGATAATGAGCGGACAGGCAGGAGGGAGGCCGAACATAACCGTTGAGAGGGTGGCTATAAACGTTATGGACTCAACAAGAGAAGATAATGAAGGTTACAAACCCGAGGATGAGCCCATTTTTAAGGATGCCCCTGCGGCCTATTTTGCTACAATACCTGTAAAGAGGATTGTAAAAGCTCTAAGAAATGAAGGGATTCCTGCAATGGTTTCAAACAGTGCTGGGACCTATGTGTGTAACACCACGATGTATGTGGCCCTTCACACAATAGCCACCAAAAAACTGTCCATAAGAGCCGGCTTCATCCATGTGCCCTATTCATATGAACAGGCTCTTGAGAAGGCAGTGCCTTCAATGTCCATTGAGACTATAAAAAGGGCTCTTGAGGTCTCAATTCAGGCCTCTCTGCGGCCTTAGATAAATTTTTAAGAAGTTCTCCAAAGCTGTTAATGATGCAGAGGTGGTGCCTATTCTAATCTTGGGTGTTGATGTAATAGGTGAAAGTCCAAAGAGATTTGCAGTTGTAAGCTGGATGAACGGGAGGCTTGAGAAGAAGGGTGAGTTCACCCTCTACAGGCTGATTCGTTTTATAAAGACTAAACGGCCGGAGATAATTGCCATGGATAATATCCACGAGCTTGGTGATGACCTGAGGAAATTCCTCCGCGCTCTGCCTCAGGGTACGAAGCTGGTTCAGGTGACAGGAAGACCTGGAGAGCAGAAATCCCTATGGTCTCTTGCGAGAGAGAATGGAATCAGGATAACTGACAGATTTGATCCATATGAAGAGGCAAAGGTGTGTGCTCTTCTGGCTTCTAAAGGTGTTGGTTATGAGGTTCTGGCCTTTGAGGATGAGGTGATTATAAAGGTTTCCCGTGGAAGGAGTCAAGGGAAAGGCGGCTGGAGTCAGGATCGCTATAGAAGAAGAATTCACAATCTGATTCAAAATAAAGTTAGGGAGATAGAGGATAGGTTGAAAAAAGCTGATATTCCTTTTGATCTGGAAGTTGAAGAGAAGGATTACGGCCTGGCCAGGGGGGAGTTCAGGGTATATGCAAACCGGGAAGAACTTGCTGGACTTATACGCCCGGCTCATGGGGGTGATATTGAAATTAGGATTTATCCCGTTGAAAGAAAGAGCCTTGAATTCGCACCCCTGAAGAGTGAAAAGGCTATAGAGGAAAGGAAGAGCATAATAGTTGGAATTGATCCTGGAATAACCGTGGGGATAGCAGCTATCGATTTAAATGGCAATGTTCTGGCTGTTTATAGCGAGAGAAATATGGCTGTAAGTGAGATTTTCAGGTTCATAAGTGATATTGGACATCCTATAATAATTGCCACTGATGTCAATCCTGCTCCGGGTCTGGTTGAGAAACTCGCCCGCTCCTTCAAAGCCAATCTCTTTGTTCCCAGGGAAAGTCTTCGTGTCGATGAGAAGAACGAGCTTCTGCGAAGCCTTGGTATATCGGTTGACGATGACCATCAGCGTGATGCGTTAGCGGCAGCATATAAAGCATATCTTCGGTTGAAGCCTAAAATGGAACATGTAGAAGCAAAGTTAAAGGAACTGGGGCTTTTAAAGAAGGGAGAAGAGATTAAAGCTCTTGTAATTCGGGGCTACAATCTTGGAGAGGCTATAACAAAAGTAACAGCACGTGAAAGGCCGAGAGAAGAGGAGAGACCTGTCCCGGAGAGGAGCGTAGACATAGAGCCCTACCTGAGAAGAATTCGTGAGCTTGAGAGAAGTGTGGAAATTCTTGAACGTGAAAATAGGGAGCTCAGAGGGATTATAAAGGAGCAGAGGAGGGTTATAGGCCGTCTGGAGAGACGGTTGATTGATTATGATGATGAGATTAGAGCAAGGGTCATGAGGGAGAGGGAGCTTGAGGCCAAAGTGAAGCGTATAGAAGCTCTTGAGAGAGAATTGAAGGATGCAAAGGCTATAATTGAGAAGCTGAGCAGAGATCTCGTCCTTGCGAAGAGAATGCACCTGCTTGAGCTTCGGGGATCAGCTCTTCCGCTGAAGGTTCTTGAGACCCTCAGTTGGCGTGAAATAGAGAGGATAGAGAAGGAGACAGGAATAAAAAAGGAAGATGTTCTTTTTGTAGTGAATCCTGCGGGAGCGGGTAAGAGTATAGCCGAATATCTCGTGAGAAAAGGTATAAAAGCTATTGTAAGCGGTGGAACTTTGCCTGATGATGCATTCAGAGTTTTCAGAAAGGCCCATATCCCAGTGTTTTATAAGGATGAGGTTGAGGTCAAGCGGGTTGATGACTTTGCAATTGTTGACAGAGAGGAGCTTGAGAAAGCTATAAATGACAAACTTGCCCTCTGGGAAGAAGAGGATAGAGAGAAGGAGCTCAAGAAGTTCCTCAGGGTCGTTGAGGAATATCGAATTGAGCGCGTTAAGGAGCTCATGAGGAAGGCTGAGGAAGAATCTAAAACTAAGAACTAATGAGCAGGGGGTTGGGAATCAATAAGTCTTTAAAGTTTTGAAATGACATAACATTGAGTGGCATCAAATAATGGGAGGCTAACTTAAAAATGAAAGCCCTAACAAAGAGAGATTGGGAGTTAATAAGATTGCTCCGGGAAGATGGCCGATTGAGTGATGCAGAGCTTGCACGAGAATTGGGATTATCAAAATCCGCTATAAGATGGCGTAGAATGAACCTCCAAAATGAGGGATACTTAAAAGTTGCCGCATTTTTAAGATTTGATAAGCTTGATTATCCATATGCATATATTCTCCTAAAGATTAAGGCAGATATTTCACGGAAAGATTTACTACTCTTTGAAAAGGAACTAATGGATATGGAGAATGTTTTTACATTGGTGGAAGTCTTGGGGGGTTATACGCTCTTGATTGGAGTATTTTCCGAGGAACGGGAATTTCTATATCGGGAGATTGACAACATCTTACGTGGAAGAGAATATATTCAGGATTACATGATACTGATGGGAGTTAAAACCCTGAAATCCGAGGGAGTTCCGTTTTCAGATGTTTTGAGATGAAATGTTGTGTAATCGCGGAAATAAAATGGAAAGACAGGAAATCACTCTTTCGCCAAAGCTTCTTTCTTCCTCCTTATCTTTGCAAGTTCCCCTTCTCTTATGAGGGCCTGTGCTACCAAGGCTATTACTATAACCACACCATCGACTACTTTTATCCAGAATCCTGAGACTCCAATTGCTAATATTCCTGTTTCTATTAGATCAAGCATGAGGCCTCCCATGAAGGTTCCAAAAATCGTGCCAACGCCACCTGTTAAGGGGGTTCCTCCAATAACAACAGCAGCTATGGATTTTAGCATATAAATATCGCCAAGTGCAGGCCATACTGTGCCGAGGGATAGAGCAACTAAGAATCCTGCAAAGGCAGCGATCATGCCCTCTAAAGAAAAGATATACAGTAAGGTCTTTTCTGTATTTATCCCGACCATTTTTGCAGCAGCTCTGTTGTCGCCAATGTAATAAACATATGCACCAAACTTATGTCTGTTGAGAATCAGCCAGAATATAATTGTGATTAGGATTGTCCAGAGGAATTGAATCGGAATTCCTGAGACTGTCCCAACGAAGAGTTTTTGTATGTATGTTTTTTCAATATTATGTAAGCTTATTCCGTAGCCCCCAGTTACTACCAAAACAATTCCTCTCCAAAAGAACATCGTTCCAATGGTTCCAATTAAGGAAGGTACTTTAAGCCTCGCCACTAGTATTCCGTTGAAAGCGCCTGCAATAAGACCAGCAAATAGAAGCGCAATAAAACCGAGCAGGCATGAACCTGTGTTCTGCCAGACATATGCAAAGGTTACTGCACCCACTGCCATTATTGCAGAAAATGAAAGGTCTACTTCAGTAGCTATTATTATGTAAGTCAAACCAAGTGCAGGGAGTATCGTGAATGGGGTTACAGATAACAGGGCAGTATAAGTATATGGATTCGAAAATGCATATGGGTTGATTATATAAAATATTAACCACAGGGTTAAGAATATACCAAGTATGGCAAATTGCAATTTATGAGCTTCGATAAAGCTTTTGATGTCTCTCATCATGTATCACCTCTCATGCTTTATGCTTCAGGAGTTTCAGCAAGGTTTAGCTTGGAATACTCCGGAGGTATCTTCCCGGTTTCTGCTATGGATAACATGATATGGGATAAATCTTCAATATCAAGATCTTTTTTCCGAAATTCTCCGACTATAGTCCCTTTGTTGAGAATAACGAACCTATCCACAACAGGGTAAACATGATACACATTATGACTAATCATAATTCCTGATTTTCCTTTTTCCTTAAGCTGTTTAATATATTCCAGAACTTTCTGAACCTCCTTGAGGGAGAGAGCGTTAGTGGGCTCATCAAGTATGACGACATCTGCATCAAATACTAATGCTCTTGAAATCTGAACTCCTTGTTGATAGCCTCCTGACAGATAATTCACCGGCGTGTCTACCGAAGATATTCTGGATGTAAGGCCAAGTTCTTTCAATGCATTCTCAGAGCGTTTTCTCATCTCGTTTATCTTAAGAAATCCCCATCTGTTTGTGATTTCTCTTGCCATGAATATGTTTCTCCATACTGAATGATGGGAACATAACGTTCTCTCTTGATGAATTAGTACAATTCCTAATTCATAGGCTTTTTTTGGGTTCAAATCATTATACAGTTTGCCTTTAATGTAAAGCTCCCCTGAATCGGGTTTGTGTATCCCAAAAAGTATTTTCATTAAGGTAGATTTTCCTGCACCGTTGTCCCCAACAACTCCTACTATCTCATTTTTTCTAACTTTAAAGGTGACATTATTAAGTGCTATTATGTTTCCAAATTTCTTTGTGATGTTTTTGGCATAGATTACGTAGTCCATTATCCGACCTCCTTTCATTTTGTATGCGCGAGATATTTGAATTCTTCAAATAACAGCTGTTGACATAGATCATCAGATTAAAAATAAAACAGAGCAGAAGACAAATCAGCGGTAACCTTCTTGAACGAGCTTAGCTATTGTTCCTACATTGCTTTTATCTACTATTGATCCTCCTGTATCAATGTATAAGCCGGCAAATTTGTAGTCTTTGCTTAAAACTAAGTTCAGGACTGTCATGAAACCTTGGAGATATGGCTGTTGGTCAATGACCATCTGGACATAACCATCTTCTATACCTTTAACTGAACCGGGTGTTAAATCAAATCCAATTACAATTATATCGCCGGGTTTCTTGCCTGCGGCCTTCATATAGTTTTCTGCTGTGGCTGTAGTGCCTCCACCATCGAAGGCTATTAATGCAACATCTGGATGTTTGGCCAAATACCCTGTAACATATTGTATGCCTTCTGAGGGATTGCCATAAACTTCTGGAGGATGAGAGACTTCATCAACTATCAAACCTGCTTTTTTAAATGCATCTTCCATGCCTCTCGCTCTCAAAGCTCTAGCAGGTTGCTCCCAGCTACCAGAGAATATGGCTACTCTTGCACCTGGTTTCAGGCGATCTTTATACTTTTCAAGAGCTGCAGATGCCAGGTTGTATCCCGCTTGATACACGTTCTGTCCAACATAGCCGGTAAACCAGTACTTCTCCCTGAGTTTTGGTATATCAACATTTGCTAATGTTACATAGATACCCTTCTTTGCAGCCTCCTCAAAGAGTGGGGCGAGAGCGTCATATCCTGGATGTCCCATAACAACAATGCCATCTCCGGGATGGGCCATTGATATCGCTTTTTTAAATTCCTGAACCATTTTGTCTGGGTCCCACTTTGTATGGACATAAATTAGTTTAACTCCCAGCAGAGCAGCAGCATCTTTAGCTCCTTTATATAATCTTGCATCAAAAGGATCCCCGGCAGCTCCTCCGATCCAGTAAACTGTCATACCCTCGCCGGGCTTTTTGAGTGCAGGGGCCGATGATGTACTCGTCTGAGTCTGAGTAGAAGATTTGGTGCTGGAGCTCTGAGAAGTTGTTGTGCAACCAGCGGAGAAAGTTACTAAAGCCACTAAAAACAACACAACTACAGTCCCTAAAATCTTTTTGTGCAGGAGTCTCATTGGAGTCTACCTCCATACAACAATCGATATCCCTTTGAGGTTGAATATTTATATTTTTTATTTGTACAATGTGAAGTTATGGATGGAGTAAACTTGTCCAATGTGTAAAATAAACATTTAAACCAAAGATAGCCAAGAACTATAGAATAGGCTGTGGGGGAAGGAGTCATGACTCTTAAAAAAATTTGGGATACACATGTTGTATTGCAGCCTTTAAAAATGGAAAGCGCGCTGGAAAGATGGTTGTCTGATGAAACTCCAATAGCTAAGCAAACATGGGTTTTTGGTCCAAAAAAACCGAGGGATCAACTGAGAAGTCAGGAACTGCCTCCGAAAGATGTTCATATTGAAAAGCTTGAAGAGAGAGGTCTTATTCACGTGCTTCCCCAGATAAAGATAAAAAAACGTGAGGATGTTAAGAATATCCCCGATGAGGCAGACCTTCTGGTAATTGGAGACATGGAAGACTGGATGGTTTCGGAGGGGATCCTTGATGAGCTGGCATTATTAAAAAAGCCAATCATGCCAGAATGGGACTCTTGGGGATATTCCATCCATGGCAGACTTTCAAAGTTTAGATTTGATAAGTACTCAGGGGTCAAGCATATAATTCCTATGGGGGCAGAGGACGTTATTAGCACGCTCTCGGCTATTAGGGCGGTCAAGTCGCTTCGTACGTTAAAGGTTTTGTATATAGGCAAATATCCACCCAGAAGTGTTGCTGTACCTAAAGAAGTTACAATTGACTACATACACGAAAATGTAGGACCGGAAATTAAGGTTATAGAATTGGATGAATATCTGGACACCATATGGAAAATCGAAGACAGCGAAGCGGAGAAGATAGCAGAAAACTGGAAAACCAAGTTTGAGGTAGAAAACAACAAGACGGGCACAAGCTTGACTGATGTTGCCAAGATATATTTGGCACTAAAGAAATTACTGAAGAAGTACAATGCAAATGCGTTAACAGTGGAATGTCCTGCACTGGCGGCAATCGATTATGTGCCGTGCATGGCATTCTCCCTACTTATAGATGAAGGGATACCAAGTGGATGTGAAGGAGATTTGCCCGCTTTATTTGCAATGACCGTTCTGATGGCAGTTGCTGGCAAAGGGGCTCTAATGGGCAATCTGAACGAAAATGTAACGCATTGGGATATTGAAAACGGCATTATAACGATAAACCATGACGTGCTTCCACCATCATATGCATGTCCAATGTGCAGGATTAAAGTAAAAGATTATCATGGAATGAAAGTTGGGGCAACTTTGTATTCTGATCTTATAGAAGGTGCTCCTGTTACCGTGGCGGGCATTCACTGGAATATGAACAAAATCTGGGCAACTGAAGGAGAAGTTGCTTGGACCAGGGATACAGTCCACTGTCGTATTGCCATAGGTGTCAGAGTAAAAGACTCCAAAACTATCAGCAAGATGGGATTTGGACATCATGTTGTCTTAGTGTACGGAAAATATAAAGATACACTGAAAAGATTCGCTGATTTGATCGGCTTTGAGTTTGTTGAGGTATAACTTTAATTACTACTTTTTATTTATCTGTCTCGGGAGGTGTGTGTATGAAGGTTTTGGTTACAGGAGGTGCTGGGTTTATCGGTTCTCATTTGGTCGATGCTCTTATGGTTGGGGGTCATGAGGTTAGAGTACTTGATGATTTGAGTGCCGGGAGTCTGGAGAATATAAAACAATGGCTTAATCATAAGTATTTTGAATTCATTAGGGGGGATATGAGGAATTTGAGTGTTGTTAAAGGTGCTGTTGAGGGTGTTGATGCTGTCTTTCATCTTGCGGCTAATCCTGAGGTGAGAATTGGAGCTCAAAGCCCTGAACTGCTTTACGAGAGTAACGTCACGATCACCTATAATCTTCTTGAAGCTGTGAGGGATTCGGATGTTGAGTATCTCACCTTCACTTCCTCGTCGACGGTTTATGGTGATGCGAGGGTAATTCCAACGCCTGAAGATGCGTGGCTTGAGCCGATTAGTGTTTACGGAGGAGCGAAGCTCGCTGCAGAAGCTTTAATCAGCGGTTACGCTCACACATTCGGGTTTAAGGCTTTAATCTTCCGGCTGGCAAACATCATCGGTGAGCGCTCGAATCATGGTGTTATTTATGATTTTATAAACAAGCTCAGAAAAAATCCAAACGAACTGGAGATACTTGGAGATGGGACTCAGAGAAAGAGCTACCTCCACGTGAGCGACACAATTGAGGGGATTCTTCACATTTTTGAGCATTTTAGGGGAGAGGGAAAAATTTGGGATGTTTATAACCTTGGAAATGACGATTGGATCACTGTTAAAGAGATTGCAGAGATAGTAAGTGAAGAAATGGGTCTTAACCCTGCTTTTAGATTCACAGGCGGCGTCGACGGAGGGAGGGGCTGGAAAGGCGACGTTAAACTCATGCTACTTAGCATAGATAAGGCCGAAAGTACGGGCTGGAAACCGAAATTAGACAGCTACCAAGCGGTAAGAAAAACGGTAAAAGAACTGCTGAGGTGATATAATGCGAGAGCTCCGATATAATCCATTAATTGGACAATGGATAATGGTCTCCTCAGTTAGAAAAAAACGGCCTTGGAGACCTAAAAACTATTGCCCTTTTTGTCCGGGAGCCGAAGAAACTGGATATGGATGGGATGTTCTGGTTCTACCCAACAGATATCCTGTTTTGGATACATCTGCTGAAAAACCCAAAAATGAGGGCTTTTACAAAAAAGCAAGGGCAATGGGAAAATGCGGTGTTATAGTTGAAACTCCGGAGCATGATGTAAAAGATTTAGACGAGCTTTCTCCCGAACAGATGAAGCGGGTTATAGACACATGGATCAAAATAACTGAACAGAGTTCTAAAGATAAGCGTATAGCATATTTGATGATATTCAGGAACAAAGGCAGGGAAATAGGGGTTAGTTTAACCCACCCTCATGGACAGTTTTATGCCCTCCCGTTTATTCCGCTAAAAGCCCGTTTAAAGATTGATAACTCCAGAGAGTATTACAATAAAAGTGGGGAGTGCATTTTCTGTCGTATTCTGAAGGAGGAACTTGCCTCGAATGAAAGGGTTATATATGAGAATCAAGATTATGTCCTTTTCATGCCTTTTTTTGCGAACTGGCCATTTGAGGTTCATATATATCCCCGGCGGCATGTGCAATTCCTAACCCAATTAAATCAAAGAGAAATCGAGAACTTGGCCGATATAATACGTGTGACAACAGCTACACTCAATTCGCTGTTTGAAAGACAGATGCCGTACATAATGGGAATATTTCAGGCACCTTTTATCGGAGGAATTGAGTTCTATCATATGCACATCGAATTCTACCCTGTCCTCCGAGATGCGGTCAAGATCAAATATGCCGCAGGAATAGAAACGACAACTTGGGAATTTACGTATGATGGCCTGCCCGAGGAAAATGCAGAAAAGCTGAGAGAAGCCTGTAGAAAAACCACTCTCAGAAAGAAAGGAAAATGCTGGTGATGGAGATGGCTTTTACAGTATTATCCCCCGGGAGAATTAATCTGATAGGGGAGCATACTGACTACAGTGGGGGGTACACAATGCCAATGGCTATAACTTTATACACTGTGCTTAATGCAGAAACATCAGAAACTGTAGAATTATACTCTGAACATTTTAAAGAAAAAAAGAGCTTTGTTCTAAATGAAGTCTCCATTAAAGAAGGGACATGGATAGATTATGTTAAGGGTGTTTATTGGATCACAATGAGGAAGAGTTTCCAAGTTGGCGGTATGAATGGGAGAATTTATGGAAATCTTCCAGTGGGCTCTGGATTAAGTTCTTCAGCAAGTCTTGAACTTGCAGTCCTGGAGTTTCTCAACACCGCATATTCCCTTAAGATACCAAAGATCAAAAAGGTGCTTATAGCCAAAGAAGCGGAGAATGAGTTTGTTGGAGTTCCTTGTGGTATCTTGGACCAATTTGCCATAACTTTTGGAAAAAAAGACCATGCGATATTTCTTGATACAGAAACGCTGGAATATGAGCATATTCCTCTGCCTCACGACGTTCAGCTGATAGTTCTTCACACAGGGATTAAGAGAAGCCTTGCAAGCTCTGAATATGCTAAAAGACGTAAAATAGTGGAAGAAGCACTCAAAATGCTCAATAAATCATCCTCCAAAAGAATATCACCTGAGGATCTGAAAAAACTGCCATCACTACACAAAAAGCGCATGGGGTATATTGTTAGGGAGAATGAAAGGGTACTATCTGCCAGAGACGCCCTCAGAAGTGGGGATATAGAGCTTTTTGGCAGAATCCTGACTGAAGCACATTGGGATATTGCAAAAAATTATGAAGTCAGCTGTGATGAGTTGAATTTTATTGTGAAAAAGGCCAACGAGCTGGGGGCATATGGTGCGAGATTAACGGGTGCGGGATTTGGAGGTGCTGCTATCATACTTGCAGACAGAAAGAAAGCAGAGGAGATAGCGAAAGCTATCTTAAAGGAATATAAAAAATACTTCGGATGGAAATCGAGATACTACATTGTTCAGGCAAGTGAAGGTGTGCGGGCTGAGGGAGGGGCATGATTGAGATTCCCATCTACACGGGATCAAGATGGAGAGTCGTGTTCAAAACAAAGGGTTGGCAGTGTGGGATATACAGGCCAGAATTTACTTCAGTTGAGGATATAACGTATCTCGAAAGACATAATCGGCCGGAGGTTTTTGTCCCAGTAAAGGGAAATATTGTGTTGGTTTTAAGCGAGGATGGCAACATGCTGAGGGAAATTCCCCTGAGGAAAAATAACCTGTATGTGATTACAGAATGGCACAATGCATATCGTCCAGACGGAAAAGAGGGGATTGCTCTTGTGATCGAGCATCCAGCTATTAAAACCGAATATCTAAGTTTGGAGAACTTCATTAAGAATACTTTTTAACGTTTTTAGATACTCTCCCGTTTCTTTCACCCCTACCTGGGTTATTTTTACAGCGGTTCGAGGTCTGTCTGCAAAAACTTTGTAAATCTTAATGTAACCAGCCTTTTCTAAGGCTTTTAGATGGGAATCTAGGTTGCCCGGAGTGACTTCAAGTACCTCAAGTAGGTCTTTAAAGAGAGTCCTTTCTCTTGGGAGGAGATAAAGCATTATTCCTAACCTTATTGGATTTCCGAGGATGTGGTTCTTGCTCAGCTCCCGGAGTGATTCCATGGTATCACCGCTCTATGGCTCTAAAGGCTGAATGCAGGTAGAGGAGTATCGTTAGAGAGAATCCCGTCGCTATGGCAAACCCTGCCCAGCTTGAAGCACCTGTATTCCGGGTGAGTGCTACCAGTATGGCCAAAGCAGGAATGGAAAAGGCAGGTATAGACTCCCTGTCCCTGGTGAGCAATGCCCACTGACCGAAGAGAGATATAGCTATAAATGAGAGAAGACCAACTGCAAATCTGACATTTGATGGGGCATTTAAAGTCGTTGGGATAACCCACCATCCAGCTATTGCTCCAGTACTCCATGGGATTATTAGCCTCCACATTGGAAAGCTGCCAACTTTTCTTCCCGATGTTATATACAGGTTTATGAGACTCCTGAAAACTCTTCCAGTAAATACAAAGCCGCCAAGAACAGCTCCACCCCAGTAGAAACCTATTGCCATAGCAGGGAGATTCACAATCTCGCTTATGACATAGAAGAGTGACATTATAAAGAGCCAGTATGCAAAGTTTGTGGCTCCATATATGCTGCCCGCCGCTATGAGCTTGCCCTCGACTCTCTCCAAGATACTCTTCAGCTCTTTTACTTCCTCCATCGACATCACCAATAGACTATTGATGCCCAACCTATTTATAACGTGAAGTTTCTCTGAGGTTCAGAACGGCTAAGCCGGCAAGGTTTGCCGAGGAGTGGAGTGCAAATGCTGGAACTATTGAATGGCTTAACGCAAAGAGATAACCCGCAAGGGCACCAATAATAAATGCCGAGAGCACCAAGCCTGCCTTTTCTTTGAAAATTCCGTTACCAAGGGCTCTCCAGTGGGGAAAGGCAAAGAGTACCGCAGAGAATATGACTGCACTCCAGAAGTGGCCGTAATTTAGGAGATAACCTTCAACCAGTCCTCTATTCAGGGCCTCTTCGCTTAGGGGGGCTAAGAACAGGAGAAGAAAGTACCTTTCAGCACCTTCGGGCAGGAACCCTGGCATTGACCTTGAGGATGTTTCTCCAAATAAGTTGAGGGCAAAGGATGACCCAAATCCAAGAACAAAGGCCTGAAAAAGGCATTCCGTGCTCCAGGTGAAGCCGAAGTCTTTCGGGCTCCTGAGAATTTCCATAGCTGTCAACGACAGGAAAAGCATGACCAACTGCATCATAAGGGCGGCTTTTTTGGGATTATCTTTGATGGTGAAGGATGCAATAACGGAAGATGGTATAAAAATCAATAGCCACAGCAAAACGGAGATAACAAACTCAATCATCTCCAACGACCTCCCTTAGGATTCTGAGTGCTTCCCTCAGCTCTCGCACACCATCCTCCGTTATCTCAATGAACTTTCTCGGTCTTCTTCCGAAACCGTAGTATGTTCTAATAATTCCGGCCTCTTTGAGGGCCCTGAGATGGAATTCGAGGTTTCCCGGGGTGAGCTTCAGCACCTTTCTCAGATCGGTGAAAGTCGTTCTCTCCTTTGGAAGGAGATAGAGAGCAATGGCCAATCTTGTGGGATTCCCAAGCGGTGATTTTGAGAGCTTTGCAACTTCATCGAGCATTTCATTCCCTCATCGCTTTTCTCAGGGTTATGTATGCACCAAGAGCAAATCCTGAGGAGAGAACAAGGGTTGCGTAAGCCCCTCCAGCTCCTTGTCCACGCCAGTACGGGATGCTGAAAGCGAGGATTATGAGGCCTATGAGAGCTTTTTGGAAGGCATTCCCCCCTTCAAAGATACAATCCACAAGCGCCAGGGAGAGCATTCCTGCACCGATTGTCCAGAGGGAGAAAAGCCATGCATCTGAAGTCGCCATTGTGGCGATTACAATAACCACGGGCCACACCAGAACCTGAATCAGCAGTATGTGTGTTTTCCCTCCCCCTTCTCTACCGAGGGCTCTCTCTATCTGTCTGACCTTTCTGTATGATCCCGCCTCTTCGAATATGAAGAGCAGGATGGCTACTGTGGAGAGTAGTACCCTCAGTAAGTTTATCGAAATCCCTGCGATGGAGGAGATAACCAATGACAGGAGGTATAACATTGGAAAGGCTGCCGCCCAGTAGAGGTATAGAACCGCGTTATAAGCTTTTTTTGATAGGTTAAGCTCTCTCTCCACGGCTTTTAAAGCTTCGCTGAGCTCCTCCATTTCATCCACCAAGAAACATTAGGAGTGGGGGCTTAAATATTCATGCGAAAATTTGTATCCCAAACATTTAATTTCCTCGGGATTTTCATCTATCGGAATATGCTGTTTCTTCTCATCCGCCCTATGAGAGATGACCTTCAAGGAGGAACCTCCACCGAGATTTTCCACCATAGTTTTCTGATAATCATCTATAAAGTTGTTTATCGTACTGGACAGTACAGCATGGATATCTATTTCATTCGGAATGTGAGTTCTTTTTCTTTGGCTTTCTCATCTACCTGAAGCTTAAAGGCACAAGCCTTGCATATTTCCCCAGTTGTTGGCTGGCCGCAGATTTTACAGCGATTCAGTTCATGTTTCACATAGGCCTTTGCTATCAGGGGGAAAAGTTTGTCATAACTTCTCAGAATCTGATATTTCGTTCCCGGATGCTTCTCTTCCATTTCGTTGAGCCAATCCCTTATCTCGGCCCTAAAGGCTTCGACTGCGTAGGGGCATTCACTGAAGTCAGCTTCGATATTGTTCAACACAGCATAAAGCACGATTTCCTTCTCAGGGACTTCTCTCAGGGGTTTTATCCTTGGTATTAAGTCTTCGTGTATTACTTCGTAATAGGGGCCGGTTCTTCCAAGCCTTGCTATGTCTCCCCGCAGAATATTCATGATAAACATCTGGACCTCATCGTCGAGATTATGACCTACAGCGAGTTTATCAGCCCCGACATCATGAGCCGCATAGTTGAGAAGCCATCTTCTCCAGACACCGCAGTAGGAGCATGCACCCACCCTTTCCCCTCTTTCAAAGCTTCCCATAATCTCAACAGTCTCATCGAGAGAAAATCCAATATATTCCTTGAAGGAGTATATCCTGTGTTCTACCCCAAGCTTTTCTGCATTCCTTTTTGCTATTTCAACACTCGGTGGTCTGTAACCGGCTATCCCCTCATCTATTGTTACTGCCACAAGCTCAAAAGGAAATCTCAGGCTCAGTTTATGAAGAAGGTGGAGCAGGACAACGCTGTCTTTGCCGCCACTCACACCCACGGCTATCTTCTCACCCTTCTCAATCAGCCTGTATTTTTTTATGTGGTTTTTAACCTTTTTTTCGACCATTTCATTGAAGTGTTTTCTGCAGTAGTATTTGCCCTCATAGCGGGCATGATATACTGCATCTCTTGAACATTTTGAACATTTATGCTTCATATCTTTCACCTTTCTGGGGATTCTTGTTAACCTTAAAAATTTCACTCTCCGTTCATACTGCCAGCTGTAACGTTTAGCATAGCGATTTCATCACTATACTAGCAGTATCACTTTAAGAAAAGCTTAATTATAAGTTTGTTGTTACTTTTTATATGCTGGGGGGTGCTGGTAATGGATATTTTAAGTACAGGAATTGAAAAGCTTGATGTTGCTATAGGCGGTGGCTTTTTGGAGGATAGTATTTTCCTTATAATATATGACACATATTCTTATGGTTGGGCTTTGGGTTTGAAAATCTTTGAAAATCGAATCAAAAAGGGGGACTTTGGGGTTATAATAAATCACTCAATGCCCCTTACCCCATTAGCTATGGAACTTGGGAGTGTTGGATTTGATTTGCATAAATATGGAGAAAAAGGAGAGCTGGGAGTGATCGAAGTTTTTGCTTCTTTTTATGGGATTGATTATGGATTGCCTTATGTTTATACAACTCAGGGAGTTGACATTGCCACATATCTTCCAAAATTCACGGAACTATATAAGAAAATGCTAAGTGGAATAAGCAGTGACCGCCGAAGTGTTGGAATAAACATAACTTTGGATGGATTAGCTTTCTTGCTTGGAGAGAAAAATGTGATAAAAATTCTACAGAGAAACCTTGTTGAAAAAGAAAAGGCGCGCCTGTTTGAAGATAGAAAGCGGCCCTTGAATATATTTCTCCTTAACAAAGACAGGGTTTCAAAAGAATTTGTTTCGTGGGTAAGTCTATATAGTCAGTACATCATTGAATTTAATTCCACAGTAGCGGCGTTTGAAAACATGTTTATAAGGAAATCTCCTTTATCTGATTTTAAACCTCAAAGATATGAGTATCGTGTTAGAAAAGGTAAAATAATTATACGATAGATCATCCCAAAAGGTTCCTAAAAGCGGGAAGCAGGTTCAGAGCTAATAAAAACAATGCAATGCCTATCGTTGCATACCTAACGGGATTAGCGATCTTTTCAGGCAGATATTCCTTCACGACATCATCGAGCATCTTGCCCCCATCAAGAGGAACCAGTGGAAAGAGGTTCATCAGGCCTATTCCTATGTTGAGAACATATATCCAGTAAAATGTGAAGAAGATAGGGATTATTAGAGTTTCTCCGCCAATTTTGGATTTCACGTTTTGTGCGGGATAAATACCAATGTATCCTTTTTCTGGGTTGTCTGGATACTCCTTCAGTTTTATTCTGACCTCGGTTTCTCTGCCATTCCTCAGGATTTTAAGGGTTATAATCTGCCCGGGCTTTGTAGTATTCATGAACTTCATAAAGCTTTCCACGGTTGTTATCTGCTGTCCATTTATGCCTATTATCACATCTCCCTTTTGCAATACTCCATCTGCTGGACTTCCCGGAACGACACCAGCAACTTGAATTCCATTTGGCTGGAGGAGGGGGGCTATGGCGAGATTTATTATCAGAAGTGCCACGAGAGCTGTCATTATATTCGCCATTGATCCGGCTCCATAGACACGTAGCTTCTTTCTCAAAGGTGCTTTGTTAATCTCCTCTTCATCGGGTTCGACAAAAGCTCCGGGCAGTACTAAGAACAGAACTAAGCCAACAGATTTTAGGGGGATCCCGTCAGCCCGGGCAACAACACCATGGCTTAGCTCATGAACAACCAGAACAACAGCCAGCCCTATAAGCCCGTACCATAGAGGAATCGTTACACCGGGGATAACGAGTTGAACACCGGTTGCAGCTCCTTTGCTTGTTACAGTTTTCATTGCAGTTTTAAGTAGCATATAGAAGACGAATATCATCCCTCCAAATCCAATTGCTATACCTATATCACCATAAACCTTCCAGAAGCGTTTGTATTTCTGGGCGAGGCTGTCTATAAGGCCTAAGAGTCTTTTTGTTCTCCACATTGCCACAAATATATCAACCTCTAACCCTTCTTCTTTTTCCTCAGGATTTCTGCCAAATAGCAGATACATGAGAGCCCAGAATAGTGCAATCAATGCTATTACTATTAGGAGATTAACCACACTGTTCACCCCTTGAGTAGGGAGTATCTGGATTACTTTATAAAAGTTTAGGAAGAACCCGAAACTTTTTTGAGCATTAGGTTATAATTCTTCTGGTAGCGTTAGGGTGAAATCATGGGGCCACCATTTATTACCATAATAATTCCGGCGTATAATGAAGAGAAATATATAGGTAAATGCCTTGAAGAATGGGTTAATCAAGACTATCCAAAAGATAGATATGAGATTCTCGTTTACGACGGTATAAGCACCGATCGAACAGCTGAGATAATCAAGGAGTTCGAAGAAAGGTATCCTGATCTTATAAAGTACCGAGAGAATCCCAGAAGAAGGCAGGTTTATGCATTCAACATGGGGATTAGAGATGCCCGGGGAGAATTTTTCATAATATTTGGGGCTCATGCTTATCCTGAAAGGGACTTTTTGAGAAAGAGCGTTGAGACTTTTCTGAAAGTTAAGGAACATGAACCTAAACTTGCAGGTGTGGGAGGAAAGATAGAGAAGCTTTATGAGAATCGCCTTGCAAAATTAGTGGCCTTAATATATTCCTCTCCCTTAAGTGGGGCAAGTACTTTCTGGTACAAGGAGAAGAAGCATTTTGCCAAAACTGTTGCCTTTGCCCTCTACGACAAGAAGATAGCTGAAAAAATAGGCGGCTTTGATGAAGATATGCTAACTGGAAATGACTTTGAGTTTAACCTTAGAATAATCAGGAAAGGATACAAATTGTTTTTTAGTCCCGAAATTAAGAGCCACTACTTTGCCCGTTCCGCATGGAAAGGGTTTTTCAAACAGACCTTTAACTACGGCGCTGTTAAGAGCATGGCAATACGGAAGGGTTATTTCTCTCTAATGTGGTTATTTCCCCTGGGTTTCCTGAGCTTTGAGATCCTCCTTCCTTTCGTGAACGCCTTACTCTGGCCATTTACGGCATATTGGATACTCATGATCGGAGAGAGCATTAGGCTTGCATTAAAAACAAAGAATATCGATGCACTCGCGTTGTCTCCTGTTATGTTCTTGTTCCATAATCTAATAAGCTTAGGTTTTATAGCTGGGGTATTGTTTGGAAAAAGGGCCTTTAGGTGATGAAATGAAGATAGTAATGACTGTGACAAATCCATTCAAACCTGATCCCAGGGTATATAAAGAAGCAAAAAGCTTAGCCAAATATGGACATGAAGTTTATGTTATTGCATGGGATAGGGAGGGAAAGTATCCTAAAGAGGAGAAGGTTGAAGGATTTAATGTAATACGAGTTGGACCTAGAGCCGGTTATGGTCCTTCTATGGCTGTGAAGCTTCCTTTATTTTACCTTAATGCATTCAAAATCATCCTGAAGCTAAAGCCAGATGCAATTCATACCCATGATTTTGATACCGCTATATTGGGATTTGTTTTTAAAAAGCTCAGAAAAATCATGTGGGTTTATGACGTGCATGA
>CAZAPD010000118.1:0-6054 GCA_964487115.1 uncultured Thermococci archaeon | reverse complement strand
AGCTTTACCACAAATTCTTCAGGGTCATCAACTTCAATCCCATGGAATTTCACCGGCTCCATTATTATGTCAAAGACCGTCTGTCTTGGATTCAGTGAGGAATAGGGATCCTGAAACATTATCTGGGCCTTTCTTCTGAACCAGAGCAATTCATTCCCTTTTAATTTAGTGACATCTTTTCCATTGAACAGAATCCTACCTGCAGTGGGTTCAATAAGACGTAATATAGTTCTTCCTGTTGTTGTCTTACCACAGCCACTCTCCCCCACCAACCCAAATGTCTCGCTGGGGTATATTTCAAAACTGATACCGTCAACAGCCTTAACCCAGCCTATTGTTCTTAGAAGACTTTTAATAGGGAAGTACTTTTTAAGGCTCTCAACTCTGACTACAGGCTCCATTTTGATCACCTCAATAACGATGACAGGCCACGAAGTGACCAGGTTCTATTTCTTTTAACTCCGGTACTTCTTTCCGACAGATTTCTGTTGCAAAAGGACACCTCGGATGAAAACGACAGCCTTTAGGTGGAGTTATAAGGTTTGGAACTGTTCCCGGGATGCTTTCGAGTTTTTCTATCTGTCTAAGCGGGTTTGGGACAGCCTTTAATAATGCACTGGTATAAGGGTGTAATGGGTTTTTGAAAATTTGGTCAACTGTTCCAATCTCTACAACTTTTCCGGCATACATTACGACAACACGCTGTGCAGTCTCGGCGACAACACCGAGATTGTGAGTTATTAAAAGTACCGTTGCGTTATATTTCCTCTTTAATTCATTGAGAAGTTCCAGTATTTGTTCCTGAACTGTAACATCAAGAGCTGTCGTAGGTTCATCTGCTATCAGCAACCTTGGATTATTTGCTATTCCTATCCCTATAACAACGCGTTGTTTCATACCCCCAGAGAGTTCATGTGGATAATTTTTTACTCTATTTTCCGGATCTGGAATCAGGACCTCACGTAGTATCTGAACAGCCTTGGGCATGCCTTCTTTAATATTTTTTATTTTACCATGAACCTCCATAGCCTCGCTTATTTGATATCCGACTGTGTATAATGGATCCAATGAGGAGTGTGGGTCTTGGAAGATATATGCTATTTCATTACCTTTTATCTGTCTTATTTCCTCTTCACTTAGCTTGAGCAGATCAACTGTTGACCCATCCTCTTTGTGGTAGATAACCTGTCCGTTGACTATTCTTCCAGGGCTCTCTATTAATTTTGTTATTGCCCTCGATGTAACACTCTTCCCACATCCCGTTTCCCCAACAAGGGCCAGAGTTTCACCACGGTAGATATCAAATGATACATCTTCTATGGCTTTAACTATTCCCGCATAAGTATAAAAATAAACACTCAGGTTCTTAATCTCAATTATTGGCTCAGGCATTAGACTCACCTCCCTTAGCCTTCTTAACCTTGAACTCCATGCTTCTCCGTGTTCTTGGATCCAAGATATCTCTGAGCCCATCACCAAGTAGGTTCCAGCCCAGAACCACGGTAACTATCACAAGACCCGGGAAGGCAACGAGCCACCATGCTTGAGGGAAATACTGAGCGCCCTGATTTATTAGATTGCCCCAGTCAGGTATAGGCGGTACAGCTCCGAGGCCAAGGAAACTCAGACCCGCCTCTGTGAGAATAACACCGCCGAAATCCATCGTAATCATGACAAGTATAGGACCTATAATGTTGGGGAGGATATGTTTAAACAAAATTGTTCTTTTTGGAAGACCAACTGCTCTCGCCGCTTCAACATAAAGGCTCTCCCTTTCAGTAAGTGTGGAACCTCTGGTAACCCTCGTATATCCTGGCCACCACACTATTATCAACGCTATGAAAACCGCAAGAAGTTTCCCCAGATTATTGACATCTCTAGCCTGAAGAGCAAAGATTTTAAGAACTAATACTTGAGCCAAGTGGTGATGATTGAGGAAGTTTTGGATTCTACCAGGAAGGACCGCTGATAGAGCGATTGCCAAGATAAGCCCCGGAAAAGCCAGAAACATATCAGTTATACGCATTATTACCTCATCGATTTTTCCTCCATAATAACCTGATATGAGCCCAAGGATTATTCCTATGGTTGGCCCAATTAGGATAATAAACACATCAAGCACTAACGCTGTTCTAGCTCCTGCAAGTAAGACACTCAGCAAATCCCTACCAGTTAAATCTGATCCAAGAGGATAATGAACCGTTGTTGTATACTGAATAACATGCCAGTTCTTTACCATCGTGACGTTGAGGAATACGCTTGAACCGGGAGGTGCTAATTTAGCTGTTGAATTATACATAACAGGGAAAAAGTTGTATCTCCACGGGGCAAGATATGGCCCGAATATCCCAATTATTATGTAGATTATGACTATTACCAAACCAAGGAGAGCGGGAGGAGATCTATTAAGTGCATAAGCCATTAGTTTCCATTCCTGCACCTTTGACTGATTTCTCCGTTTCCAATCTTTCCTGAATAGTGTAATAAAAGAAGCAAATGCATCTATGAGTTTATCGCTGATCTTATCAAGTATTGACATCTCATATTCTTCTTTCTCCTCATAGTCTTCTTTTCTCAGGTCTGACATTTCACTCACCTCAGAATCTTACCCTTGGATCAACTATAGCATAGAGAATATCCGCTATTAAATTGGCAGTGACGAATACTATCGCATAGAGGAAGGTAACTCCTATAAGTGCGGGGAAGTCGAGATACATGACTGCTTGGAGTGCATAGAGCCCTATTCCCGGAAGATTGAAGATAGTTTCGGTTATTGGTGTTCCTGCAAGTAATCCCCCAAACTGAAGAGCTAAAATTGTTATAACCGGTACTAGAGCATTTTTGAGTACGTGTTTATAAATCCCCATCTTTGGAACACCCTTAGCTTTCAGGAAAAGTGTGCTATCCCTGCTATATGCTTCCAAGAAAGAATTTCTGGTAAATCTCATTAAAACCCCAGCTGCTGCTATTCCCAAAGTGAAACCAGGGAGCCAGAAGCGTTGTACCTGTTCTACAAAATTGTTCCAATTTAATGTTATGATTGAATCTATAACGGGTATGTGGGTTATTTGATGCTTAGGTGCTGGAGGGATACCTGCAAGCGAGGTCAGGTTCCAGTGGATAAAAAACAGCCAGATAAACAGATAAGCTATCACATATATAGGAGTTGAGATAAAAATCAAAGCTAAGATCCTCAGGATCATATCTGTTAAGGAATTACGTTTTATAGCAGAGATTATTCCAAGAGGAAGTCCCATTAAAACCACGAAGAAGAACGCAAAGAGAGCAAGCTGAAACGTTACAACAAAACGATTACCAATATTGGTGAATACTGGCATTTGATTAAGTGGATCTATTAGACTGTTAGTGAAAAGCCCCTTAACAAGGAACCAGTATTGATCATACCAAGGCTGATCAAGGTGATATTCCTTTTTTATAAGCTCAATAGCAGCTTGAGTAGCTTTTTCTCCACCTGCCCATGCCCTAACTGGATTGGCAGGTATAACATATGCGATTATAAATACTATGAGAGTGACTCCGATGAGTGTGGGAATGAACGTGAATGCCCTTCGCACAAGGAATTTTCCTAATCCTGCCATATTTATCCCTCCTCCTACATTGTAGCTCGTGAGGAAAAGAAATGATAAAAAAGGAAATAACCTCATCCAATAACTTTATAGTTCAAGCTGTCAAAGGTCACTGCACTCTGTAGGAATGGTCCAATGTAGTCATCAGGATCCAAGAAGTCTGGTGCCCACCCAACGATATATATCTGGAAGTCACCGCTACCAGTTTTGCTGAGTAATGTTGGCCATGAGAGCGGTGTCACCGATATCTTAAAGCCCAACTGACTCCAGCTGTTCTGAAGCAGTGTTGCCAATTGCTGCCGCTCAGTGTTACCACTGTTGTAGTAGACCGTGATGGTATACTTGGTAGGATCAATTCCTGACTTCTTCAGAAGGTTCAAAGCTTTCTGGAGATTGTAAGTGTACTTGGTCATGTTATACTCCGTGTATCCAAGCCACCCTATTGGAATAGGACCGTAGTTCGGAACCATGTAGCCATTATAAACCGACTGGTAAATCTGTTTGTAAGGTGTGGCCCATGCAAGTGCCTGTCTAACAAGTATATTATTAAGTGGCTCTTTCTGTGCGTTGAGAACTATAAATGCCATATCCGGGGTAATAAAACTCTCAATTTTCGATTCAAAGCCATTGAGTTTTAGGTTCTTGACTGCATCAAGTCTTGATAATGGAACAGCTACGATGTCTGCAACTCCTTTCTGGAAGAGACTTATTCTGGTGTTAGCATCATTAGACAGGATGTAGATAACTCTCTTAGCGGTTACAAGATTTGGATTCTTGCTCTCAAGCTTGCTCCATATACCCTTATCCCAGTAGTATGGATTTCTTTCGAGGATTATGTAACTGTTCTGTTTCGCCTCTTTAATATAGAATGGACCAGTAAAGACTCCAAGAAGATTGTCCTGTAACATTTTATGAATCGGATCGTTAGAACCTGACTGGACATATTTTGTCCATACCCAAGGTTTCTTACCCCAATCCGATGCCTTCATTGCCTCTTCGTACTTGCTGCCGAGGAGATACTTGGCGGGTATAGCCATCAAATATGGGTCTGCGAGAACACTCAGAATACCGCCGTAGGGGTGTGGAAGGACGAGTTTGTAAACTCCAGCAGTTTGTCCGCTGTATCCAAAGAAACTGAGTAGATCCTGGAGAGATGTAACCTCCTTAGTTTTGCCGTTGAAATCTGCGATAAGTCCATTTTTAAGCTCCTTCTCAAACTCACTTTCGCTAAGAGCAACGCTTTTATTCATGTCAGTATATGTACCGAGCATCCAGTTGACTGAATATCCTGCTCTCCAAATGCGCCAGAACTCAAATTCTACATCGGTTGCGTTTATTGGATAGAACGTGCCATCTTTTGGATCATAGGCTTTAACTCCTCCTCTTATAACGAAGTACCAAACTGTACCATCCTTGTTATGGGCCCAAGCAACAGCAAGATCCGGTGTAACCTTTGTTGTTTCATTTTCCCAATATGTCACAAGAGTATCCCCGATATTGTGATACAAGGCCCATCCAAATGTCTCGTAGTCAAAAGCTGGATCAAATGAGCTAGGCCATCCAAAGGTTGCTATTGATATGACACCCGGCTCATTCTTGTAGCTACCGATTCCTGTGTCAACTGTGGGAGAGTTTTTGTCTTCCATTACTAGATCCCAGCGTGGAGCAAGGACTGGGTTATAATACCAGTTGTGTATCCAGTTCCAAGAAACACGAGCAGCCTTATTGTCACCAAGGATTATCTCTGGGAGTTCTCTATTAGCCATGACTTCAAGAGCATTGTAAAGACCACTTCTAATGTTAGGATCAGTGACCTTTCTGGCCACCTGAATAAGAGCATCCATGTCTGGATCACGGAGAAATGCAGGATTTATTTCACCAAATCCCTGGGATTCATTCATAAGTTCTTTAATAGTAGGTGTTTTCTTTTCATTTATTTTATAAGAGACAACTATTATTGGTTTGTTTGGAAGGCTACCAACCTTAGCACCACTTCCTTCAGGTCCAACAACGACCAGATAGTGTTCTGTTCCAATAACTCGGGCTTTTGAAAGATGTGTTTCAATATATTTAATGGCTTCACTGGTTTTTTGGGTAGACGTACTTGAGATAGTGCTTGTCTTTTTTGCAGGGGTAGAGGATGTCTTTATAGCACTTGAAGTGGAAGTTGCTTTTGAAGTAGAAGTAGTTTTAGCACCTCCTCCAATACAACCGCTTGCTACAACTGCAAAACCTAAAATAAAAACTAAAAACAGTGCTGCCATTGCTTTCCTCATATTTTAGCCCTCCTTCAAAGTTTTGGCAATAGCATATATGAAGCCACCCATAATAAAGCTTTCGATAAAATTTAGCTCGAAGTAGGGCTTCACAACTATTTTCCAAGAAGCGTTGAGATTATATAAATAAAACCTGAGCTTTACAAAAGTACCGACTACTCTTAGTGTATGTCCGGTATATAAGCAGGTAC
>CAZAPD010000117.1:0-8851 GCA_964487115.1 uncultured Thermococci archaeon | reverse complement strand
GGAGAGCCTGAGGAGTGCATACTACCTCTCTCTTGCCCTGATGGTTCTGGTTTCTCTCTTAAAGCTTTCACTGAAACATTACTATGCGAGGGTGATGTGAGTGAGACCCAGCTATGAAAGCCTGCTTGCACTTCTAACAGTAGGGATAATTATCGGCCTTGCATACTCCACCAAATCTGGAAGGGCATCCCTAGCGGTGGGAATATTCCTCCTCGGCATCCTGCTGGCTCACGCTCTGAACTGGTACTATAACTTCAAGGTGGAAAAAATAGAGGACGAGAGAACCGAGCTGATAGGTACCAAAAGCACGAGAAACGCGTTCGCCGTGATGAGTATCGTCCTCTTTGCCGAGTACCTCTGGGAGTATTCCAGCGGAAACAGCGAAATCGCCATGAAGCTTCTGATCCCACTCGCCTTTGGTGTGATGGTCCTCGTAATCTCACAGTATTACTACGAAAAGGTGATGTAAATGAGAACCCGATTATTCCAGCTTGCAATATTTCTCCTCGTAGGCCTTCCTGTAGCATTCCTTATAAATTTCTTTTTGAAGGCACCAGATGTTTCATTTGTTGCAGCAGCCCTTGTATTGCTCCTCCTGTCAAACGACCTCCTCCCAGATGGACGGAAGGAAAATGCACAGCTCTTTGTGTATCTCTCGGCTCTCGATTCCACAATTCTTGCCCTTGCCTATAAAAAATTTGGAACCTCCCTATGGGTCACATTAACGGCAGTTTTTGGAGTCGTGATACTAAATTCTCTCATGTCAAAGATAACAGAAAAACGGAGGACTAACAGCAATGATCACGAGGAGAGAGGTGAAGGGGATGAAAAACCGCCTGAAAGAGCTTAGAGAACTGAAAGGGCTCACACAGGAGGAGCTGGCAAAAGTATTAGGTGTAACGAGACAGACGATAATAGCAATTGAAAAAGGTAGGTATGACCCCTCTTTAAGGCTGGCTTTTAAGATAGCAAAGTTCTTCGGACTCAAAATTGAGGATATATTCATATATGAGGAAGGATGAAAGATGAGGGTTGGAGAAAAACAAGCTGGTTTGGTTCTGTATATACTTGGAATAGCCTTGCCTATTGCCAAACCTCCAGTTGAAAGGCCAGCTTGCATTGATGTGGTTACTGGAGAAGTATGTAAAGGAGTGGACCTATTTTTCCTAATTTTGGAGGTTGGACTCATGATGAGTGGAGCTGTGTTCCTAATGCTTTCTCAGGACTTCCGCAACGATCATGAGAGAAATGGGTGGCTTGGTATTGCTACTGGCTTGGGTATCGCCTTTGTGAGCGGGTATTCTGGGTTAGAGGTATTGGCTTTGTTTGGGGTTATTTTGGCAACCATCGGACTGCTCGTGTATAAGTATGGGAGGATGAATCCATGAGCGCCGTTGAAGTTGTGAATTTAGAGAAGGACTATGGAAAGGTTAAAGCCCTGAAAGGGATAAGCTTTGAGATTAGGGAGGGAGAAATTTTCGGGCTCATTGGACCAAACGGAGCTGGAAAGAGCACAACTCTTAAAATCCTGTCAACACTGCTCACGCCAACTGGGGGAAGAGCAGAAATATTCGGACATGATGTGGTTAAAGATGCACCGAAAATCAGAGAGCTCATAAGCTATCTTCCCGAGGAGGCCGGAGCTTACAAGAATCTGACAGGGAGAGAGTACTTGGAGTTCATGGCAATGCTTTATGCAAAGAATGATAGAGATGCAGCTAAGATGGTAAAGCTGGGAGTAAAGCTTTCCGATCTTGGTGATAGGCTTGATGACAAGGTTTCCACCTACTCCAAGGGAATGACGAGAAAGCTTCTTCTTGCAAGGGCTCTGATGGTCAAGCCAAAGCTGGCTATATTGGACGAACCTGCAAGCGGTCTGGACATAATCAACGCATACACCATCAGAAAGACTATCAGAGAATTTGCCAAGAACGAAGGCGTAACTTTTCTGCTTTCAAGTCACAACATGCTTGAGGTTGAATTCCTCTGTCACAGGGTGGCTCTAATAGACAGCGGAAGAATAGTAGAATTGGGAACTCCAAAGGAGCTTAAGGAACGCTATGATGCTGAAAACCTTGAAGAGGTCTTCATGAGGGTAGTTGGAGCTGGAGGTGAGCATTATGAGTGACTTCTGGATCATGGCCAAAAAGGAGATGAAAAACCTAATCAGGGATAAAAAGCTCCTGTTTGGACTTATCATAGTCCCATTGGTGCTCTATCCTGCCATGGGGAAGCTGATGCAGGTGGGACTTGAAAAGGCGCAGGGAGAAACGCATGTTGCTATAGCAAACTTCGATGACGGGAGATATGGGATGGTGCTTGTAAAGACCCTGCAGAATACTCCAAACGTTACCGTAACGTTGATAAATGCAAGTTCAGTTGGAAAAGCACTGGAATTTGCGGCCAGGGAGAATCAGAATGTTCTCGTGGTAATTCCACACAATTTCACTGGTAGCATCAAAGAAAACAGGCCCGCCGAAGTCGCTCTGTATGGAATATTCAAATCCGTAAGCACTGGAATAAAGGAGAGCGTGAGCGAGGGTAGAATAAACGCTGTTATATCCGTTCTTTCAGAGCAAATAGCAAGGATAAAGATTCAGAAACTTGGTGCGGAAGATCCGGATGCAGTCCTCCATCCCGTGAGGGCGGAGAGTATGTCCTACCTAAAAGGCAGAATAGTTCCTGTTTCTCCATCAGTCGTTTCAGGAGTCCTCGCTTCTCAGTCAATCACGCTTCCCATAATAATCTTCCTGATGGTTGCGATAACCGCACAGATGGCTGCAGGAGCTGTAGCCGCTGAGAAGGAGAACAAAACCCTCGAAACCCTTCTCACCCTGCCTGTGAAAAGAACCACAATAGTAGCTTCAAAAATAACCGGAACTGCCCTGATGGGTCTTATCGCAGCTCTGGCATACATGGTGGGTATGAGGAGCTACTTGGGATCATTGGGCGTTCAGTCGGGGGTTAGCCTCAGTAAGCTCGGCCTTCAGATTGCGCCGGGAGGAATGGCACTATTTGCGCTGATTATATTCCTGACAATAATATTCTCTCTGAGCCTCGCAATGATTCTGGCAATATTTGCCCAAGATGTCCAGAGTGCTAACACGGTTGTTAGCTCAGTAATCCTGCCATTAGCGTTTCCTGCATTTATCCTCATGTATATAGGTATCGGAGAGCTTCCAGTGGCGGCACGCTATGCCCTCCTTGCTGATCCGTTCACACATCCCATTGTAGCATATCAGTACATGCTCTCAGGAAACTATACCGGGATGCTCACGAGCATCACATATCTGTCAGTTTTAGCAGCTTTGACTCTCTATACAACCGCCAGAATATTCTCCACAGAAAAAGTTCTCACGGCAAAAATAGGATGGGGAAGGAAGAGGTCCTCTTAATCACTCAATTGGCACGCCATTCTTTGTCCTCGGAGCGAGCCACCTCATGAGCCTCTGAGGCTCTTTTGTTTTTATTACGATGGTTATCGGACCAAGCGGGGATTCCTCATTGAAGTTTACTTTCCCCGCATATGCGGCCTGCTTATGAACTCTTATTATGATTTCATCATCAAAATAGCCCTCCTCCAGAAACGCACGTGCTGTATCAAGTATAGCCTGCCCTCTGAAGAGTTCATACAATCTCTGAAGAGCTTTTTTATTCCTCGTTCTTCCCCTCAGGATTAGGTGCTCTCCCCTGTCAAATGCCTCAAATTCCAGTTCGGGCACCAGATTAAGCATCGCCTTTTTTACCTTTTCAACATCCTCTGTTGGATAGACATAAGCTTCAACCTCGACTTCCTCGAACATCTTCTCACCCTTTTAATGTGATTGAGAAAGCTTATAAGTTTCACCATCCGAGGCCTAACTATGCTGGAAAACTTCATAACAAACCTTTCTCACTGGATTTTAGGAATATCCGGTGGAAGCATGATGTGGGTAGCCTTTTATGCAGGCTTATTTGTGGCCTCGATGACTTCATTGGGTGCATTTCTTGCTATATTCTCTCATCGAATTCCGGACAAAGGTGTAGACTTCAGCCTGAGCTTTGCTGCAGGAGTCATGATGGTGGCAGCCTTCACAAGCTTAATCCTGCCAGCAATAGAGAGCACGGGAAGCTTTATGCCTGCGGCTACTGGCATAGCCCTCGGGGTTATCCTCATATCAGCAATAGACAGGCTCATTCCCCATGAGCACCTTGTGAAAGGCTACGAAGGTCCTGAGGAGTTTAAGAATAAATTGAAAATGGTGTGGCTTCTGATTCTTGCCGTCATAATTCACAACCTCCCCGAAGGCATAGCCGTTGGCACTTCCCTCGTTTACAATCTTGAAGTTGGACTGGTAACTGCGATAGCGATTGGCATACAGGACTTTCCCGAAGGAACTGTAGTTTCTCTTCCCCTTGCAGTTCTCCAGAAAAAACGCCTCCAGCCTATTCTCATGGGAGTTCTCAGCGGCATAGCGGAGATGGTTATGGTTATCATTGGAGCCTATTTCTTCACGCTCTTCGGCTGGATGCTTCCCTATGGTCTCGGTTTAGCAGGCGGTGCTATGTTGTATGTAACAGTTAAAGAAATGATACCCGAAATTTACAGGAGGGAAGAGAATGAATTGTTGATAACCCTCGGCTTCTTCATGGGCTTCTATGTCATGCTGTTCCTCGACTCAATGCTCGGTTAGGAGCTTTTTAACCAGCTCTTTAACTTTTCTGTTGTATTCCGCTCTGCTACAGTCATTAACGAGCATGTAGTCAGCCATGGCTATTACGTTGCCTATTCCAAACTTTAACTCCTTCCAATCTCTCTCCTCAAAATCCTCCCAGCTCTTTGGATCATCATGTCTGCCTCTCGCCCTGAGTCTGCTGAATCGCATGTGTGGAGGTGTATGGACGGCAATAATAACTATCCTCTCCCCCGGAAAGGCACTTCTGAAAGTTCCAACCTCATCAAGGGAACGCACGCCATCTATCACCACGACGGGACTTTTCTTCAGAAGTTCTCTCACCCTCTCAACAGTTAGCTTTGCAACGGCGTTCTGACCGAGCTCCTGTCTCAGTCTTATACTAACCTTGGCGACGTTTTCTTTGGTTAGCTCCAGACCACGCTTTATAGTCTCTTCTCTTACGATATCTCCCATAGAAACGTGAGGAACTCCATGCTCCGAGAATTCCCTGACAATCCTACTCTTTCCAGAACCCGGCATTCCTGTCACAATGACTATCATAGTGCCCACGCTGAGTTATTCAGAGGGAGTTTAAAAGTTTAACTCTATGCTTAACAAGACGGGCAGGGCAAAAGAAAAATCAAACCTATTTCAAAAAATCATCCAGTGTACCTTTTTTAGTCTTTATCTTTGGGAGCTCAACTCCAAAATATCCATAAATTGCCTCAAGAACCCTTCTGCCAATCCCCTCAACTGCCAGCAGTTCGCTTGGTCTGGCTCGTATAATATCCTCCGTTGTTCTAAAACCTGCATTATAGAGAGCTCTCGCCCTCCTCCGTCCTATCTGCGGAAGTTTAACAAGCTCAAGGAGTTCTTCCCTGACTCCATGCTTTACCCTGAGATGAAGATTTCTTAGGAACTGCAGAACATCCTCCCTCGGATCAAGGATCCTGTAAATCTCTATCAGCGAATACATAAGCCAGTCAGCCAGTTCGAGAATCCGGTATAAATCTCCCGAATCTATTCCATAAACCTCCAGAATTCTGACATCAGGAACTTCGTTGATCCAGTCAAGGAGGAGTTTTGCTGTTTTTATCTCACCGAGGAAGCTCTGGATATAGTAATCTTCCCAGTATGGGATATTCTCGTAGAGATGCTCTTCCATCTCATAGGCATAGTCTAAATAATCCTCCATTTCTTTCTTTTTCACTCTCAGGCTCCCCATATCAGGGGTAGAAGCCAAAAGCTGGAAAACTCCAAAAGGATTTGGATTCTCATTGAGCTTTGGAATGGCATCTTTGAATCTTTTAGCAGTTAGAGGATCGATGTAGAGCTGGGAGGTTCTTATTCCAAACGGCAGGGCTATAAAACGGTCATTAAGGTCCAAATCTATGAATTCATTCTCAATGAGGAAGTAGACGATGTTCTTGGTCTTTTCCTGAAGTGCATTCATATTCTTTCTCTGATGGTAGTAGAAGGTCTTTTCAAGGAAACTAACCAACTCAGGGAAGCTCTCTACACCAAAGTTTGTTATCAGGGCAAGAATCTGACTTCTAAATGCTATTTCATTTGCCAACATCGAGAAAAGCTTTTCAGGCTTTCCCACAATGTATTTCCCCATAAGCTCCTGGGGATCCTCTGTCTTTGCTACTATAATCGCTTCTCCCACCTTGTCATATTTTGGTCTTCCAGCTCTACCCATCATCTGTTGTATTTCAAGAACCGGGATGTCGCTCCAGCCAAAGTTGGAATAGCGCTTCGTGTCCCGGATTATCACTCTGAAAGAAGGGAGATTCAGTCCCATAGCTAAAGTGGGTGTTGCTGTTATCGCCTTAAGCCACCCCTCCCTGAAAGCATCTTCAATCAGGGTGCGTTCCTTCCTCCCCAATCCTGCGTGGTGAAATGCAACTCCCTTCAGAAGAACCTCTTTAAGCCTGTCGTTGGTTGGATTGCTTTCAAGGGACCCTGCGAGATCCTTGAGATACCTCATTTCCGGTTTCGTGAGTAACCGATAAACCTTTGAGGCCAGATTCAATGCCTCCCTCTCAGCGGAACGGCGTGTATTCACAAAAACCAGGGCTTGTTTTCCAATTTTAACAGCATTCAGAACGAGGGAATCCCACTGTGGAGGGAGCTTCTCGATTCTACCATCATCCCAGAAAAGCTCGCCATGAGCAAAAATTCCCTTCTTAAGCTTAACAGGTCTCCATTCACTCATAACCAGCTCAGCATTGAGCCATTCTGCAAGCTCTTCAGCGTTTCCAATTGTGGCACTCAGTCCCAGAATCTGAGCTTTGTCAAGCAGGTGTGAAAGTATCATCTCAAGCGTTGCACCCCTATCGTAGGAACCCAGAAGGTGAATTTCATCCGCAACGATGAGTTTAATATCCCTTATCCACCCTGCTCTATGCCTTAAAAGGGAATCAAACTTCTCGGAGGTGGAAATTATGATATCATACCTTCCGAGCCAGTTGTCGGCACTATCATAATCACCTGTTGTTACGGCTACTCTCAGCCCAATGCTCTCCCACACCTTAAACTCCCTGTACTTTTCCTCTGCCAGAGCTTTCAGAGGAACCAAATATACAGCTTTTCCCCCCTCTCTGAGCAGCTTATTTATCATGACGATTTCAGCAACCAGTGTTTTTCCGCTCGCTGTCGGGATTGCAAGAACGAGATTCTTTCCTTCAAGAGCACCTGCCTTCAGAGCTTCAGCCTGAGGAGGATAAAGCTCATCTATTCCTCTCTCCTTAATCAGCCTTATTATTCTCTCATCAACAGGAAGTTCGTGCACCTTCATTCCAATCGAAATGAATGGGGGAAACCGTTTTATATGCTTTTGGTTAAAGTTGAGATGCCATGATGAGCATACCCTATTTGGTGTTTGAGGTCAACGGCAATCTCTACCTCATTGATGCATACTTTACCAAGGTAGTAGAAAAGGAAGAAAGGTTAGCTGTTTTAATTCGTCCCTATGACATGAGCATTTACTCAAAAGAGCCCCATGGTCAAACATTAGAACCCCTCCTCAGAATGGACGAACTTGAAGGATATCTCAAGAAGGCCTTTATCACATCCTATGAGCGCTCAGGAGAGAAATTCAATGAGAGACTCAAGCACATGAGGAGATGGAATATCTGGAGACTTCTCGGGATTCCCACAGGACATCAAAGGCATATTGAAAAGGATGAGAAGCTCGCCGAGGAAAGCAGAGAGGCTATGATGGCACTGACAATTTTCAGAAAGATTCTCGGAATAAAAGAGATAGAAGAGGTTGATAAAATCTCAATCCATCCCATCGAGTATGTTTATTATGACATCGTCCTTAAAGGAGACGAAGTGTTTGACAGATACGGGAAGAAGGACAAAATATACACCCAGCTGATGATGTTTGATCCATCCTTCAAGAAGGAGCTCCTGAGAAAGTGGGAGAACGGATGAAATAGAACATAGAACAAGAAAAAGAAATCATAACCGGGAATCATGATTTCGCATAAAGCCAGCAGGCAACATAGTGATTCTCCTCGACCTTGACGAGAGGCGGTTCCTCTTTTTTGCACACTTCTTTTGCGAATGGACACCTTGGATGGAATCTGCATCCAGCCGGCGGGTTTATTGGACTCGGGGGTTCTCCCTTTACCATCTTTCTCTTAGCCTTTAATTCCCGAGCAAGCTCTGGATCGGGGACAGGGATTGCAGAAAGGAGCATCTGGGTGTACGGGTGGAGGGGATTCTCGAATATTCTGTCTGAGGGCCCGATTTCAACGAGCTTTCCAAGGTACATAACTCCAATCCTGTGACTCATATACTTGACGACACCAAGGTCGTGAGAGATGAAAAGGTATGTAAAACCATATTCTGACTGCAAATCTTTTAGTGTATTGAGAATGTTTGCCTGAACCGAAACATCAAGGGCCGAAGTTGGCTCATCAAGGACTATGAACTGGGGTTTTAACGCCATAAGTCTTGCCAAAGCTATACGCTGTCTCTGTCCACCTGAGAATTCGTGAGGATACCTGTAAAGGTGCATTTCATTCAGTCCAACGCTCTCAAGGAGCTTTACCACAAATTCTTCAGGGTCATCAACTTCAATCCCATGGAATTTCACCGGCTCCATTATTATGTCAAAGACCGTCTGTCTTGGATTCAGTGAGGAATAGGGATCCTGAAACATTATCTGGGCCTTTCTTCTGAAC
>CAZAPD010000116.1:0-3035 GCA_964487115.1 uncultured Thermococci archaeon | reverse complement strand
ACTCTGAAGAAGTTCCTGGAGATTGGGCCGGAGTGGGGCGTTTACCACATGGTGAACGAGGGCTACTGCTCTTGGTATGAGTTCACTAAGGCAATATTTGAAATTTTAGGCTGGAACGTTGAAGTGAAGCCTATAAAAGCGGGCGAGCTGAAGAGACTGGCAAAGAGGCCGGGATTTTCAGCATTGAAGAATGAGAAGCTGGAAAAGCTTGGCTTAAGTATGAGGCATTGGAGAGATGCTTTGGGGGAGTATTTGAAGGAGAAGGGATATATACAAGTCTCATTCTAAAGGGGGAGGCATGAAAAGAAGAGCAAGTATGCAATAATGCTTATAGCTGCTTATATATATCCGTAGGTGAATTACATGGGGAATGTTATTTGTATTCGTGTTCCGCCAGAAATTAAGCATGAAATGGATAAGTTGAGGGGTGAAGTTAACTGGAGTGAGGAAATTAGGGAATTCATAAAAAAGAGGATTAAAGAATACAAAAAGAGAAAAGCCCTCCAGGAGGTTGTAGCTTACATCCAAACCTTGCCCGGGGCACCAAAAGGAACAGCACAAAAGTTAGTGAGGGAGGATCGTTAGTCATTGACTCTTCAGCTTTTTCAAGGTTTTTATTAAAGGAAGAAGGCTGGGAAAAGTAATTCCCTACTTAGACCCCGGCTTAGAACCACATGCCGTGGATGTGTTAACCATTGAGACAACAAATGTGATATGGAAATATATGAAAAAGTACAAGCTAATAACGAGAGAACAAGCTATAGGACTTTACAAGCAGATGACAAAGCTCATAAGGGAGGAAGTTATAACGCTGGAGTCAGGGGGAAATATTTGCAGGAAGCTTTGAAAATTGCTATAGATTATAACATTTCTATTTATAACAGCCTGTTCTTGGCACAGGCTGGAAATTTAAAAGCCGAACTGATTACAAGCGATAAAAGACAAAGAGACGCGGCGGGAGAAATTGGACTGGAAGCAGTGTACATAAAATAACGCTCGTATCTGGATTAGGATAAACCTCACTGCAATGTTTATTTCTTGATTTATAGGACAACAGTTGAAAAAGTTGACGGTTGTTCTACAAATCTGCACCGCCAAATACTTGAGGTAGAATTAGTGTCATGCTCCATGTGAAAGAGGGAAAAGATTACGAATAAGGAGTATCAAGAGTTATGCAAGGTTTCAAGAATAACGGCTACGAGAGACTTAAGCGATCTTGTTGAGAAAGATGTTTTGATAAGTTGGAAGAGGCAAAAGAGGAAAATAAAATATGTGATTCAAACGATGCAAAAATAAAGTAATAATGACGCAAAAGATGCAAAAAGGTGAAAGCCATTAGCGAAGCAAGTCAAGCACTGCAGAAGATTGTTAAGAGGTGAATTATTTTTGTGACCGAAAAATTTATCAAGTTAGTGACCAAAATAGTCACTATATGATGAAAAATTACTACCTTTCAAGAACTGAACAGGAATTAATTAGCATTCTTAAGAGCGTAGACATAGTGACAATTGAGGAAATAAAAGAATTGTTTCCAAGGTTAGGTAAGGGCATGATTAAAAAAGTACTCTCAAACCTTGTCAGAAAGGGTTATCTGTACAGACTCAAAAAAGGGATTTATCTTGTAAACGAGGAGCCAGGAGAACCTCTAATAAAAAATCCGTATCAAATAGCACTAGTATTATTCCCAGGCTACATAGCGTTCTCATCAGCATTGAGGCTTTACGGTCTTATCGAGTATGAACCGTTCACGATCTTCGTGGCAACACCAAGGAAGTCGGGTGAAAAAGAAATTGGGGAGTACACCATAAAAGCTGTTGCCCTAGGTGAAAAAGCAGTGGGGATGATCATCAAGAACGGGGTCTACACATCCACCTTGGCCAAAACGTTCTTTGACTGCTTTTACAAACCAAGCTACTGTGGAGGCTATTCCGAGGTAACAAAAGCACTTTATGAAGCTGAGAAAATAGACTGGGATGAGTTCTTGGGTTACTTTAAACAGTTTGCAAGCAATTCTCTCTGTCAGAGGACAGGCTACATCTTGGAGCTCGTGAAAAATCTCGGTGTTAATGTTCCGGAGGACGTCATTGAATACTTGAGGAGCAGGGCTAAAACATGGGGCAAGTTGGTTCCAACGCTTCCCTCCAGAGGAAAGAGTGTTAGAGGGTGGAAGCTAATTGACAACCTTGGGAAGGAAAGGATTTTGGGGTGGGCGTATGGATGAGAGGCTACTCAAATACACAGCTGCTAGGACGGGACTGAGTCTAAACTATGTTGATAAGGAGGAGAAGATCTCTTTGCTCTTAAGTCAGCTGTGGGGGATTTTTGGTGAGAAGGCAATTCTAAAAGGAGGAACTGCACTCAACAGGGTTTATTTAGCTAAAATTGGAGCGGCAAGATTTTCGGAGGATATAGATATCGACTACTTCAACGGCAACGTCGAGACCTCAGCCAAGGAAATAGCTGATGGAATGAAGAAAATTAAGGACTTCAATGTGAAAGGGCCAAGGATTCTCCACAGAACGTTCCGCTTCGACTGCTATTATATCAATACATTCGGCAACCGAGACAGGGTAAAAGTCGAGTTTTACCTCAGCAGACCGCCATACATTGAAGCAAAGGTTGAGCTGGTGAAGTCGCCATTCATTGATAGCTATCCCACTATGTTTAGGGTTTATTCTTTGGAGGATCTGCTTGCAAAGAAGATTGTTGCTTTATACAACCGCATGGAGGGCAAGGACATCTATGATGTTTTTCATGCTCTTAACATGGAGTTTGAGACGGACAAATTCCTGAAAGCTTTGGAGCTTACCACAAAGTTTTACCACATCAAGGAAGATTTTTGGGACGGATTGATTAACAGATTGAGTCAGGCAAAGAAAAATGCCCGTCAGATCGGCAATTCAACCAACCACTTTATTCCCAAG
The DNA here is from genome assembly GCA_964487115.1 of uncultured Thermococci archaeon. Classification (GTDB taxonomy): domain Archaea; phylum Methanobacteriota_B; class Thermococci; order Thermococcales; family Thermococcaceae; genus Thermococcus. Next base: position 111 of record CAZAPD010000116.1, on the reverse strand, counting down.
ACGCTACGTCCGAACTGGGAGGAGCTTATTGAAAGCCTGCGCTTCAGGATAGAGCTTTTAACTTCTTGTTGTTGCTAAGCCCCCTTGCGAAAGGGAGAGGATACAGCGGGG
>CAZAPD010000115.1:0-2647 GCA_964487115.1 uncultured Thermococci archaeon | reverse complement strand
GTTGAGACTGCACCGACTTTAGCCAATCCCCAGTCCGTTATCTTCGGAGTTAAATCGCTGGTTATGAGGACGTTCTGCGGCTTCAAATCTCTGTGATAAACCTGTTTTGCGTGGGCGTGCTTCAATCCATCTGCGATGCCTCTGATGAAGCTTAACGCCTTCTCCTCATCAACGGGCTTCGGATACTTTCCGAGGTCTCTGATAACTTCTCCGTTGAGCTGGATTCCATCGACAAACTCAATCTCAAGGTGCGGCAACGGCTCGTCGAAGGCGTTGTAGAGTTTGACGATGTTCTTATGATCGAGCAGGCGCCAGGCTTTAACCTCCTTGAGGAAGAACTTCTTTGCCTTCTCGTCCAGACGGGAGACCTTGAGGGCTATGATTTTTCCATCGGCCTTTCTCCTAACCTTAAAGACCTTGGCAAAACCGCCCTCGCCGAGGAATTCGAGGGGCTCGTACTTGTCGAGGAGCTCCGGCGGGAAGCCCGGGACGGGTTTTGGCGGGGTCGGCGCTGGCTTTACATCCTCTGGAGAGGGTTTGGGTTTTCCACCTCTGGCTTTTACAGCAACTCCTCCAATGAGGGCCAGCCCAACGAGGGCGGCGATGATGTATTGGGTTTTAATCCCTGTTGCTGTTCCTGCTGATGACTCCCCCTGACTGTAGGTTTGAGAGGTTGTGGTTTCTGCATGCGTTGAGATTCTCTCTGATGTCGTGGTGGTTGTTTCTGGTGTTGCTGGTGTTGCAATCAGGCTTGCTGAAATGCTTGCCGTCTGCCCGGCATTTATGGTTACTTTTTTGGTATAAACCTCATAACCATCCCTCCTGACTTCAACCGTATGCTCCCCCGGAGAAATCCTGTACCCGTTCAGCGGCGTTTTTCCAGCGTAGGAGCCATCAACATAAACCCCCGCTCCAGAAGGCGAAGAATCAACACTCAGGTAGCCGTAAGCAGGCTTTAACGTTGCTGAAATGCTCTTAGTCTCCCCCGCTCCCAGGGTTACCGTTGTCGTGTAGTTCTCGTACTCCTCCTTAGTCAGCTTGACGGTGTAAGTTCCCGGCGAAAGCTCCAGCGTCAATGGAGTCGTTCCCTCGTAGGAGCCATCAACATAAACCTTTGCTCCCGAGGGCTCGGAGGAAATTTCAAGGGTTGCCGGAAGTGCTGAGAGGGTGACTTCAACTTTAATGGTTTTTCCCGGTCCAATGGTTACTGTTTTTGAGAATTCCTTGTATCCCTTTTTTTTGACAACAATCTTATGCTCGCCAGTGGAGAGCTTATAATCCCCTATGGGGGTGGTCCCTATATAGTTGCCGTCTACGTAAACCTCCGCATAGGAAGGAGTAGAATAAATCGTGAGATAACCTACATTGGGCTCGAACAGGAATACTGTTGATGCTCCTCCAACTACTAGATATGAGCCATTCCGGCTGATCATAATGCTGTGTCCCGTATCTCCGGTATAATATGACCATTTGAGGTTACCGGTTTTGATGTCGAAGGAATATACCGTGCCATCATTCCCGTAGAGATACACCTGACTGTTGTCTGGAGAAATAGTTATGTCATCAGCGTTGCTCTCGCTGGAATACTTCCACAGCAACTGTCCAAAACGGTCAAAAGTTAGAACGTCCCCATTGTATAATCCTACCACGATGTAATAACCATTTGGAGAGACTTTTATACTGGTAGTTTGGCTGTTTGCTGAGTATTTCTTCAGAACTCCTCCGTCGTTTAGGTTAAGAAAATAGACATAGGAGTCAGTGCCGAGTATTGCTAAATTGTATGATTTATCTATCCCAACCGTGTAGACTGGATATATCTCAACACTTGATGAACTTGTCGTGTCCCAGATTCTTTTTCCATTTTTGTCCAATAGAAAAGCTCCCCGTTTTGAACCCACTAAAATGTAGGAAAAATACGGTGTAGCTTGGATATCATAAATGTTGTCCCCGATATCATAATACCAGAGGAAATTTCTTGTGAAAATATTCAAAAGATACACTCTATGGTGGTCATAACCTAAGGAAATCTCATTCCATATCCCAAACAGAAGATACTTGCTATCTGCGCTTATCAAGACGTTGCCTGTGATCCTCTGCGTGTCCTCTTCTGGTTCGAAATTCCACAGAATGCTTCCATTTCGGTCAAAGAGATATAATCTTGCAAGATCGTTGGAACTCCAGCTCCAATCACCGTTGTAAAACTTAATGGCTCCGACGGCAATCAAGCTTCCTGAGGGACTTGTTGCAATATAATAAGGGACACCATAAAGGTTATCCTTTTTCCACAGGAGACTACCGGAATACGAGAAAGCATAAACACTGTTTCTCTGGGTTCCTACAACAAAATAATCGGCTCCACTTAGTGACCACACCCCATCATCGATAGTCTTTTGCCACACTGGCTTAATCGTGCTATTTCCTTTCACTAATTCGAAGCCAGAAAGGAGCAAAAAAACAAATAATAGTAAAATGATTTTTTGTTTTGATAGTCCCATGTCTTCAACCTCCAAACTCCTCCGCCCACTTTTCATAGCGCTCGATCTCCTTCCTCGTCAGCGGTGACTTAATCTTCTTGAACGCCTCCTCGAAATCCCTCATCTCCAGCGGCCTCGTCCTCAGAGAACGCCTCCTGAGCTTCTCGTAGGGT
>CAZAPD010000114.1:0-26950 GCA_964487115.1 uncultured Thermococci archaeon | reverse complement strand
GTTCCAATAAGACTTTAGGAGAATTGAAATGTAGTGAAGGATGAAGAGCCGCTAAAGCTCCCATAACAAGATTAAATGGGACAGAAAAACGTTATAAAAGTCTCATAAAGTGTTCCTTTGATAATTTAACGGTGTAGTGGTGAGGTTTAAAGCCTGGAATTAATGATTTTGAAACTAAAACTACTCCCTCCAACCCAGATGGCTCTACTCTGGATATAAATTCTATAATCTGGTCGCTGAGGCTGTAAAGCCACGCTGTCACATAATCGACAAGAGCCTCTGTATTCAGAAGGGATATTATAGAAAATGGTCTGCTAAGCATGGTGTTTTCGAAACTAGCCAGAGATGCTCGAATTATACGGTTCATCATCTCTCTACCGAATTCATGATATAATCCTTCAACTGTTGCCACAAGTCCGATTATAGTGGTTTTAGGTGGGATCTGCTCATTTATTATCTTGTATGTTCTGAGAAGTTTGGGTATTCCGGTATCATCACTCCAGTCTTTTATTTGAAACACATATGGCCGCTCTTCTGGGATTCCATATTTCGAACCAAAGAGATCAATTATATAGAGTTTTCCATTTTCTCCCTCTTTTTTGATGTCTAATCCAACATACTTTGCCCTCAACTCCACCTTTGAAATAGGGAGGGTTGTATTGAATATAACTCCAACTGCGCCATTCTCTAATAAACTTTTAAACATCTTTACACCCAATGTCCAGCCTAACGATCGCTTATCATAGGCTATCAACAAATTGCCACCGTTTATCAATCCTCCGCCGAGTGCGGAATCCACATCTGGAAGGCCTGTTGTAATCAGATTATTCATCATAACACCCCCTCCTCACCATATGGTGGTTTATTCTTCGTACCGGGGATATAAGAACTTTTCGATTTTTCGAACTTAAAGATATTAAAATTATAAGCTGGCGATAACGAAATTTTAATTACATAAAAATTCATATTCAGAGAAAGAAGGCAAACTGGAGCCGGGACCGGGATTTGAACCCGGGACCTGCGGATTACGAGTCCGCCGCCCTGCCGAGCTAGGCTACCCCGGCGTGTCCAAGAAATAAACACCTGAGGCCATTTATAAGCTTTTCTTTGATCTCTTCAGGGGTTTCCCAGAAGCCTCTGGAGTATGCTGGAATAGATAGATGGCTTAGAGGCTATTATCAAGACTATGGTGGCAAATATTAGGCCAAATGCGGTAATTTTTCTCAATTCCGAAATTTTGATAGAACGGATGCTGGAAGGTAACTTAGCATTGTATCCTTTGGTTATCTTAGCTATAATCAAAGCGAGGATAATACCCGTAATGATGTCATATATCCAATGGTGTCCAAGGAATAGAGTTACTATCGGTATCATCATGTTAAATGCTATTATACTCCGGGCAGTCCAGCTTTTCCGGTATTTCCACAGTGTTACTATGTTTGCTGTTGCTATTGAATTGTGAAGGGATGGAAGAACAAACTCCTGCTGGGTTAAGTATGTACCTGCTGGGGATTCTACAGGCAGATTATAAACAACATGAGGAGCGTATACATGGAACATACAGTACATAGCCCCGGAGATGACGTACAGCTTTAGATATCTTATAAAGAGCTCATCAGAGGCTTGGATATCCCGTTTATACAGTAAAAGAAACGCAACTGTCAAAGCTATAGAACCAGAAAAACCTAAAAAATACACGCTTTTCATAAAGTAATAAACCAAAACATGACTTTTAACAAGGAAGAGGAGTCTGCTCACAAACTCATACGATGTAAAGGGGAGTTTAAGAAACTCTCTTGTTATATCAACACTATGCTTCCCGAGAATTGGATACAGAAGTCCAAAAATAAACCATCCAAAATATATTATCAAGAATGCATTTAACCTTGCTAAGACTTCCCGATCATGCAGGATCTCCTTCACCCTCATGGTAGTAAAGTTGGTACTGAGGTTTTTAAAAATTTCGAAATATGAATCTATACTTTTAATGCATACCGAAGTGTCACCCCTTGGTCACTCATTAGCATATCCAAGAGAAAACCGGAGAGAAAATAAACTCCAGCTATGTACCTCTACATGATTCGATCGGCGTAGGACAAATTAAATAAAGGGTCTTGAGTATATTCCAGATAGCAGTGAGAAAAATGGATACAAATCTGAAAAAAGTTGCTCTAATTCTACTCATTATTTACATTATTGGATTGTTCTTCATATTTAGGCCTCCAGCTGAACAGCAGAGAGAGAGTGAGACGCCGGAAGCAATCCCAAACGATAAAATGCTTATAGCCAAAAATCTTGGATTTCTGAATGATGGCAGGATTGACCAGAGGGAGGAGAGAATCATAAAAAGGATTATGCCACTTTATAAATATCGAAGGAGCCTCTTCGATGACGTCAATGTCACCAATCCAGAAAAATTTGCTGATTTGTGCTCCAAGGTTTATAACACTCTCCAGACAATCCCACTCCTCTTACGTGATGACATGCTTAGATTTCTCTTCGCGGAGAGCCCATATACTCTGGAGGAATTCTCAAAACGCGTAACAATGTTTAATATTAAAGTACATGAGTTCATGAACTTTTATTCACAGCTACCCTCAAACATAAAATACGGGATTGAAAATTCCAAAGAGATTTACAAGGTCAAGAGCCTTGACGAGTACATATATCTCGTTAGCGAACTTAGGAATTCCCTGGCAGGCCTTCCACCAGAAATAATAGATGCAATTGACGAGATGCAAAACATAACTGACGGCTTTGAACCAAGGGAGATAAATGTTTTCCTGCGAGGACTCCAAAGCATCAGAGAGGAACTCATGATAAATTCAACATTTGATGACTGGTTTATCATGAATTCAAGGTACTTCAAAATCACGGACATAGCAAGAACATTTGGTGAATTTACGAAGGAACAGAAAACTGATAAAATTCCTCCTAAATTCAAAGGGGATGTTCGAAGTCTCCCAAATGGAACCATGCAGTTCGAAATAACAATAACAGACAATGCTAACCCACCTAAGAAGGTTGTTATCGGATTGAACGGGGAGGAAAACGAGTTTAACCTTACAACAGATCGTCTAAAGAAGTTCTGTCTTATACGCATATTCAGGAGATGGGAGAAATACAACATCTCCGTAGAAGTTTATGATGAAAAGGGAAATGTAGCACGCACAAGCTTCGGGTTCCTGCACTATCCTGAAGTATTCAGAATCAGCTTCAACAACTCTGGATATTCATTCCAGAGAGCAAGGCTTTACAGCAAACAGGAGATTAGATTCATGTGGATTAAGGCCTCAGAATACAAACCCCTTCAGGTATATCAGGAGTTTTATCCTGACCTTGGATTTACACGCTACGGTAAAATCGATCTCGGTAGCTTCATGAAGTTCGTATATGAAGACGCCCATACGAAGTTCTTCACCTTCTACAAAAAGCCCCTGCCATTTTACTCAATAACCCCCCTCCATGTAGTCTATTTTGTTAATTATTATGTGCATTCATACTCCACACCCATAATAGGAACACTCCACTCCGGGATCTGCGGCTATGATGCTGAAACTCAGGCGGTTCTGATGAACAGGTTCTTCATGGATTTTAACCTAAATGCATGGGCGGTTCCGATTCCAGCCTCCCTCAGAAGCAAGATGCTGAACCATATTGAACTCATAGTCCTCTGGAAGGCACCTCTCCTGGTGGGTAGCAACTATAGGGGAGTGTATCTTCTGGGGAAAGATCCATACATGACGTCAAATGTCTCATACTATCCTTTCAGATCAGACTGGCCTAAGAAATATGCAACTGCAACTGTTGAGATAATGAGACTCGGTTTGCTTCCCTACCGGCCTGAGGAATGGACGATGAAACACTTTTACAGGAGGTTTAATATTTCCGTGGTTCCTGATTATCCTCTAAAGAACCTGATGAACGAATTTATCTCGGGATACGAGTTTTTTAGCCCTTATATTGCTTTTAGATTTGACTACGCCTATGTACAGCATCTCTTGAGCATGGCAAAGAGGGGTGATCTGAGGCTACGTGATGAATTTAACAAATTGGAAGCCGCAAGAGCGCTCTGGTATCGTATAGATGGTTATAACATGTATTACGTTACGGGTTACTCACCGGACTATATCGTCGTTGACAGGGATGGAAACTTCTATTATCATCACATGAGGCGATCTAAGATTTTTTCATCGGAATAACAAAAAGCACATATACCCCTAAAGAAATCCCATTCTGGTGGTGACTATGGAGATTCCAAACTATGGAAAAATTGAGGCCAAAGCTGTGCTCTTTGACCTGAACGGAACCCTTGGAGTGGAAGGTGTTGTGGATGAGGAAGTAAAGCACCTTCTGGGGAGGTTGGCAGAGATTTACGAGGTGGTCGTGCTGAGTGCTGATACCTTCGGAACACTTGAGGAGCAGTTTAACGGTCTACCCGTTAAAATCGAACGGGTGAAAGATGGAAACGAGAAGCTTGAAAAGGCCATGGAATATAAGCCCTATATAGCGGTGGGCAATGGAAATAATGACATCAGGATGCTCGAAAATGCCGAGCTGGCCTTCTGCGTAATTGGGAAGGAAGGGGCAACACTGGATGCTCTTCTGGCCAGTGATGTGGTTGTGACGGATGTTAAAGATGCCATAGTCATGCTGCTGAATGAGAAGAAGCTCACAGCAACACTGAGAGGGTGAGCATGAAGATCTGGAGTTGTTCCACATTGTAAAGAAATCGCTGAACAGGGGGTTACAATAGGCTGGTGGGCTTCTTACAGGTTCTCATCAGGGCTTTGAACTATGGGGTTGTGTAAATCGGGGCAAAATAATCCTCTCTATGGTTTTTCTGATTTCTCTTTCAGAACCTGCTCCCAAATCTTTATCGCAGCCCATTTATCCAGAAATTCGTTGAAGGTTCCGCATTTGGGAGAATAAACACACAGAGGACAACCATCCTTGCACTGGCAGTTATTCAGATGTTCGTAGCTTTTTTCCATTAGCTTCTCAGCGTTTTCGAAGAGGATTTCAGCCAGCCCAAATCCTCCTTCATTGGCATCGTAGATAAACACAATAGGTTTTCCTGTGTGCTGCGATCCGGAGAAGTTTGCATAGCTGTATCCACCAAGCTCACGGTTATCGACGTATGTGAAGATAGGGGCTATTTTAATCATGTTGTGCTCCACCGCATGAAGTCCTGAGCCTACCCCGTCCTTGCTGTCAACCATCTTCTTTACGGCAAATGCCAGCTCATCATCCTGAATCCCTGCCATATGGAGTGCATCTCCAATAGCTTTTTTCAGATGGTATGTCGTAGACCCAAGAAGTTCAGGAAAGAGTTCCCTTCTGCTGAGTCTCTGATACAGCGAGAATGCTATATCACCAGCTCCCCTATCAACTGCAATTCTAAAAAATTCCTGAAATTCTTCATGAGGAACTCTTTTTATCCCCTCAGGAAACACAAACCAGATACCCTTGGTTTCAAACTCCCGTTCAAAGGGCGTTTCGAATTCCACCCTTGCAAATTTCTCCCAGTTTAGAATCGAGAAATCTTCCTCTGTCTCAATTCTTTCCCCACTTAAAGGCGAATATATCTCGCCCTTCAGAATGCCTGCATCCTTAAGTTTAAGCAGCTCAGTGACATATTTTGACGTATCTTTGCCCTTGATTGCATAGCCCCAGTAGGAATGCCTAACCTTCAGTGTGCCCAGATAAATCTCAACTTCTTTGTAAATCTTGCTCCTGTTCACTTCGAGAATTTTGACTTCCTCTTTTTTGCTGGCAAATGTTTCAACGTCCCAAAATCTGTTCATTCTTTCAGCAAATACAAAGTGAAACTTTCCGATGCTTAGAGTTTCCTTTACCATGTAAAGCTCGCCGCGGGAAAAATACACCATACCCGGGAGAGAGGAGCGGTAGTACTCCTGTTTATCGGCCTCTTCTATTATGTAACCTTTAAGTTTAAGCCAGTTTATGAAGCGTAGAAGCTCTGAAATTCTCGACTTGCTTATTAAGCCAGATTTTATCCACGGTTCATCAACAATGAGATAGTAGCTCTCATCGCCGGCAGTTCTCAATGAGGAATAGCTGAATGAAGGCTTTAAAACCCTCACTTCAAGCTTTTCTGTGAGAGGATTTTTCCTAAGCGAGGCCTTTCTCTCAAGAACAAGTTCTTCCATAATGCCCCTCTCAAAGTCATCGAGCTCATCCCATTCCAAAATTCCAAGTTCAGTAAGGAGATAATGCAGGTGTTTCTTTGCAACTTCCCTGTTATTGAGATTCATGGGCATGTATTCGATTATTCCACTCTCCAGCTTTTCAACAAGCTCATCTGTGTGTTCTTTGTAGTAATAATCGAGCCCATTCTTACGAAGTATAATCCCATTCAAAGCTTCCCTCTCTGCTTTCCTTCCAGCCCTGCCAAAGCGCTGGATAAGGGAGAAGAGGCCATCTGGAGGAATCCCGTAGTTGAGCACAGCATCGAGATCACCGATATCTATGCCAAGCTCAAGGGCGTTCGTTGTTAACAGGGCTAAAAGCCTGCCTTCCTTAAAATCCCTCTCAATCTGCCACCTGATGTTTCTGGGTAGTGTCCCCTTATATGTGGAGGTTATGGAGAAGACTGGGGAATTCAGGAGAAACCTCATGAGCTTCTCGGTTCCCCTGCGTGAGTCAAAGAATACGAGAGTTTTTATGCCCTTTCGTGTCAGTTTTTCAACTGCAATGCGAAGCAGCTGTTTATCATCCAAATTCTTCGGTTCAAAGAGCACTAAAAACCTCCTTGGGAATGGATTTGTGGCCTGATTTATTACATCAAACTCTATTCTGAAGAAGTTCTCGGCAAATTCCTTCGGTGTTTTCAGTGTTGCAGAAAGTGCTATAATTTGGGGTTTAGCACCCAATCTCCTGAGTCTGAAGAAAAGCCGTCTGAAGAGGTAGGATGCATTTGTGCCAAAAACACCCCTGTATATGTGAAGCTCATCGACGACGAGAAATCTCAGGTTCCTCAAAAGCCATTCGTAATCTCTCCAACGACGCAGAATGTTGTAATGGAGCATGTCCGGGGTCGTAAAGATAATGCTGGGCTTCTCTCGGATTATTCTGCGCCGTTTTTCCCATGATACGTCTCCGGTAAGAATCCGGGCATCTATGAATTTTTTCGTGAGACGGAAAAATGCAAGATTCTCCACTGAGAACTTCTCAAACTGATTGTTGATGAGAGCCCTTGTCGGATAAATTAGGAGGTAAGTGTGATGACGGTTCGAGAGGTAGTCATCAAAAATTGCCAGCCTAAAAATCTCACTCTTTCCACTTGCCGTTGGAGTTGTCACGACAATGTTTTTTCCGGAATAGAGACTTTTAAGTGCTTTGACCTGATGAGAGTAAAGCCTGAAGCCGAGCTCCTTGATGAGGCCATTTATCTCAGGGTTGTTAAATTCGAACTCCCCATATTTTCCCTCCTTAGGCGGAAAAACACTCACATGAGCAATTTCACTTTTGATGTCCTTCAGTGCTTCAAAGATGCTCATGGAATAAGATAAATCGCAACCTTTTAAAAATCACTCCCAGAATCAGAGACGGTGAGAAAAATGAGAATTGCGGTTATCGATTATGACAGGTGCAATCCAGATAAATGCGGTCATTTCCTGTGTGAAAGGGTATGTCCTGTCAACAGGATGGGAGGAGAGGCCATAATAATTGACGAAGAAAACTACCGGCCGGTAATTCAGGAAGCAAGCTGTACGGGCTGTGGAATCTGCGTCCATAAGTGTCCCTTCAACGCTATAACGATAGTAAACCTCCCGGAGGAGCTTGAAGAGGGCTGTGTGCACCGCTATGGGACAAACGCCTTCGTCCTCTACCGGCTGCCTGTTATCAAAGAGGGCATGGTGGTCGGCATACTCGGACCGAATGGAGCGGGTAAAACAACCGCTGTGAGAATCCTGGCCGGTCAGCTTGTTCCAAACCTGTGTGGTGATAATGAGAGCTGGGATAGTGTGATAAGGATGTTCCGGGGTAATGAGCTTCAGACATACTTTGAAAAGCTTAAGAACAACGAGATACGTCCCGTGGTCAAACCCCAGTATGTTGACCTGATCCCAAAGGTAGTTAAGGGAAAGGTCAAGGATCTGCTCAAGAAAGCCGATGAGAAGAACGCTTTTAAGGAAGTTGTCAGAGAGCTTGGGATTGAGAATGTCCTTGACAGGAATATAGACCAGCTCAGCGGCGGTGAACTTCAGCTGGTGACTATAGCGGCGGCACTCCTCAGGGATGCCCAGTTCTACTTCTTTGATGAGCCTTCATCATACCTCGATATAAAACAAAGGTTGAATGTTGCAAGGATAATCCGGAAGCTTGCAGAATCTGGAAGGTCAGTGTTGGCAGTTGAACATGATCTGGCCGTTCTTGACTATCTGAGTGACATCATTCACGTTGTCTATGGAAAACCCGGAACCTATGGCATATTCTCCAAGCCCAAGGGCGTGAGAAATGGTATCAACGAATTCCTCAGGGGCTATCTGAAGGATGAAAATGTGCGCTTCAGACCGTATGAAATCCGCTTTACAAAGAGCGGAGAGAGAAAGAGTCAGGCAAGTGAAATTCTGATCGAATACCCACACCTTGTTAAGGATTATGGGGGATTTAAACTCGAAGCCGAACCGGGTGTGCTCTACATGGGTGAGGTTGTTAGCATCGTTGGTCCAAACGGCATAGGTAAGACGACCTTCGTTAAAATGCTTGCAGGTGTTGAAAAACCAACGGAAGGAGAGGTGGACTGGGAGCTTAAGGTTTCCTACAAGCCCCAATATATAAGAGCCGATTATGAAGGAACTGTACATGATCTCCTTAGTAAGATAGATGCATCCAAACTCCTCAGCAATTTCTACAAGACAGAACTGCTCAATCCTCTCGGCATACCGGACCTCTATGATAAGCAAATAAATGAACTCAGTGGCGGTGAGCTTCAGAGGGTTGCGATAACCGCATGCCTGCTCAGAGATGCTGATCTATATCTCCTCGATGAGCCTTCGGCATATCTTGATGTCGAGCAACGCTTGGCCGCTTCAAGGGCGATAAGACATCTCATGGAGAAAGGAGAAAAAACAGCTCTTGTTGTGGAACATGATGTTCTCATGATTGACTACATCAGCGACAGGATAATGGTCTTCGAGGGGAAGCCAGGCAAATATGGCAAAGCTCTTCCGCCAACGGGAATGAGAGAAGGAATGAACAGATTCTTAGCTGGAGTAGGCATCACCTTCAGGCGTGATCCAGATTCGGGAAGACCAAGAGCAAATAAAGAAGGAAGTGTAAAGGACAGGGAGCAGAAAGAAATTGGTGAGTATTACTATGTATCCCCCTAATTTTGGATTTTAGGTTAGCTTCTGCTCTTTTGTGTATTTTGTTTGGGATAATTGTTTGGGATATGAGAAGACCGAAAGCTTTTTAAAGATAAATACATATGTAATATTAAAGTTACATATGTGGTGTTGGTGATGAATATGGAGGAGATAATAAAAAAACTGAGATTATATGTGGATATTCGATTAGGCAGAGAGAAAAACGCCCAAACAACCGTAGTTCCCCGGAAAAATTGCAAGGGGAGGTGTAGATGATGTGGAAATCAGCTCCGGCTTGGTTTAGGGGAATTATAGATCTGGCATTAAGTGTGGTTTTTGCCTTAATTGCAATTTCGGGAATAGCTCTCTACCTTGCTCCATCTGGAAGAATCGCAGAAACTTTGGGATGGACATTCCTGGGACTTAATAAAGACACTTGGACGAACCTCCACACATATTTGGGTTTTGCAATGATAGGCATAGTTGCAATACACCTCATAGTCGGATTTAACAGCATGATAACAATGCTAAAAATGGGCTTTAAAAAAGCCAAAAAGAAGACCGTAGTCGGATTGGTGTTAATGACACTCATCATGACTGGAGGATACTTCGTATTTGGAGCCCTTACTGGAGAAGGAGAAAGCGATCATGAAGGGACAGGCTCTGCAGTGATCAGTAATTCCAGTGTGGAGATAACAGGTAGCATGCTGAAGAGTTACACGCTCGATCAGCTTGCTAAAGCATATGATGTTCCAGTGGATAAACTGGTAGCGGTTTTAAAGAGTGACTATGGAATAGAGGCTCAGCCTGATGAGTTACTGGAAGCAATTGAAGTAAAAAATGGTCTGGATAGAGAGGTTTTTAAGGAATATCTGGCCGAGGCAATAGAAAAAATCCGAAATAACAGTTAAAATTGCGAACTTCAGTTTATTTCTTTATTCTCTGAATCTATTCCTTCTTTTCTATGCAGCTGTAGATTGACAGAGTTTTGTGTTTTTGTTGTATTCTTCATAGAGCATTCCGATGAACCTATAAAAAGTTAAATCTTCTATAATCCCCAGGATATCCTGTGTCGGGCCTAATTAAACCTACATAAACGGTAACAAACGTTTTTTAACAATCATGCATGGAAATGGCTGTTTAATAGACTCAATTTGAACAAACGCTAACGTTAATGGACGATTACGTGAAAAAAGCTTAAATAGGAGTTTTTACTTAGAAATAAGCGAGGTGATGTAATATGGTGGGGAAAAAAGCTCTGGCATTGGTCTTTAGTTTGCTGATATTAGCAATGCCACTGACATTCAGCAGGGTATCAGCAACAACCCCCAGCGTGGTAATTTTGGTCAGTGACAACGAAGCTGATTGCACGCTGGCTGAGTATATATCAAACCTGACAGGGATTCCGGTAGTGAAAACACCGTGGGGGGTATATGATCCAAACATCACAACGAAGATAGTTAGCTACGCTCCTGATGAGGTAATAATAATTGGAGGGCCTGCCGCAGTTCCCGAGGAATATGTAGAAGATCTCCAAAACCTCAGCATAACTGTAGAAAGATGGTGGGGCACAAACAGATATGAAACTGACCTCGCTGTTCTCGGAAATGCGACAAAGAAATTCCAGCTTCAACTCCAGAACAGGCTTATAATCGTGGCAGGGAACGATACAACAGCAATCCAGCATGCCCTCAAACTGGCAATTAAAGAAAAGGCCATGATTGTATTTGTAAACAGAACAGCAAATGTTAGCAGACTTATGGTAAAGTTAAAGGTTAAAGAACCCAAGATGGCACTCATCGGAACCCCGCTCTCAAACAGAACTATAGAGAAAATAAAGAAACAGATAGAAGAGCACTTCAGAGGATGCAACTGTTCAGAAATAAAGCTGAATATAAGTGCTGAAACCGCTTTGCAGGCCATTAATACCACTGAAGAGAAGCTAAAACTGGCGGAGAGCATGTTAGAAAACGCTACCTCTCCAGCAGCTGAAAGAATGTTTGAGTTGGCTGAAAAACAGCTGGAGGAGGCAAAAAAAGCCTATGAGGCTGGCAAATACGGAGAGGCATATGGTCTTGCAATTGCAGCAAGAGCCAAAGTGGATTTTGTAGTCAGATTTGCTGATATGGATTTCAAAAAGAAGCTCCACAGCCACATGGATATGATGCTCAACAGAGAACTTGCCAGACTTGAGATACAGGTAAAGTTCATGGAAAAGGCAGGGATAGATGTCCAGGATGCTGAGAAGTTGATAGACTCAATAAAAGGGGCAATTAAAAGCGGGGATTATGATACTGCACAACAGCTTATGGCACAGCTCAAGAATCTTATAAAGGAGAAGTATAGGGCAGGCAAAAGCATCATTAAGGAAAAGCATCAACCTGTGAAGAAACATAAACATTGATCAAAATCACCTGCTTTACACCTCCCTCTATTTTTCTTAATTTTATGAACATCAAGTAAGTTCTTTCTTGCACCGAAAACTTTATAAAGGTAAGATACATATGTAATATTGAAATTACATATGAAGGAGGAGATAAACATGAGAAAGAAAAAAATGTTTGGATTGGGTTTGCTTGCCCTTGGGGTGTTTGGTCTGATAATTGGAGTAGCTGCAGCAATGCCGCCATGGACAACTTCATGGGATAGGGGTCAAAACACCAGCACAACATCCTACTTGAGCACATACACAGGAGAATTGAATCAAGATGAGATCGATGGCCTACTTTGGATGAGAGAAGAAGAGAAGCTCGCGAGAGATGTTTATTTAACACTCTACGAAAAGTGGGGTCTTCCAATATTCAATAACATTGCCCAGAGCGAACAGATGCACACTGACATGGTGCTTAGTTTAATTGAAAAGTACAATCTCACAGATCCAGCAACTGAAGAAGTCGGAGTTTTCACTAATCCAGAGCTTCAGGCTCTTTACAATCAGCTGGTTGAGATGGGAAATCAAAGTGTTGAGGATGCCCTAAAGGTAGGCGCCCTCATAGAAGAAACTGACATCAAGGATCTTGAAGAGTGGCTGGCTAAAACAGACAATCCGGATATTCAGCAGGTTTATGAGAATCTCATGAAAGGTTCGGAAAACCATCTAAGAGCATTTACAAGCACATTAGAGGGATATGGCATAACCTATGAACCCCAAGTGATCAGTGAGGACTACTATCACGAGGTTATTTCAAGCACAAACAGTCATGGTTATGGTAAGATGGGTGATGCAACCGTCCAGAGAGGGCATGGCAGGATGAGCGGTCGTGGCATGATGAACTCCCAGAGTACAGCCCATGCAGATGGAAGCTCTCTCAGCGAGATAGGCCAGATGCTTTATAATACATATCGCTGGATGAGAGGATTTGCCTACAGATTCGCTCATGCCATTTGAAACTTTTCCTTTTTTATTTTAACTCCAACGGGGGGAAGGTGATGGAGGCTAAAGCTTGGCATTTTGTTGAATTTGGAGAGTTACCCATCGAGGAAATTGATGTGGAGGAAGTTAAGGAGGATGCGTTAAAGCTGTTAGCCGAAACCAAAATTGAGAAATTTGAAACCAGAAAGGGAGCCATTTTGAAATTAAATGACAAATATGGTAATTACATAGGGAAAATTGCAGGGGATTATCCCTTGGACAAACTAAAAATAGGTAGTGCATATCAAACTCCATACGGCATCAAAGTAACCCTTGACTACAATGAAATCATAGTTGGATGGTTATATCTGGAGGGATGACAAATGCCCAGAGGCTTTGGCGGTCCTATAATGAGACATCGAGGGATTGGCTGGATGTGGTGGGGTCTTGGGGTATTTGGAATGTTATTCCTTTTCGTTCGGCTGATATTTCTCTTCCTGCCCTTTATAATGCTGGGCATGCTAATATACCTGATACTCAGGCACTAATTCGAAAGCTTTTTATTTCTCTTTTCAGATTATGTAACATAGCTCTGTCTTATGTCAGTATTTTAATACGTGATTAAAATGGTGAGAAGTATTCAGGAGATAACCACTATTGCAGATGCCTTGAGTTCCCCGATTAGGGTTAAGATATTAAAGATGCTATGCGAGAAAGAGTGGTATGTGTATGAGCTTGCCAAAACCCTCAACATATCGAGGCAACTGCTCTATCTCCACTTAAAAAAACTCGAAAAAGCTGGCCTAATTGAAAGTGAGCTTCGCTTAGAGCCAAACGATCCAAGGGCTAAAAAATACTATAAAGCAAAGCCTTTTAGGCTCATTGTCGATAATGAGGTTATAAAAAATTTGAAGGAGGAGTGAAAAAATGGCACCCTACTTCGGAACGCCAAGTGGATGGATTTCCATAACTTTGGGACTAATCCTTATTGTGATAGTTGTGTTTGCATTCTATCAGATGAACAGAACACTAAACGAGCTTAAGCTTGAGCTTACCAATCTTAGGAATACCTTAGAAGAAACAAAAAGACACACAGAAGATGTCAAGAAAAAGCTTGAGGAAGTCTGAAGGCTGATAGCATGCTGCCCGGCAAAGTTCCTCCTGAAAAGCTGAGAGAGTTAGTCTTTAATCACCTCGGTGCTGAAGGAGAGAGGATTATAATCCGCTCAGGCTTAGGGGTGGATGCAGCAGCTATAGAATTTAATGACACCATTTTAGTGGCATCAACTGACCCGATAACCGGTGCCGAGAAAAACATTGGCTTCTATGCAGTTCATGTAAATGCCAATGACGTGGCAACATTTGGAGCAAAACCAAAATGGTTCCTCGTGACTATTCTCCTACCAGAGGACTCCAGTGAGGAGCTTTTAAGGGATATAATGATGGAGATTCACAGCAACTGCCGAAAGCTCGGAGTTGCTGTTGTTGGAGGCCATACAGAAGTAACTCCCGGGCTGAAAAAACCCATAGTAATCGGCACTATGCTGGGAGAGGTTAAAAGAGAGAAAGTCGTCCTGTCAAACGGAGCTAAAGCTGGAGATGCTATAATTCTGACAAAAGGAGCAGGCATTGAAGGGACAGCAATAATAGCGAGTGAGAGACAGTGCGAGTTAGAAGAGGTATTTGGAAAAAAATTCGTTGAGAGAGCAAAAGCCTTTTTGGGGCGCATTAGCGTTGTGGAAGATGCTCTTATTGCCACTGATGTTGGTGTTCATGCCATGCATGATCCCACGGAAGGGGGAATTGCAAACGGTCTCCATGAGATGGCTGAAGCCTCAGGCTTAGGGTTTGAGGTTTATTATGAGAAAATCCCCATAGCTGAGGAGACCAAGAAAATATGCGAGTTTTACGGCCTTGATCCACTGGCTCTAATAAGTTCGGGGGCACTGATGATAGCCGCAACACAGGAAAATGCTCATCTGATTGTGAAAACCCTCAAAAGAGCAGGCATAGATGCGGAAATTATAGGAAAATTTCTGAAAGAAAAGCATAAAAGAATTATAGTCAGGGAAGGAAAGGAGAGGGTGCTGAAACAACCGCCAACGGATGAACTCTGGAAGGTAATTTAAAGCTCTACGGCGATGTTTATACTCTCTTCTTCCTCAAGTGTCTTCAAAAGGGAGAGTATCTGCGATGGCTCCAATTGAATTCTACGCAGATGCTCATAAACCTGTCTAATCTCTTCCTTCTCACTTCCCTCTTTTCTGTTGTAGAGATACATCAAAACTGCAAGGAGAACTCCACGAAGGCTCTGCTCGCTTAGAGGGATGGCTTTCCAACCATTATCATTTACATACACGGTTTTCGGAGTTTCAAGCCCCGTAAGCTTATCAACAGAGATGAAGTTGCTCCTGCCAGCACGGAGATAGTCAATGAGGACATCATCACTGAAGCCCGCTCTTCTGAGACCATCAAAGCTGAGCTCAAAAGCTTTTAGCAGGGTGGAAAGTTTTTCAACTTCATGAATCTTGTCCTTTGATAGCAGTGAAATCTTAAGAGCGCTCCGTTCGGGAGGTTCGTGCTCTAAATTAATCTTCAGGAGAATTCTATCTGCAAGTCGGGAACCCTCCTCAAAAGCCTTTAACACTACCCAGATTGCTCCATTTGTAAGGATTCCATATTTAACGCCTGTATTGAAGCAGTATCTGCCAAGTTGTCTCAGGGGTTTTTCGTTTTTTACAATATTAATTCCAAGATTTTTAGCCTCAACATAGGCAAAAACCTTTCCATCGAGAATAAGAGCATAATCTGCCCTACCATCTTCTGTTTTCTCCTCAGGACGGACTTCAAAAGGGTTATCCCATTCCCACCCGAGGGTCCTGAATATGTGGCCGATTAAATGCTGTTTTACGGCTTCCTCATTTCTCACATAAAGCTCTCTGTGAGTGTGAATCTTGAGTAATATTTCCTTTATTGTATCCTCAAGGACGTGCATCTCAAGCACCACATATTTTTATTCCAAGAACTTTAAATATTTCCCTATGCTTGCCGTTAGGGATGACTTCACCAGAGACGATGCTATTTCACAACCTCTGCAGAGAGTTAGATGAAGTTTTTTATATTTCCTGTGTCATATCCCTATGGTGGTTACATGTGTAGGATTCTCTTTGCTGTTGGCAGTGGCTACGAGATAGAAAAGCTCCTCGATGCATTTGTCCTCTCATCAAAAGATGACCCGTACAAGGCCAAACGGCACAGTGGAAATCAGCATGGAGATGGTTGGGGTTATATTCTCCTGAAAAATGGTATTATTGAGCACTACCGAAGCATGACTCCAATTTTCCAAGATGAGAGTGTTCATAAGCTCAAGGACAAACTCTCGGGTTTCACAGTATTCATGGCACATTCAAGAGCCGCAAGTCAAGGGGATAAAAATCTCTTCAATGTGCAACCATTTGGATTTTCGAGTAGGAGAGGCTTCAGCTTCTGGTTTCTTCACAATGGAGACTTAAACAAAGAAAAGATAATTGATATAGCTGAGCTTGACATAAGACAGCTTAAAAAAGCCTCTGACAGCTTTGTTGCGGCAGTTTATTTGTGCAGATTTTTAAAGGGAACTGCAGAAGAAAATCTTTTGGTCATGTTTAGAGACCTCAAAAAAACTGTGAACACGGCTTTAAATACTGCAACTCTTATGATAGATCCGCAGGGTAAGATTAAAGCATTTATAACAGCCTATATGGTAAAAAAACTTGCGAATATCCAGTCTGAATGGAACTATTATCGTCTGCTGAAATTGAGGAAGCAAAATCTTTTTGCAATTGCATCTTCAACCTTTGAATTCTACTCTAACGAACCCTTTAAAGCCGTGGAGAATGGAGAAGCTTTTTATATCGATATAGCATTTGGAGAGGAGAGTTTTGAAGTTAAAAATCTGAAAATTTGAGGGAGGTAACAAAATGGAGACAAATGCACCTATTAAAGTATATATGACCCGGAAGCTTATAGGAGTTAGTCCAGAGGACAGTGTCAAGAAGGCCTGTGAAGTAATGGTTGAATTCGACATAGGTTCCCTCGTTGTTGTTGAGGGAGGAAAAGTTGTAGGCTTCTTTACAAAAAGCGACATCATCCGCAGGGTTGTCATTCCCGGTTTGCCAAATACAACTCCTGTGAGACATATAATGACAGAAAACCTGATAACAGCTGACATAAATACCCCAGTGAAAGACGTCTTGGACATAATGGCAAAGAAGGGCATAAAACACATCCTGATAGAGGAAAATGAAGAAATTGTAGGTATTTTCAGCCTCAGGGATCTTCTGGATGTTAGCAGGAGGAAGCTTGAAACTGCCATAGCAGTGGAGTGATGGGACATGATCAGGATAGCCCACATAAGTGATACTCATATAACTCCAGATGCGGCATTTAAAGCCTATGCGTTCGATTTAATTGCAAATGAAATCAACAGAAGCGATTTTGATCTTGTTATCCATACTGGTGATGTCACGAATCAGGGGCTTAGGGAGGAATATGAACATTCCAGCTATCTGCTCAAAAAAATCCAAAAGCCCCTTATCGTGATTCCGGGAAATCATGATGCCAGAAACGTTGGATACAAGCTCTTTGAAAAATTTATAGGCCCCCTAAACGGGGTCTATGAAAACGGTGATCTTGTGATAATCTGGCTCGATTCGACAATTCCCGACTTAAGCGATGGTCGGGTGGGGGGGTATAAATTCAAATGGCTCAAGGCAAAGCTTGAGGAATACTCCCATAAAAAGCTCAAAATAGTAGCTGCTCATCACCACCTTTTACCCCTGCCTGATACTGGTAGAGAAAGAAACGTGCTCTTTAATGCAGGAGATGTTCTTGACCTGCTCCTGAGGCATGAGGTTAACCTCTACACCTGTGGTCACAAACATGTGCCGAATATCTATAAGGCTGAGGATCTCATCATAGACAATGCCGGATGCACCTCATGCAGAAAAACGCGGAGAGGAGATGTCAACAGCTACAACATCATAAAAATGTATGATGATGGAAGAGTAGAGGTGAGGATACGAAGAGTTACAGGGGATGAAATCAAAAAGGAATACCGGGCGCTAAAACCAAAGATCTTCATACCAAGGGGAGAGAGGATAATGAGGATTGTCCAGATGAGTGAGAGCAACGTTTCTGACCGGGTTTATTTCAGAAGAAAGGTTCTTGAAAATGCTATAAGAACAATAAATGAGAAACTAAAGCCTGATCTGGTGATTCACTGCGGAGATATCGTGGATGTCGGGATAGAGCGGTATTATGAGGTGGCTCACGAATTTTATGAGAGAATTAAAGCCGAGAAGATCATAATTCCCGGTCATAACGATATAACTTATCTCGGGTATGATCTGTTCCGTGAGTACTTTGATGAGCCACAAATATTGGAATCAGGTGATTTTGTTTTCATTCCAATACTTTCAGCCCAGTATGAGACTCCAATAGGTCTTGTGGGGAGGATGGGGCAGGAAAAGCTGAAAAAGCATTTGGAGGAATTCAGAGAGAAGTTCACCGTTGTGGTTATGCATCACAACATAATTCCCATCCCAAGGAGCAGAGAAATCGGTTTTCTGGAGGATGGAGGAGATGTCCTAAAGCTTCTAACATCCAGAAGGGCAGATCTTGTTCTGACAGGTCATGGGGGTAATGCATTTGGTCTCAAAATCGAGAACACTCCCATAATAAATGCAGGCTCAATAAGCTGGGAGCTCCATAGAAATCCCTTCGGAAACTCATACAACGTTATAGATATCTACAGAAATATGATAGTTGCCTTCCAGATTCAGGCAACCTGGAATGCCGGAAAACTTTTAGGTGTGTGGAAGATAAAAACTGAGGTTAAATGGAGCTAAGTTTTAAATCTCTATTCCCCTCTCCTTCATTCTCTCGGCAACACGTTCCATCAAATCACCCATAATCTTGTCAATTGTATCCTCAAGCTCCACGTTCTCCACAACAGGTATGTTATGCTCCTTAGCATGTTCCAGTATAAAGTCCTGTATTTCCATTATGGCATCGAGGTTTCTTATGTAATAATCCGCAGGTCTCAGGCTGTATCTCTCCCTCTCGTAAAATCTTGCTTCAAGAGACTTCCTGCTTTTTACCGCAACAACATACATAAAGCTTCTGTCATTCAACCCTATATAGCCGGGAACAAGATGGATACCCTCAATCACAGTGTTAAATCCTTCTGTGTATGCTCTTTCAATAACTGCATTTATCCCAACAGCCACATGCCTGACCTGTGTTTCAAAGCCATAGATCAGAGGTGAAACTCCCTTCGGAATCTTGCTCATGACATTACGAGCCATGAATGATGATGTGTGCAGGGCTGGAAGGAGTTCTCTCGCTATTATTTTCCTCATGACTTCTCTGATTGTATCTGTTCCTATCGTTGTTCTTATACCGAGTCTGAATGCCAGCTCGGTTGATATTGTTGATTTGCCAACACCTGTTGTACCTCCTATAAGAAGAATCATCGGAAACTTTACCTTCTTTATTTTGCGCCAGAAGAGATACTTTCTTGCTTCATCCTTCAAGCCTCTATCCAGTAGTTTGTGATATGTTATCTCCCTAATTTCATCCTTCGTTACTATTTTCTTTCCCCTCTCTGAAAACGTTTTGATGACCTCGGTGGCTATTGAGTATGCTATCCCTACATCTACGCCAGCCGAAGTTATTGATCTCGTCAGTATCCCCCGTGAAAACGGAAGCTTTGTTTTCTTTTCAGGATCTACAACAATTATCATCCCTGCCCCTCCAGTATGCGATTTCCAAGTCTCAGGATGCTTTCCCTTAGATTTTTATCATCAAGATTTACAGGCTCATTGTCCATAAAAACAACATTCTTGCCGTCTTCCAGTGCTTTTCTGGTAACCACATCAACGGCTGCAGCCTTGAGCTCAACCAGTACGGTATCATAACCCCTGAACCTCCTCATGTCCTCAATAAGCTTTTTTCTGTTTGAGAGATGGCCGGAAAACGCCACAACCTCCACATCGTAGTGCTCCTCCAGATATGAAGCTGTCTTTTGCAGTCCTTTCCTGTTTGCAGTCATTATAAGGAGAACCCTCTTTCCTTCAACATTACCCAAAGGGCGGGGTATAAATTTCGTAAGATGAACCTCTGCTTCAGGATTTATTTTTGAAATCACCCGTTTAATGGATTCCAATTTTCTTCTGCTTATTAGATCCGCCATGGTGACCACAATTAAATTGGCAAGTTTGATCCTGAATGGTCCGAAATAACCCCCCACAAAGCCTATTTTCTGAGTTGCTCCAACAACCGTTACATAGCCATCCGCCTTAACTGCTGGAAGTGTTGCTCCGCTTCCCTCAAGAATAATAAGGTCATTCTCAAGTTTTTCTGCAATCTTTATTCCCTCCTCCACAACATCAAAGAATGAAAAGCCTGCCATTCCCCCACCACAGCGTCGGCAGCCAATTGTCAATACCCTCGATGTCAAAGCATCCTCAAAATGATCTGACGCGGCATGCTTCCCTTCTCCCGCAACGCTAAGCAGGAACTCGGGAGTTATTTCGAGCCTGTCTCCCGTGATAATTTCGGGTTTTTCCGGCCCTCCTCTACCCATTGTGAGAATGGCAGGCTTTGCAATTTCTTTCAGTGTTCTTGCCACAAATCCGCTGATGGCAGTCTTCCCAACCCTCTTACCCGTGCCTATAACAGCTAAACTGGGTTTGTTTATTCTCAGGAGAGTTTTGGGCCTGAATTCGAAATCAGCCCCGATATATGCTATCCCATTGGCGAGTAAAAAGGAAGCAATCCTGAACCGGTCCTCATAGGTAAGAATCGGCTCATCACTCAGGTCAACAACCTCATGGATTTCGTTCTCTGCTATAGCCTGAGCAATTGCATCAATATAACTATGACCGTAATAGAGTTTAACACCAATCTTTTTTTCAATCTCGCTTAAATCTCCAATCTTTTCACTTCCTCCAAGGAAGACCGCACAGCATACATTATCCAGCTTCTTCACAGCCCACGCCGTTACATCGGGATAATGTTCTCCATCAATCAGAACCATTTTCACCTTCATCCCCCGATGTAAAGTTATCCTTTCCCAAGATTAACCTTTCGATAGATTTTTAATGCTCCTCCCGAAATAACTTCCGGGTGATTTTCTTGGCATTACGAAAGATT
Organism: uncultured Thermococci archaeon; assembly: GCA_964487115.1. Classification (GTDB taxonomy): domain Archaea; phylum Methanobacteriota_B; class Thermococci; order Thermococcales; family Thermococcaceae; genus Thermococcus. Next base: position 6,067 of record CAZAPD010000114.1, on the reverse strand, counting down.
GGAGATGGCTTATATCTGTACCCGGGCAGTCCTTCCACCATGATCAAGATTTACAATGGAAAAGCAGTTATAGTTGATCCCGGTCAGGGGAGCGGGAGGCATAAGGATCTCAGGAGAGAGATGAGAAAGCTCAATCTGGAAATCCATGCCCAGCTGACAACCCATGGCCATGCAGATCATGTTAAGGTCGCCCCTAAGATGGGAGCTCCACTCTTTGCCCACCGCTTTGAGTTCAGCATTATTGAAAGCCCCCTCAATAGAGAAATCCTGACTTTCGGCTCAAAGGCTCCGAGGGGTTTTTTGGTGTCGCAGTTTGAGGAGGAAGTTAAGGTTCACGGAATATTCGAGTGGAATGATGTTGTATTTGGTCTCAGTACCCTAAAGCTGAACGGCCATTCTCCCGGAATGACAGGTTTCCTTGATGAAGAAAATGCAGTTCTCTATGCAGGAGACAGCTTCTTCGGTGAAAGGGTTCTCAAGACAGTTGGTATCCCCTATCTGGTTGAGCCAGAATTATTTAAAGATTCAATTAAACAATTACATCATTATGCAGATGAAGGACTGCTACTAATACCCTCTCATGGAAAGGTTGTGAAAGGAAGAGAAGCGATGGAACTCCTTGATTTCAACTTTGAACGGGTTGAAGAGGTGGAAAGAAGAATTTTAGAGCTTTTAAGAAAACCCAGGAGCATTAATGAGCTCGCATATAGATTGTCAGGATATTTTGATGTATCCCCAACTCCTCAGATTCTGGCGTTAAACCTCGTCCCCCTGAGGGCATTCATAGCGAAGCTGTATAATGAGGGAAAAATTGAGGCTTCAGTGGACAACGGTTTGAAGTGGAAGACGGTTTGAGAGAAATTTACTTAAACCTTAATCCCTGACTTTCCTCATACCCCGTTTTCCCCATAACAGAGGTAATAATACGGACAAAATTTGCACATGAAGTTGTTCCAGCCCTTAGGAGGTTTATCTTTCTCATAGTGCTTTTTTATTGTATAGAACTGCTTTATAATATCTTTAAAAATGCCTCTGTCATAGGGAATCTCAAAGGCCTTAAAGTTCCTGCCCCTCACTATCGGAAATCTGGAGAAATCAATGCCATTTATAACCTTTGCGGGCTCATCATGAAGCTTAACGTAGTATAGATAACCGTACTCCGCCTCGGCCCATCTGAGATATATCGTAAGCTGGGCGAGGTGGTAGTCATGAGGCAGTCGAGGAAGACTTGTTTTCCCCTTTATCTCAATTGGGAAGTCTCTGATTGCGTCAATTCTACCGTGTATCTCAAATCCGAGGTTTTGAGAGCGTAGAATCATCTTTTTTTCAAGCTCAAAGCCGAAGCGTTTTCTCAGTATATCCCCAAGAACCTCGTGCGTCTTAATGCCTTGATTCAATCTAACTTTAATGAATTCTGGCCATCTTTCGGGGTAGCCCTTAAGCCTGAAGTATATCCTTCGAGGACATGTCAATGCTTCACTGGCATAAAATTCAAGCAACTCACCTGACATTTCATTCACCCCAATGAGGGCGGTTCATCGGTCCGCGAGCCTCCCCGCCCAAGCGTCAGCTAATACCGACGTCATCATTACTCAGACTGGGCAAGGGTCGTCATCCGCTACCTATACGGAGTAAGCAGGTGGCCTTAAAACTTTTGGGGAAGAATCATGGAGAAAGGAGAAACCCGAAATTTTGAATTCAGGCTTTACTCTTCCTGAGAATGGAGCTTCTTCTTATTGAGTAGCTCAGACCATATGCAGGCCACAGTCCGGGAGGCATTGCGTAGTGATGTAGATTTCTCAAGATTTTTTCGGCATCTTTTTTATTTTTTGCCCTAACAGTGAGCTTTCCCTTTCTAAGCTCCACCTCACCGTTGGGGAGTTTGATACGTAGCATATCCCCATCTATCTCTGGCTTTGCCCGCATCAAAAGGCTCCTAAAATCTTCATATGCATCCTCCGTAATTTCCTGCTCAAGAATAGCCTCTCTTTTTGATTTAAACAGTTTGCCCAACCAACTACTCGAGCCTTCATCATCCATAGTTCAACTCTACCTCCGGTCAAGTTCTCAAACTATATTCTATCTTTGGGGTTTTTAAGCTTTTTCAATCGCTTTTTGCCGAAATGATAAAAGCTAACAATTTCTCTATGGGAGCAGAAGGATTTTTAAATCCTCCTCAAATTTTCCTTTGATGTCCAAAAAAAGCACGAGAATGATAAAACCCCGAATAAAGGAAATTCTGAGTAAAAAAATTCCCTTGGGATTAGTTGAATTACTCCCCAAGCACTGGGTTCAAATTGGTGATGTTCTGATACTTCCTCTGAGGGAGGAGCTCCTGCCCTATAAACATGATATCGCTGAGGTTTATGCCCAAATTCTTGAAGTTAAAACTGTCCTGAGAAAAGGCTGGATTCTCGGGGAGTTCAGAGAGCCACACTACGAGATAATTTACGGACATGATCCCGTGACGATCCACAAGGAGAATGGTATTCTCTACAAACTTGATGTATCGAGGATAATGTTTTCCCCTGCCAATGTTAAAGAGAGAATCAGGATGGCGGGCATAGCAAAGTCGAACGAGCTGGTTGTTGATATGTTTGCTGGAATTGGGCATCTCTCCCTTCCAGTAGCAAAGCACTGCAGAGCCAGAGTGATTGCGATTGAAAAGAACCCCTATGCTTTCAAATTTCTCGTTGAGAACATCGAACTCAATAGGGTGCAGGATAGGATGACGGCATACAACATCGACAATCGTGAATTTCCAGGCGAAAATATAGCGGATAGAGTTCTGATGGGTTATGTAATCAGAACGGCCGAGTTCATACCGAAAGCATTAAGCATAGCTAAGGAAGAGGCGATAATCCATTACCACAACACTGTCCCAGAGAAGCTGATGCCAAGGGAACCTTTCGAGACATTCCGAAAGATAGCAAGAGAAGAGGGCTACGAAGCAGAGAAGCTTAGAGAACTGATAATAAAACGCTATGCTCCCGGCGTGTGGCATGTTGTGGTCGATATCAGGGTGTTTAAGAAATGAGTCTCCCTAATTTGATCTCAACGACATCTCCTTCCTCAAAATTTCCCCCGATCAGTTTTATCCTCTTCTGATTGCAGTAGATTCCAATTCCTTTAACCTCCTGTTCGTTGGCCAGAACCCGAAAGTGTGATTTAAACAAACTTATTCCGTTTGGAAGCTCCTTTTCAGCTGGCAGGCTCAGACCAAAAACCTCAATCTCTTTAGCATGACTAAAAACCGCCCCATAATGATAGTGAGGCAGACCACCCTCAACCGGAATCCCATTGAATTCAAGGGGTGTCAGATTTTTCCTTCCTGTCTTTACAGCTTCCAGCCAGAGATAGCAGGAGTTTTTCTCCACAACTTCAAATTCATTTCCCCTCACAGCTGGTACAAGCTTGAGGATTTTGGGATACATTAAAAAACCTCCTCTCGCCCTATACCTATCCCTGCAGTCTCTCAGCTCAAAGTGCGCATGTTTATCGCTCCATGGCCTGAAGAATCCAGAAACAATCATGGGACCAATCTCATCATGGAGACTGAGTTTTTCTCCTATTTTTACTGAAGGCATCACATGAAGCACTTTGAGACAGAGATTATCCACCTCAATGATGATTAGATAATCCTCCCTAACCGGAACATATCGAGGAGTCCTAATCTTTCTTATCTCTATTACTCTGCCTTCTTCAAAAGGAAAGAGGGCTTTGTCTGGAAAATAAACATCAACTGCAGTCCCCAGTCTGTGACCAGCATAAGGCGTATTGAAAAAACTGAACCATGCATTCTCTGGAATTTTAAGGTTCAGCCCTCTAATTTCTGCTATCTCCATTCCCATCATCCCAGAGAGGGGCCCAATCTTCGCATATTGAATTCATGTGAGTTGTCATCATATGCTTTCTGCAGATGCCCTGTGTTGGAAAGTATGAGTCAATAACTCCAAACCATAGACAGTTCCTACATACCATCAACTTCTTTTTCATAAGACCGCCCCCAACGAAAATGTGTGAGTTCCCAAATAAACTTTCCTCTGATATGTTAATGACTTAGCTTAATCCAATTTATTGGGTAAAACGCTTTTTTTTGCGAAGGCCTTATATCTTTCCAATCGAAAATCTTTCGAGGTGATCTTGATATGGATACTAAGGGTGGTTATTGGGGTAAGATTCTGAGGGTAAATTTAACAACAAAAGAAGTCAAAATTGAGCCTCTTCCAGAGGAATTTCCAAGGAGGTACCTTGGAGGAGTTGGTTTTGGAACAAGAGTACTTTATGACGAAGTTCCGGCTAAGGCTAACCCTCTTGGTCCAGAGAACAAGATGATTATCACCCCGGGCCTTTTTGTTGATACTGGGATTGGGACTGGTTCAAAGACAGCATTTAACTTCAAGAGCCCGCTTACAGGAGGCTACGGCAGGGCTATGGCGGGGGCCGAGCTTGGTGTTCAGCTGAGAAGAGCCGGTTATGATATGCTCATCATTGAAGGCCAGAGTGAAGAGCCCGTTATTCTTGTTATCAACGATGACGAAGTGACATTTGAACCTGCAGATGAATACTGGGGCCTGACGACAGGTGAGGCCAGAAAGAAAGCCCTTGAGAAGTACAAAGGCTATGCAACAGCCTTTATAGGACCTGCAGGTGAAAAACTAAGCCTTATTTCAATCATTGAGACAGACGAGAGGCAGGCAGCAAGAGGTGGTCCAGGAGCAGTCTTGGGAAGTAAGAAACTCAAGGGAATTCTCATCAAAGGAAGCAAGAAGCTACCCATAGCAGATGATAAGAAGCTTCGTGAGCTCATCAAGAAATGGGCGATGGTCTTTAAGGATCACCCTGCTACGAAAGCCGATATGGACTATGGAAGCGGTGAGTTCCTCGACTGGATGAACAGGGAAAGAGGAACATTCCCAACAAGAAACTGGCAGATGGGCTTCTTTAAGAAGGCCTACGAAAAGGCCAAGGAGGAGGGCAGAGAGCACATTGGTATTGATCCATATTTCTGGGCTCCAAAGTACAGAGTTGGAAGGAGACCCTGCCCAATGTGTAACAAACCATGCTCCCAGTATGTTAAGGTCGAAAGCAAGAAGTGGGGAACCTTCATGGTCGATGGTCCGGAGTATGAGACCCTCTATTCCTTCGGTGGTGTGCTTGAGATAGAAGACTTTGAGACAGTCGCATATCTCAACAAGATCGCTGATGAATATGGCCTTGATACAATCTCCGCCGGTGTTACAATAGCCTGGGCAATGGAGGCGTATGAGAGAGGATTGCTCACAAAGGAGGACACCGATGGATTAGAACTTACCTTTGGAAATGGAGATGCCGCTGTTCAAACTCTCAGGAAGATGGCACTAAGAGAGGGCAATCTTGGAAAGCTCCTTGCTGATGGTGTTAAGAAAGCCAGCGAAAGGCTCGGTAAGGACAGCTGGAAGTTTGCCATGCATGTTAAAGGCCTTGAGCCACCGGCTTATGATGTCAGAGGTATCAAAGGTATGGCATTGGCCTTTGCCGTCAGCGTTAGGGGCGCTGATCATCTTACAGCTGGAGCCTATGGAACAGAACTTGTTGGAAAATGGTGGAAGTTCAGCAACATTGATAGGACCAAGGGTGAGAACAAGGGATTCGAGATTGCCTTCCATGAGAACCTCATGGCAATTTATGATGCTACAGGTGTCTGTAAGTTCTCGAGGCACATGTACTTCCTTGAAGGCTTCCCTGAGCTGGTTGAAGCTGTTACAGGCATGAAGATGAGCGAAGCAGAGCTTATGGTTATAGGCGAGAGAATATACAATATTGCCAGAGCATTCAACGTCAGAGAAGGCTTCAGCAGAAAGGACGATACGCTCCCGTACAGGGTCATGTGGGAGCCAATCCCAGAGGGACTCAGCAAAGGCCTGCATGTGCCACCATGGGAGCTCGACAGAATGCTCGATGAATACTACCAGGCCAGAGGCTGGAGCAGAGATGGAATTCCAACAAAGGTTAAACTCATCGCTTTAGACCTGCCAGACATTGCTGAGGACATTGGTGTAGGGATCTGATCTCGGTTCCTTTTCTT
>CAZAPD010000113.1:0-5392 GCA_964487115.1 uncultured Thermococci archaeon | reverse complement strand
ATACAGCGGGAGAACCACAGCGATGGAGATCAAAAACGCAATTGTTGTGGGGGTTTTCACGCTTCTTGGGGCATAGACCATGAATGTGAGCATCTCCAGAAGGTAAACTGGAGGGCCGAGCTTTAAAATTCCTCTCTCAATTTTGCCCTTTGAAAGACGCTCATACAGGTAGAAGAACGTTAAAGACACTGTAAACCAGCCCAGATAGTTCGTCCATGGAATCCCAAACCAGTTCATTGAACTTGTGGTCTTCCAGACCCAGGCATTCCATGAGGTCATAATGGGATCAATCGAAAGGTCAAGAATGACCATTAAGAGAGATGCAAAGACTATCCTACTTATTCTGTGCTCAAAAAAGCGACATGCTGTTAGATATGAGATAAACCCAAAGATTGCCCATGCGAGGGGAACAAATAGAGCGACACCAAAAAGTTGGGGTCTAAGATTAACGTACTCGTAACAGCCGAAAGGGAGGCAGATATGGGTTCCGATGAACTCTGCTAAAAAGCCTATAAGGATTGCCCAGCCAATGAGAGCTGGAAGGCTTTTCCACTCCCTGCGTGATAAAAGAGCGAATACAATAAAGTACAGGAGAAGATAAAGCGGCGACTTCTTGAGGACATTAGCGAGGAGTATCAGGAGCAGGGCTACATTTAAACGATTCTTCATGTTTGATGCTCTCGTTCAGGGTATAAGACTTTTATCCCATCAACTATGAGCCCATAACGAGCAGGAAAGCATCAGTTTCTTTTTCGTGGGTGTGTGCCCTTCCTTGGGTGTCATCCTCAATCATGGTTAGATCATTACCGCGAGCAAACCTCTTCACTCTGTCCCGGAGCTCATTAACATTAAAATCTGTTATTATAACCGTTCCATCCGGTTTGAGGACTTCAAGAGCCCGTTTTAGGAAGGGCTCTGGCTCCAAGTCATGGAGGATGTACATTAAGACAACCATGTCGAATTTCCCGAGCTCAGGTTTTCTCTCTAAAAAGTCGCCCTCAACGAAGTGCAGGTTTGAGGCGTACTTTTCCAGTCTCTTGGAAAATTCTACCATGTAGTTTCGATGCCAATTACCTCACTCGTATTCCCGGAGAGAAACATCACCAGCGCTGGGAATCCAGCATCCGAGCCAACATCAAGAACCCTTCCGCGAATCCGCATGGAGATCTCCTCAATCATCTTCAGCCTGAGCCTTACCTCGTTTCTGTAGAGGCCGAACCACATGAGCCTTGCCCCAACGAACCATTTAAATTCATCTTCGCTTCCCTCGGCTTCTTCGAAGTATCTCAGAGCCTTAGAGTAGAAAACCTCAAGCCCCCTCATTCACACCACCCACAGCGTGGCCTTCATTTTTCAGCCTCCTGAGGGCAGATGCAGTGCGAGAACGGCAACGAGGAGGGATACATGGCACTTCACAGAAATGGATCATATTAAAGAGGTCCAATTCTTCTGACAGTTTAATTATATGAGACAGAGAATTACGCTACTGTCCAGCTGTGATGGAATACAAGCGAGAGAAATTTAAAAAGGGAAATATAAATCAGCTGAACTTCAGTTGGCTGAAACAACAATATAGCCAATTCCTTTAGCTGGTGTTAAATATGCATGGTTGAGGCCTGGCTCCCATATGCCAACTCCACCAAGCGGAGCATTTAAGAATTTAAATTCTATGTATGTATCTGCTGGAACACTTGCAACCACAAACCAATCTGGCCATGCCGGACATAGCATTGGACCTACGACCTTTGATGTCTTGGCACTCCAATATCCAAGCTCAGGAACACTACCTGTTAACCAGAGATACTCTCCAAGAGTGGTCTGTAGGGGAGTACCTAAAGTATTTGTAACTTCAAAGACAACTGGAACCTGTTTGCCCAAGAGATATTCAAAAGCTATCGCATTAGAAACCGCTCCATCAGCGCGTTTAATGATAACATGGACATAATTGTTATTAAGCGCCGGGATAACTCCACTTGGAACTTCAAATTCTATGCTGTTATCGCTCCAATAAGTAATGTTGGCAGTCCAGTTAGAATATCCATTAGTGAAAATAACCTGACCCGGCACAGTGCCGAAGTCTTCTCCACTTATTGTAACATTATTTCCTGCTCTTCCCATGACAGGATCTATTGCACCGACCCATGGCCCAGTTGGTGTTGCTTTGTACTCCCAAATTGAGACAGACCCTGGTGGGAGTTGCACGGAGAAATAGCCGCCGCTGACTGTAATATTTACACCATGCAGAAGACCAGCAAGGTAGTCAGTGTAATATCCATCTGGTAGGGATGTATAGACTCCGGAGACGTAGTATGGGGTTGTTAGATTACGGTTTATAGCAACCACTACAACATTGTTGAAGAACTGTCGTTCATAAATATAGACATCATTACTTACATACCGGTTTATAATGAGGCCATAGGGGACCGCTGGATTATAATGCCTTAAAACAGATAGTGTACGAATGAGCTTAAATGCTGTTGTGTTTGTATCCCATGAGTCCATCATAGGGCGGTTGTATGGATCTCCACCTACCTGTCCAAAGGAATTAACTGTGTCATTATGTAGATACTGTTCATCTCCATAGTAGATTATTGGGATACCTGGGGCAGTCATTATGAAAGCAAGGGCTTCATGAAAGCGTGTAAGATTATCGTTGAGAGATAGAAATCGAGGAACATCGTGACTGTCTACAAAGAGAGTTAGTTTATTCTGCCACATAAAATCATGGGTGTATTTGGTAACAGCATTGGCTAAGTCTATCATACTTTCACTGTTATACGCGAGAGTATTAACCAACACTTGTTGCAGAGGGATATTTATCAGGCTTATTCCACTTGTGTTTGCAAAATGGGCCATGTCCCAATACATTTCATCATTAAATCCCTGATACCATTCCCCGAACATAAACACATTCTTCCGTGCATAAACATAATCAGCAAAAGTTTTTAACCATCCTGGTTCCACATGCTTAACTGCATCAAGTCTTATGCCTTCAATACCATCTCTTAGAAAAGGTACTGTTGCGTTCTTTAGATAACTATCCACCCAAGGATTCAGCTGGTTAAAATCCGCAAGATCGAAGAGATTTTTATAACGAACCTGCCATCTGTCATTCCAGTCTGTAATGCCTCCATTATGGTTGTATATGTATGAAACACTCTGAGTCACAGTGTTGAGGGTTGCATATTGTGCATCAAGAGTATAGTTTGTGATAAATGTTCCATTTTCATAGAGAGCTCCATACGCACCGGCATCATTTGGATTACTGTGATTGGGGACAAAGTCTATTATTATTGAGATATTATATGCAGCTGCATCTTCAACCAGCTTTTTAAAGATACTCCAAGTTCCGAAGTGTTCCTCTATTCTCATGAAATCCTGTGGCCAGTATCCATGATAGCCCGTACTTCCATTAATCGCCACATTTATGTTATCAAAGACTGGGGAGATCCAGATTGCATTAACTCCAAGCTCGTGAAGATATGGTAACTTATCTATTATTCCCTCAAGGTCTCCACCCCAATACATTTTCCAGTTCTGATGAGTTGGGTCGTAAAGTCCGGGACTTTCTGCTGGATTATCATTTGAAAGGTTACCGTCGTAAAAGCGGTCAATTACTATCTGATATATCACCCATGTTTGTGGATCTCCATTTGGATATGCTGGACTATCTCCTGCGGTTACTTGTGGGAAGGTAAATATCATCCCACACAAGACTAATCCTACAAACAAAATAGGAAGGAGTTTTCTTGGCATAGCATATCACCTCAAGTGATATATCAAACAATACGTAAGGAGAATATATAAATTTTCTGTTTACCTTGGACTATCAAAAAAGATTTTATAACGATAGCATTACTCACAATAATGAAGATACCTGCCCTATAGTGATCTCCTTAATAACGTGGTATCTGGAAGTATAAACTAATCAGAATGGAATAGTATGCGGGTGATTATCAATGGATAGTGAGAAAATGATGCAATCTTTTTCAATTTTTTTAGTTCTCTTGGTGGCTTTATCCTCTTTATGTATAAATAAAGCCTCAATTAACACTTCAACTTATTCTTCTTCCGGAGGTTTGACTCAAGAGATCATGAAATTCCTCAGTGAAGCACAGAAAAGTCTTGGAAAATGCAACACAGAGTTGAAGGAACCCGTTAATCTGCAGAACAATCTGAAATACCTGAACATTACTGTACTCAACGAAACTACACTCAAACTGGGTAAAAAGGAATACAGATACGCGGTTTTGGGCATCTGGAATGTTAGTTTATCTGGAGAGAAGAATATTGGGGGCTACAAAATCATCTGGAGACAGCCAAACACAACCACGACAGGCGGACAGGAGATTGACTTCAGAATCTATAAAAACAGCATCGTCGTTGGTTCATTCACATACTGGTATGTTCCGTTTCAGCTGGATTCCTACTGCCTTATGATTTATTCCAGATATGTAAATCTTACAGATGGGTCTTCGTTGACTTTCATTTTCATGCACATGGAAAGAAAAGATTTATGGCTTGCCATGTTTGAGGGGTAGCTCTTTTTCCAGAAACTTCTTCAGCATTTCTGCCTTCTCAACACGGCCAAGCTTGAGATATGCACCATACTCGTACTCAAGGTCGAGCGCCGAAACTTTCATGCCCTCAATCTCCACAAAGCGCTTGTACTTGTTTATATCCACCGGCGGCTCCCATTCACCGCCCACTTTTTTCTGGATGTCCCCCATTATCTCAACTCTAACGCCTTCAATCATCAGCACACCGAAGTGCGAGCGGATTCTCTCACTCTCGCGGAATTTCACAGGAGTTACCATGAATTCCGAGAACAGGCTTTCAATTTCATAGGCACCTCCCCTGTCCGTTTGAATGTCGATATTGTGAGGCTCAACTGGAATCCCCTGGAGCGCAAAGCCGAGGCTTCCAGTGACGACCCAGTTGACGCCGGTACTCTCCATTTTAAAACTTTTCAGTATTTTTCACTTTCTGGGATTTTGAATATTGATTTTTGTAAAATTTTTAAATTTTAAAATAATTGTTGAATTTTAGTTTACTTCTTCTTTATTAATTTATTTTTGTTTTGGAAGTTAAACTCTTTAAAGCTGACTGCTTTATTATGGAGCACTAACCTACAGCATTGATATTGGAAATGGGAAAGCAATAGGATTAAAAGACATGAACGGGAGAAAATACCCAATGAAAATGGAATTAAAATTCAACAAAGAAAAAGCAAGAAAAGATTGGAATACCCTAGTATCTACTTCTGACTATGAAATACAATACTTGGATTATGAATACAACAAAATTTATGGTGTGCCTGCATGGACATCGGATGATAGTGGTAATTCAAATATCCAATATCCAAATAATGTAGGCTCAGCACCAGATCCAT
>CAZAPD010000112.1:0-2768 GCA_964487115.1 uncultured Thermococci archaeon | reverse complement strand
GGTCGCTTCGGGGTGTTCAAGCACCGCCGGGGCTGAAAGCTCCACATAGAGCTTGTTTCAGAAGGACTTAGTAGTATGGTCGCCTCATGATCCCTCAGCCAGAACTCAAACGCCCTGAGCGTCTGAGCAAGTTTCAGAAGGACTTAGTAGTATGGTCGCCCCAACCGCTCCAATTGGCGAATAACGGCCTTATTGACCTTTTCGGGTTTCAGAAGGACTTAGTAGTATGGTCGCCTAAGCTCATACCACCTGCCATTTTACCCTACCTCCTGTCAATTCTGGGTTTCAGAGGGACTTAGTAGTATGGTCGCTTCGGAACATAGAGGATATAATAATCGTCTTTTGCCTTTTTGACGTTTCAGAAGGACTCAGTAGTGTTATTTGCCGTGTAACAAACTCAGACCTCTTTGGGGTTGCGGAGATTATCATTGCCTAATGAATAATGCTACATTGGAATTCAGATTTCAGAGGAACTCGATAGTGTGATGCCTTATGCCTAAGCCATTGTTTATAACTAAGCATGGGAAATTGGGCAGGAAGGGCAATACCCTTTGCTTTTCAGGAGAAAATCTAAAAAAGACAATTCCAATTGCACAGGTTTCCCAGATACACTGCATGGGCTCTGTAACATTGACCTCGGGAGCTGTGGATTTGGTCTCAGTGAAAGGAATCCCTGTTCATTTTTACACTGTTGACGGTAGGTATAAAGGCTCCTTTCTACCTAAAAAAGCCGGAAACGGAAAGTTGAAGATAGCTCAAGCACAATACTATCTCGATGGTAGTAAAAGAGGGTACTTAGCACAGCAGATTATCTACGGAATAAGGAATAGCATGTTGAGGTCATTGAGGGATTCAAAAATCGATGTGTCTGCCCTTAAAAAAGTTGAAATTGCAGCTTCATCAATAGAAAAGCTCAGAGGGTCTGAAGCAAGGCTGTGGAGTGAATACTATCAACTATTCTCAAAGGTCATTAAAATGAAATTTACAAAAAGAACCAAAAGACCTCCGAGAGATGGTGTAAACGCCATGATAAGCTATGGAAATGTCATTCTATATGGCATAATGCTCTCTTCCATCATTAAAGCAAATCTTGACCCGGATATAAGCTTTCTCCACGAGCCCATGGAGAGTAGATTCTCACTGACCTTGGATTTAAGTGAGCCCTTTAAGCCGCTCCTTGTTATGAGAACCATAAAGAGGGTTATCAACAAGGGCATTATAAAGAGGCAGGATTTTGTAAAATCCCAGAAGAACGGAGGGGTTTATTTAAATCCAGAAGGACGGCGAAAGTTCGTCAAAGAGCTGAATCGGACTCTATCCACCACGGTATATAGCTCAAAACTAAAAAGAAATGTTTCATATCTTTCGATAATGGATTATGAAGCAAAGCGTTTCTCATACCACTTTACAGGGAAAAAATCGTATAAAGCCTTTAAGCCGTGGTGGTGACCATGTACTATATTGTCGTGTATGATATTAATACCTCAAGGGTTGGCAAAGTGCATAAGATTCTCAAGCAGTATTTATACTGGAAACAGAGAAGTGTCTTTGAAGGTGAACTCACGGATAGACAGCTGAAAGAACTCATGAAACGGTTAAACCGTTTAATAAATGAAAATGAGGATTCAATCTGTATATATGGTGTAAAAAGCCGGGCTTTATTGAGTTTTTTATGTTTAGGAGCAGAACCGGAAAAAGATGAAATGATAATTTAGATTATCAGAAGAAATGAAATTGGCTGAAGCTCCTCAAGAACATTTCTAATCTCCATCAAAGTTTTTTTCGCTCTTTTTTCAATAGTTTTTGGATTGGGATTATTCTTATTCATGCCTGCATGTGCTATGGAGTTCCTTATTTTGGTTACGTCATCCCAAAGTTTGATGAGTTTGTCCATCGTAGGCTCTTTCCGTAGGATATCTACATGGCGGGGTTTTTCTTTGTTCCATGGTCTTTTCATCAGCTTCACATGAAACCAATTGATAGCGTCTTCAGCCTCTTTTCTCTTATCCCTCTCTAACCACTCTTCGCTCCCGAGAAGATACAGCACAGCGTTTACAATCCATTCTCTCATTAGTTCGAGTGCATTTGCCGTCATGCCTTTTTCAAGCTGGTATTCAATAACCTCTATTTGTTTTTTCAGACAGGCCTTGTCAAGAACAGTACATCCATCAAATTCAGTCAATCTTTCAATTTCAGAGAGGATGGGTATTATAGGAGGCAGATGTTTCATCGCCTGTTTTTCAAATAGTGCATATCCCTGTTTGGCTTTTTGGGACTCTCGCATAAAAGCTGGCACCTGATTAAGTTGCAGATACCTCAACATTTTGTTAATATGCTTCGGATATTGCTTTAGATGTTTAGGAACGTTTTTTCGCTGGATGGATTTTATGAAACCTTCACCCCTACCATATAGCTTTAACTCTCTGACACCATAAAGCCATTCTGTTAATTCGAGAAGTCCATTAAGCTCAAAAATAGGGGCTTTATCATTGATTTTTGCTTCAAATGCACCATAATAAACTCCTCTTATCTTTGCATTTTTGACTTCCTGTGCATAGAGTAGAACCAGAAATCCCATAAAAGGTATGTGCCTGAAGGCATGGGTTATATCGAGGATAAACTCATCTTCCTCTTCAATATTGTTTATTTCGTACTAATTTTGAGTGAGAATTGGAGAATAACACACAAGATATGTGGGCTTACATCAAATATGTCCAGAGTGAAATTAATGTTAACAGTTCCGAGCTGAACTGTGAACATTAATTCAT
>CAZAPD010000111.1:0-8004 GCA_964487115.1 uncultured Thermococci archaeon | reverse complement strand
TCAAGATGAATTAAGCAAAACGTTTGATGAGGTTGACTTTTTCAAATTAGCTGGAATAATCCAGCAGAAATTTGAAGAACCAGATGATAGCAAGATTGAGTCTCTCAAGAATTTAACATTCAAGCTCAACGATGAGGAAGTCAGTTTCGAGGAGCTGAGAAAAATCTTCGGAACCCTCAACCAAGAGGGGCTGATAATATTCTTCGACGCCTTTCCCGTTCCGAGTAAGCTCAAAGATAAATCAATCTTAGAGCTCGACATAATGAACCCTCATTATCAGCCCTACTACTCCGCAAAAGACGATGATTTGAAAAATAATGTTGAAAAAGCCCCCGGAGACTGGCATAAACCAAATCCAATATTCTTCCTGACCGTTCCTGAAGGGATAGTGTTCCAATTCGCCATAGCTCCAAGGGACGAAAGAGGTGTATGCCTGCTCGACAAAGCCAGGGACATTCTCATATCCGCTCTGGAAGAATCTGGAGTGGGAGCAAAAACAGCCCTTGGCTATGGAAGGCTACGGGAGATGAATGAAGATGGATGAGAGCAATAACTTCCAATTTGAGATACAAATCTACCATGACTTTTGGATGGATAATGGTCTGGAGAACTTTTACCGTATCCTAAATAAGGTTCAAGAGGAAGTAGGGGAGTTAGAGATCAAATTAACACATGAAAAACTTTCCTTTAGCTTTGAGAATTTTGAGAAGTTTAAAGAGGCACTGATCTCAGAAATTCAACACAAGTATAAAAACATGATAGTGATGGAAGATGATAAGAAGACAGGAACAAAAAAGGAAGTTAAAAAAGACTTTATTTTGCTTCAAGAGGGTAAAAAGGAAAGAGGGATTGTTAAACTAAAGGAAAAAATCTACAACTGGAGTGAACTCCCAAAAATTCTTGAACTTGCTTTTGATAAACACAAAAAAGAAAGAAAAAGATGTATAATGTGTGGAAGAGTTTATAAAAAAAGTTTTGAGCTAAAACAGGCTGTTTATCCACTTGTAACAAAAACCAAGAGTCTAAGTGGAGTCAGGACATTAACTTCTTTGCCAGAGTACCATAAGAATTTATGTCCTTTCTGTTACTTACTGGGAGTTCTTGAGTGGACAGACGATGCATTGGTTTATAGAACCGTGATGGATGATAAGATGACATATCTCTTTTTGCCAATGTTTGAAAGTTTAAAAGAATTAAACTTTTTTAAAGAATCTACGCTTTATTCAGGAATTTTAAATAAAAGTGGCCGCTATACTAACTTGGTTGTAAAACCACATTCGAATGAATTTGAAAACACGCCTGGAGAATACACGACACTTTTGGCATTTTACGAGAAGTTCATCCAAAACGCAAATGAAAATGCATGCCAAGAGTGGGCAATCCTACACATCCCACTTGGAAAAGTCAAGAATGTTAAGCTTGAAACAATAAAGATTGATGAAGGGCTTTTAAATGTTCTAAATGAACTCATTAAAAACTACCAGCTACCCTATCAAATGCTTAGAGGGATGTTCTTTAATGTTAGAACAGAGAAAGGCTATCAAACAGATTGGAACTTTACAAACGAGCTCAGGGAAGGCTTGGCAAAGGCTTTCCTTTTTGATAATTTCAGGGAGTTTGCAAAGCTTTTACTCCCAAGAAAAGGAGGATTTGTTAGTTTTTCCTCCAAAGCTCGTGCTGTTTTTGAGGAGTTGATTTATTTTTGGAGGTGGAGAAAGGTGGGAATACCAAAAGAAAAACTCGACGTGATTAGAAGTGTTGGAAACATTGTGGCAAAGTTGAGCGTTGAAAACCCCTCTTTGCTATATAAACTTGACAAGACAAGAAACTTGGAGGAATTTTGGAGTGTTTTAAGAGAAATATCAAGAAAGATGGCCGGATTAGAAAAAGAGGAGCTTAGAGGAATAAAGCCAACGGCACTTGATGAACTTGTAGTGTTAGTCAAAGAGAATGAAGGCATTTGGAAGGAGCTTAGAGACCTTTTAGTTGTTTATTCCTCAATGTATTTAGCTGTTAAAAAGCTGAAGCAGGGAGGCGGAAACCAATGAAAGGTATTGAGATAGTTTGGCTTTCTAAGACAGACTTAACTAACCTGAACTCTGGAGAAGGTGAAAGCAACTTAATTGATGTAAAGAAGTTCAAAAAGAACGGGATTGAGTATCCATACGTTTCTGGGCAGGCTATGAGATACTACATAAAAGAAGCTATCAGAAGAAACTTGGCCGAGGGGGAGTTCATGTGCGTTCCAGATGATAAAGGAGAACCCTGTGGAGAACCCAAGAAATGTATCGCTTGCGATTTATTTGGTTACATGAAGACTATTAAAGAAAAAGGAGCCAATACCAGAGTTTCTCCAGTAAAAGTGTCTCCAGCCATTGGACTCTTACCCTTTGATGAAAATTCAACTATCGATTTCCTCACAAGAAAACATAGAGGAACAGAAAAAGCTGAGGGAGATATAGTGAATGTTGAACTTGGCGTAAACATGTACAAAGTGGGCATAGCTATTGATGTCCAAAGAGTTGGAGGAGAGGAGAAAATTAAAGACAGACAGGTAAAAATTGAGTACTTCATTGACGAGAATGAGCGTAAAAAGAGAATCTCCAAGGTACTTGAAGCCTTGAGGGTTTTGACCGATTACTCTAAGCAGGCACGCCTCTTAACTGACTTTACACCAGACTTCGTTATCATAACCTTCCAGAACATATATTCTCATCGCTTACAGAAGGCAATAGAATTCAAAGATGGAAAACTTGATGTCGAGAGACTTAAAGCAGTTGTCAGGGATGTAAAGGAATACTCCTCGAAGATATTTGTTGGGCTTCTTCCGGGATTGCTTGATAATGAGGAGGAAGTTAGAGAAGTGTTCGCTGAGTTAGGATTGAAGGTCAGAACTCCAGATGAAGCAATAAAAGATGCGTTAGCTTATTTACAAGAGGCAAAACTCTAAGGTGCTTCCTATGCTCGGTTTAAAGTTCAGGGTTGAAGGGATTTACTTTGTAAGCTTTAGAAAGCCAACGACCACAGCGTTATCTTTAACGTATCTTCTGCCCCCTTTTACCACCATTAGGGGCCTAATTGCAAACGCTTTGGGTTTGCCAAGGGACAGCTTCGAAATTCAAGAGTGGTTCAAAATAGGGATTAAACCCGATGGAAAGTCTCAAAAGAACAAAGAAATGGCAAAGCTTTTGAAGTTTATTAAAAGGAACAAGGAAATACGATACCTGAGAACATTCCCATCATCTCCAGTTCACAAAGAATTTCTTGTAAGACCAAGCTACTGGATATACTTAGTTGGAGAGGAAAACAAAATAAAAGAAATCCACAAAGCACTAAACAATCCAAAAAGACCTCTCTATCTTGGGGCTTCAGATGATTTGGTAGATTTGGAAGTTTTTAAGCCAATTAAAGTTGAAAAAACTCAAAGCAACGAAGTTCACAGCATTTTGGATGGAGTTTACGAAGAATGTTTAATCGAAAATCTTCCTTACCGCTTTGTTCCAGTGAAGGGCAAGAAAGGTAATCTAAAGGAGGTTCATCTTGAATACAAGCTTGTCTCGATTCCAAGAGCTTTTCCCTATGCTGCCGAAAAGCCCATAGAGGTTTGGGCTTTTGATGGGGAATTTGTTAGGGTGATGTAGTTGTGATAAACTTACATCAGATTTTAAAAAAGTTGAGTAAAGAACGACCAATATTCCATTCAGACGCCGATTTTCAGCATGCTTTGGCTTGGAAGATTCACGAAGAGTTTCCAAACATTAACATAAGACTAGAGAAGCCATTTCGGGGTATAGACAATAACAGAAATGAGCCATGGTATATAGACATTTTCTGCTTTAATGAGAAGGAGAAGTTTGGAATTGAATTAAAATACAAAACCAAAGAACTTAGAGTCAAGAAAAATGGAGAAGGATTTTACTTAAAAAGCCAAGAAGCTCAAGATAGTGCCCGATACGACTTTATTAAGGACGTTTCTAGATTGGAGAAATTAGTAGAAATCGGTGAAATTAACATGGGATTTGCTATTTTCTTAACAAACGATCTCCTGTATTGGAATGAACCCTATAAAAGGAGCACAAATTATGAGGCATTTAGAATTCATGAAGGGAGAATTTTATCCGGAGTATTGGATTGGGCTAAGGATACTCCAGAGGGCACTAAACAAGGACGAAATACCTCCCTCAAGTTAACTTATTCATACAGGATCAAATGGCATAGATATTCCAACCTAGGAAGGGATAATATAAAAGTGATAGAAGGCAAAGCTTTGGAATTTAAGTACATTCTCGTAAAAGTTCCTCCTTAAGGTGACCCTAATGCCTCTCGCAAAACGTGAAGGCCATGCATTTCAAACTCTCAAGGGACACACTTACGATGCTCTAAAAATCTACAAAGCCTACTTGGAACGAAACTTCGACGTCATTGAACAGTTTTGCGATAGGTGGGGACTTGATGCCGAGAAATTCATGAGGAATGTTTTCCTTGTGATTTATCTCCATGATGTTGGAAAACTCACCAAAGAGTTTCAGGAGAACATAAAAGCGGGAAAGCACAGTAACTTTTATCCTCATCCTCTTTATGCCCTCTCCATTTTAAGCCGAATTGAACTTGAACATTTGCTTAAAGTTCCAATTGAGGAACTTGCCATCTTATCTCATCACTCTCAGCTTTATGAGAATCTATACGCTGATTTGGAACATCAATTTAGGGATGGCACATTTTTAGTTGAAGACATAGGGACATTTTTAGAAAATGCAAAGCTTGCTTACGAGGAGCTTAACTTCTCAAAGTTTTTTGAGTTTGAGGGCTTAACTTTCTCGAATACTCCAGAAAAAGCTAAACTGATGGAGCTTTCAAGAGGTAGAAGAAGATTATGGATTGAAACAAATCGCTACATTAATACACACAAAAAAGAAAGAGTAAAAATAAAATCCATCTTTTCCTTCTTGTTTGCCCTTTTACAGCTTGCCGATGACTATTCAAGCGTTCATTTTAGTGATTTTGCAAAAGAAAGGGATGGTGTCTTTGACTCAGTTTTAAAAAATCCAGAGGTTTATATTCCAAAGCTAAGCTTGGATAATCCAGTAAAGCGTGTCTTTGGAGGGTACGAACCATACAAGTTTCAGAGAGAACTTTATGAAAAAGCTCCAAAATTTGCTATGCTCTTCGCTCCATGTGGAAGAGGGAAAACCGAAGCGGCATTACTTTGGGCACTGAAGATTTTAGAAACTTACAAAAGAAACAAAATAATCTTAGCAATGCCTACCCAAGTAACAAGCAATGCTATGTATGACAGATTAGTTAGGTTATTCGGTAGGGAAAATGTTGGGTTATTTCATGGAAAAAGCTTTATAAAGCTTAAAGAAGCTATAAAAGAAGTCTTAGAGGAAGAGAGGGACATTGAAGAGATTAAAAGCGAGAACTTTAAAGGAAACATATTCTTTAAGCCAATAACCGTTACTACAATTGACCATGTGCTATACTCGTTTGTTCATGGCTTTAGCCAGGCTGATTTTGCTTTAGGAAACCTCCAAAATGCTGTGATGATCTTTGATGAAGTCCATTATTATGAGAAGCGGACATTGGAACATTTAATGACCCTTTTTGAGATTTTAAAGGAGATGGATATACCTCATTTACTTATGAGTGGAACTTTGCCAGATTTCTTGATTAAGAGGCTTAGAGATTACGAGCTCATAATTGATAATGAGGGGCTTAAATCCAAACCTTTCAAATTGGGATATTACAATGAAATGCTCGTTTGGAAGGAAGATATGGGGTGGAAAGTCAATGAAAAAATTGCCAATGAGATCATTGAAAACTACGAAAGAGGGAATACTCAATTCGTAATTCTAAATACTGTCGAAAGGGCAAAACAGTTCTACAAGGTAATAAGAGAGAAAGTCCCAGCAGTTCTTTATCACTCACAATTTGCTCACAAAGATAGAGTTTCAAAGGAAAATGAAATTTTAAAGCTTGAACAAGAGAGAAAAGAACTCAAGAAGCCCTACATTCTTGTAGCCACGCAAGTAATTGAGGTTTCCCTTGATATATCCTCAGATGTAATGTATTCTGAGTTGGCACCACCAGATGCCCTTGGACAGAGAGCTGGTAGGTTACATCGTAAAGGAAAAACCTGGAAAGAGAACGGGAGAGAGTTTAATTTGAAAGTGTTCTTACCATATAATCAAAATCCCTATGAAAAAGCCCTGATGCAAAGAGCACTTGGACTTGTCAAGGAGTATGAGAAACCGCTTAGCTACGCCGATATAAAAGAGTTTGTTGATAAAGCTTATGAGGGCTATGAGCCCAAAGTTCCAAGCGATTTAAAGAAGTTCTTTAATGAAGCGGTTCTCTTTGGAAGGCATTGGAAGAACATCGCAACTCCCGATGAAGAGGGTGTATTTTTTAAGATTAGAAGTGAGAAATACCAAAGATTTGACGTTGTTCCTTATACCTATTTCGAGCAGCTTGGAGAAAAGGCACTCAGCGCAGAATATCAAGCCAAGATTCCTCTCTATCTGCTGTTAAAGGAACTTAAAGAAGGGGAATTAGAACACTTCATACCTTATGACAAGAAAAAAGGGAGAAGAACGAAAAAGTGTTGGTTCTGCAAATATCTATATACCTATGAGGTTGGCTTTGACTATACCAGTGAAATAGAGGAGGATGAAATTCTATGATTATGGGTGATTACAAGAAAAACTATAAAAATAATTATAGATCAATTTGTTACAGGTGAGACTGTAATGAAGAACCCCTTCGTATATGGAGAACCTGTAAGTAAGGAAAACTTCGCTAACAGAGGGAAAGAGCTGGAAGAACTAAAAATGGAAATACTCAGCGGTCAAAATGTTATAATATACTCTCCAAGGAGATTTGGCAAGAGCTCCTTAGTTTACAATGCTCTGCTTGAACTTGAGGGCAAGGTTATTCCAATTTGGATAGACTGTTATGGTGTACTGACAAAAAAGGAGCTTGCGGAGAGGATGGCTTCCCAAGTACTACAGTACTGGAAAACCAAGAACATGTTTGAAGGCATTAAAAAGATCTTTAAGAGCGTTACCCCAAAAATAAAATTTGGGGAGAAAATTGAAGTGGAGTTCTCTATTGGAGAAGAAGAAAAAGCCTTTGAAGAGGCTCTAAAATTACCCCAAAGACTGGCTGAACATTCAAAGAAAACTGTTGCTGTAGTTTTTGATGAGTTCCAAGAAATAGCTGAACTTGGGGAGCACGTCTTAAAAAAGATGCGTTCTGAATTTCAATGGCATCGTGACGTTACTTATATTTTCATTGGAAGCAAAAGAAGCATGATGGAAAAGATATTCCGCTCAGCTCAGAGCCCTTTCTATAATTTTGGAAAGCACATGGTTCTAAAAAAGATACCAAGGGAGAAGTTTAAAGCATTCATATCGAAGAAGTTTGAGTCCACCGGAGTCAAAATAAATCCAGAACTTATTGAGGAAATTCTTGATTTAACTGGATGTCATCCTTATTACACACAAAAGTTCTGTCATGAGCTTTGGTATGTTGGAAAGTTGAAGGGAGAAATAACTTCAAAGGATGTAAAAGAGACGTTTAAAAGTATCATAATTGAGAGTGAGGCCAGCTACATAGAAATCTGGGATTCTTTGCCAATTTCGCAGAAAAAAGTTCTCCTTGCAATTGCAAGAGGTGAAAAAGACATTTATTCAGCAGGTTTTCTTGTTAGATATGAGTTCAAAACTGCCTCTCAGGTTCAGTATTCAATAAAGGCTTTACGAGAAAAGGAACTCATCCACAGAACCAACGGAAGGTATGAAATAAGCGATCCTTTCCATAAACACTGGCTACTATGGAGGTTTGGACATGACTAACTACCCTCTCGACGACCTCCTCATCACCGGCACGGAAATAAACTATCTCTTCATCTGTCCCACAAAGCTCTGGTACTTTGCCAAAGGCATCACGATGGAGCAGGAGAGCGAATGGGTTGACCTTGGTAAATTCCTCCACGAGCAACGC
>CAZAPD010000110.1:0-4770 GCA_964487115.1 uncultured Thermococci archaeon | reverse complement strand
CTTTGTGGAGATCGAGGACATGGAGATCCCGGTTCTGGATTTGGAATACGAATACCAGGCCTATCTCAAGCTGGGAAGAGTTGAAAAAGCGAAGATACTGAAGAAATTTTTAGAAGAAAAAGATAACAAGGAAAAAACAGGACTAACCTTGTAACAATTCTATAACTTTATTGACGTGTTTTGCATAACTTGCAGCACGGAGGTACAATGCATAAGCTAATCTTAGTGATTCAGTATTTTCAAATCTTCCAGAATCTATGCTCCTTTTTACTAGGGAATCTGCCATTTGTATGTCTGCATCGGCGAATTTTAAAAGATATAAAGATAACTCATTGCCGTTCGCATTTTTGATGGCCTCATCCAATGCTTGAACTGCCTGCTTTTTAGCTTGATAGACATCATCAGCGGTAATTGTAGTATTGTTATACCATGGATCAGGAACCTCTGAAAGACTATCTATGCTTTCTAATAAAACAAGCGCATGCATAATGTCTATAGTTGCTGATGCTTTAAATCCATTGTTAAATCTGGTTTCTGCTCTTTTAAGAAATCCTTTTGCCTCGTAAAAAGTTAAGTTTGCAAAAGACTCTTTTGGATATGCCCTGTTACCAAGCTTCAACATTGTCTCTTCATTAAGCTTCCTATACATCTCTACAATAATCCCTTCTTGGTCAGTTCCATCTTTTTGAACTGAATTAAGCAAGAGCTCTGCATCCTCTAGGTTTCCACGGACTGCTTCTAAAGCACCCATTGCATAAGCAATTCTAAGCTCTTTTGGTCTGTTGTTTGAGTTCAATATTTCCTGAGCTTGGTTTAGCCAATTCTCAGCAGAGTCAAGGCTTCTTTCAACTTCTGCTGTAATAATTAAGGAATATTCCAAATTCTTTCCATTATGTTTTAATTTGGCTTTCAGAAGCTGTAGCTTGTTCATCCACTTTGGAACTTCGTTAAGGATATCTTCTTCGCTTAACTTCTCTTCCTTAGCTTGGGCATATGCTATAACTGTCATCGCCTCTATTGAGGCTTTTCTGGCATTTATCAATGCTTTCCACGGATCTTTTTCAGATTTGGATGTCTCAAGCTTTTTGGTGGCACTTTGTAAAAATCTTTGAATTTCTTTATCGTTTGATTTGGTTGACTGTGCTTGAGAGATCAAATATTCTGCACGATTAATAGCATTCTCAACAAGTGAATTATTTATGGCAACAAAGCTTGGAATTGTTGGAGTTTTCACTTTTAATGTGGCCTCCAATATTTCTTTGTCATTCTTCATGCTCATAGCATATATACTTACACCTAATAAAAGAATGAGAACCAATCCTATGTTCATAACCTTTTTAATATCCATGATGTTCGCCCCCGCTCTACCTATAAACTTCAAAATCTGCGAAAAGCCATATGTCAATATCATCTACGTGGATAAATGGGTAATAATTAAATCCTGCTTCACCAAGGGCATGAACATCTATAAGGTACCATCCTGTATTAACTGGTGAGTCAATATACCAAAGCCAATCTGCCCCTTGTAGACTCGGTTCAGCGTTATATCTGAATGTTCCACCTTTCAAGTCACTATCTCTTGTAATTTCTAGCCTACTTCCTTCATCCAACCTAATCAAGCCCCATGGAGACGGAAGGGGTAAACCAACATGGGAAATTGCAAAGTTCCAAAGGACATCTAATGCATATTGAAGTTCATCAGGTAAACCACCTTGACTCTGTGAATTATCATATCCCCATGGATCTGTAAACCTAACACTGGAAGGGGTGTTAAATGCTCTTACTGTTATTTTGTGATTTCGTGGGTTTGGAGTATATGGTTGTCTTCCAGACCATCGAGTATCGTCATAACTCCATCCGAATGTACTTGCTTGATGGGTCATGACAGTGCTATCTGGGGTTGGGCATTTTTACTTGGCTCATCAGCAACATCTGCATATGCTTTTACAATGAGCCAATTCTCTCCATTCCAATCGTAGTACACACTCTGAGTATATGGGCCACTAAGTGTATCTAATGCAGTAGCAATGGTAGAACAAAGTGGCAATAGCATCAACATGGCAACTAATATGTTGCTTCTACTAATATTCATCTTTGCACCTCCTTTGAGTTTTCATAATACTATACATACTTTTAAATATTTAAATTTTTGATCTCAATTCGTAAAAATTAATTTTAAAAAAGTAAGCTTAAAAAACTTTGTTTTTGAAATAGGAGAAATTTAAAGCAGGAAAACTCTAAAAAGTAAGTAAATTTTTGGTATTCCTGCAAATCTAAAAAGCTTTACTAAAATAAGTTCTGAGAGAGACAAGAACTAAAAAGTGATGTTTGACTATTCACGATCTTTTCCAATCGAAATCACAAATTTTTCGTTTATTTTAAATGAAACAACAACTGTTCTGAATGAGAGATAATCAAGGAGGATATCAAAATATTCAGTTTTTCGAAAGCCTACCTTTACCCTTTCGTTTTGGTTCCTGGAGAGCTTTAAAATCTCTTTCTCAACGAAAACTTCTAAACCTTTTGGGCTTAAAGGTTCGATCTTTAAGCTTAAGTCCTCCCCGTAATTAAAGACTCCAAGTTCAAATGGATCCTCACAGGCAACTAAATCAAAGGCCTTTTTCCCTTCCATAAAAGAGATTCCTACAATTCTTGGTATTGTCCCTTCTTGCCCTGGCTGGCCCCTAAAGTAAACTTTCAAGCGCGCATTGCTTATAATATCAGCAAAAGAAATCTCATAAAGTTTCTCATTGTGAAAGCTAATCTTCTTCCTGGAAACTTTGAACTCAAAGAGAGGATGAGTCTCGAGAAAGTCTTCGACAAAACTGCCTTTTCCGAACCTAAAAAGCCAGAGTTGCTTCCTTTTAGAGAGTATCACCGGATAAAAGTTAAACTTCTTATAAAGGTTTAGGGCAGGAATATTATCGTATTCTGTCATTAAAAATTGAATATTGTGTCCTTTGCTTTTGGATATTTTGATGCACTCCTCTATGAGCTTTGTTCCAATTCCCTTTCCGTGGTATTCGGGATGCACTATCAAATTAACAATCTCCGCATAAGGTGGAAAAGCTACATCGAGAGTTACCTTTCCAACGACTCTATCATCAGAGAGCGCTATCAGGACTTTTGAATACTTCCTTAGACCCTTCCAAATATTGATAAGTTTTGGGCTGAATTTCCAGCCTAATGTATTATAAAGCTCCTCAACACCTTCTGCAAATTTTTCTTCAAACTCAAGGACTTGGACTTTCATTTGTCATCACTAACTCTTAACACGTTTGGCAATATTCAAACTTTTTGGGCGACAACTATTATTCTTGGGGCGTTTAGCAAGAGCTCTCTTCCATCCCAGTGCCCAAAAACCTCCACAATCATCTTTGCTAAATAATCAACCAGCATTTGCGTTTTTGGATCATTTACAGTTTCCTATTCTTCCCGATATTCTGGTACAATAACAGCACCGGCAATAATCACTTGAGCGTCTAGGATCAAGGAAAAAGTCAAAGTGCAGAGAGCTCTTATTCCACTTAGGTTTGAAACAATTAGCAAAGCCACGGCTTTGTTTTTAAATAGTCTTTGAGGCAATCTCTCTCCAAAAGCGCCCTCCGCTTAGAAGGAACGTCCATATTGTAAAGTAGCGTTTCAATGACTATTCATCCCTTCTTTTTACTTGTTTTCCAGCAATCATCCAGCCATAACTCCTACAATAACAATCAAGCATGGAAAAAACTGAGCCATCGAAGTTTTGATTTTCTCAAGAATAGACCAAAAAGAGAGGAACAGGCAATCTTTCCTTAATCCTTACGGAGTAGGATTGCCAGGGAAACCTTTTTGCCCTTCAGGAGTACCGGGCCCATAGAATCACCTAAACTGCAAGGTTTGCAAACCAGATGTAGAGCGGAACCTTCATGCTCTTGCTCTTGAAGCAGAGGCCGTACATTGCGAAGGCAAACAGCCCAACGTAGAGCCCGAGGAGAACCGCCTGTTGAAGGGGCATTGCAATGGCGTTTATGGCGTGGGCAAGGCCCCACAGAAGTGTGGGGGCTACAACAGCGGCCCTCTCCCCTGCCAGTCTGAGGCTTCCGGCGTAAAGGAGGTTCACCGCCAGAATCTCCACGAAGTAGTACGCGTACTGCGAGGCGAAGAGAACTGCGGCAAGGGATTCCCTGCCCCCCGAAAGGCTGAGATAGTAGCGGAACTCTCCAATGGCCTGAGGAGTGTATTCCCACCCCGAGTACACCAGCTCAAGGAGCAGAAAGGCCAGAACCACCGCCGTGGAAAGGGCCAGCTCCCTTGCTCCAAACCTCCCGGCGAACAGTTCCCTCCAGTTAAGCCCAAGCCAGCGGAGGAGGATTGCCACCGCAAGCGCCCTGAGAATGGTTATCGTCCACAGCATTTCCAGCCGGGTCGTCGGAGGTAGGGATGTTAAAGAACCCGCGAAAGTCTTGTAGACAAATGCTACCCCCAGCTCAAGCCCCCATGTGGCGAAAACAAACCACAGGAGAGCAAACAGCGGAAAGGCCCTCTTCATTCATTCCACCAAAGATAACAATGCAAAATGGTTTTAAATTTTTCCTGTGAAGTTGTTTTCAGTGGTGGGGAATGGAGAGATGGATAAGGGGAGTCTTTCTAACGGTCTCACTGGCCTTCCTGATTCTCTCCAACCGCTTCGTTAACCTCGGTAGAATTCAGGGGCTGGTTGTTCTGGTGGAGCTCGTCGTCCTCATCCTGACCCTCCTCAAGTTCTCCGCCTACAGCCGGGAGGAGCTC
>CAZAPD010000109.1:0-23509 GCA_964487115.1 uncultured Thermococci archaeon | reverse complement strand
CAAAAATAAGCTCCCTCAGCTTGTCTGGCAGTTCTTCAATCTTAACTCTCACCTGTTCTCTCGTGTCCCTGTCACGAATGGTCACGGTTCCATCTTCTGGGGTCTGATTATCTATTGTTATGCAGTAGGGTGTTCCTATCTCATCGTATCTGAGGTAGCGTCTTCCGATGGTGTCCTTCTCGTCATAAACTGCTATAAAACCCGCCTTCTGGAGATTTCTGAAAATATCATAGGCTATGCTTTTTAGAGGCTGCTTAGCAACAAGAGGGAGCACAGCTACCTCGATTGGTGCCATATCCCTCTTGAGTTTGAGGTAGGCTCTGTCTTCTTCTATGACGAGGCTGTTCTCAAGGAGCAGGTAGAACGGCCTGTCTATTCCAAAGCTTGGTTCAAGGACATGGGGAACAATCTTCTCGCCCGTTATTTTCTCTTCAGTCTCTTTGATAATGAAATCGTCCCTCTCAAGCTCATAATTCTCTATGGTAATTTTGCCGTCTTTCTCCAAAATATCGGCCATGGTTCTGAGCTTTTCTTCATCCCAGCTCTGGATCAGCTCGTTTATCCTCTTGGCATCGCTTTTTAGCTTCGGTCCGACGCGCTTCATATTGAGGCTCATTTTGAGACGTTTGACGATTTTGGGCCTGTCATAGTGGATGAGAACTGTTAGATCGGCACCACTCATCTTCCTATGTCTGCTAAGGTCATAGTCACCGCGGTAAGCTATACCCACACACTCTATCCAACCAAAACGTTCGCTGTATATCTCCACATCCCACGTATCGCTGGAGTAGTGGGCTCTTTCCTCTGGTAACTGCTGTCTGAACCTTATTTTATCTTCAGGGATGCCTATATCCAGGAGGATGTTCTTCACCATGGCCATGTAATAGGCAAAGAATGTATTCATGACATAGCCTTTCTTCACAGCCTCTTCCAATCTCATCTCAATCATTCCAAGATCCTTAAGTTGGTTTTCTATTGGATAGAGCCTCACAAAAGTATCTTTAACTTCATCAAAGTGTGGATGTTCTGTCTCCTTTGGATTAAAGAAAATCTCAACCTCCGCCTGTGTAAATTCTCTCAAACGAAGCATTCCTTGTCTTGGTGAAATCTCATTCCTGTATGCTTTACCGATCTGAAACACACCAAAGGGTAGCCTGTTCCTTGCAAAGGCATTTAGTCTCTTGAAATTGACGAATATTCCCTGGGCTGTTTCAGGCCTTAAATAGCCCTTTTTATCCTTATAGGGACCGATAAATGTCTCAAACATCAGGTTAAAATACCATACATCTCCAAGCTCACCGCCGCATTCGGGACATTTTATGTCATGCTTTCTAATGAGCTGGGTTAGGTGTTCAGCTGAAAGGCCTTCAGTTTCAATGTCGAGAACTTCCTCAACAAGGTGATCTGCTCTGAATCTCAAACCACATTTTTTACATTCTACCAGTGGGTCAACAAACTTTTCAACATGGCCACTTGCAATGAAAACCCTCTCCGGGGTTATGTCTGGCGTTTCCAACTCGAAAAAGCCCTCCCTTATGAAGGCTTCTCTAATCTTCTGCTCGATTTTACGCTTTATTGTGGCTCCTAAAGGACCATAATCATAAAAACCTCTCGCACCACCGTAGATTTCAAAGCTCCCCCATGCAAAACCACGCCTCTTCATCAAATCCTGAAGAACTTCGTATTTGTCAATTCCCATCATTACCACCTGAGAGGGAGATGAGCTAAATTCATAAAAATGTTTTGGATGGAGGGAAAGAGTTATAAACCAACTTCTCGGTTATGAATTTGATATCGGCTTTGATTATTTAGGAGGGAAGGAAAATGGCGGAAAGACCACTCGATGTTATACACAAATCACTTGACACAGATGTTTTAGTGATCCTGAAAAAGGGGTTCGAGTTTAGAGGAAGGCTCATCGGTTATGACATTCACCTGAATATAGTCCTTGCCAATGCCCAGCTTGTGGAGGGTGGAGAGGTTACGAAGCAGTATGGCAAGATTGTGATTAGAGGAGACAATGTGTTGGCAATTTCTCCTGTAGAGAGCGAGTGAGGTGATTTACTGTGGGAAGTGGAACAGCACCACACGGGAAGAGAAACAGGACACCGACTCACATAAAATGCAGGAGATGCGGCAGAAAATCCTTCAATGTTAAGAAAGGATACTGTGCTGCATGTGGTTTTGGCAGGAGCAGGAGAATGAGAAAGTACAGCTGGAGCAGAAAGTGGAAGAAGGCTAAGAATCTGCTTTAATCTTTTTTATTTTGCTTGTTACTGTTAGGATAACTGTTAGCACCTGCGTGTTTTATACTCCTCAGGGTTGTCTGGGATTCTCCTTATCCTGACAGTGTGTTGTTTTAGACAAGAGAATTTAAGGCCATTCATGGTTTTACTCTCATCCTCAGCACAGTTTGCTCCAATAGTTCTTATGAGCTTGATATTTAATGTGTTTCGTTCTTAGGCTCAAAAAGAACCCTTTATCTGGCTCTTTAATTGTGTCTTTAGCGACATTCCATTTCAGATAGTTAGGTGACACAAACTTTATTAACCTCCACAAACCTTTTATCGTTTAGATAATCGTCTAAGTGATCTCTATGGATAAAATTCAGAAGAAACTTTGGAAGCTGGCCTGGCCTGCAATAATGGGGAATATCTCCCAGACCCTCCTCAACTTAGTGGATACTATGATGGTGGGGCATGTGGGAGCATTGGCAATAGCGGCGGTGGGACTTGGAGGTCAGGTCAGCTGGTTTATGATGCCCATAATGGCAGCTGTCGCCACTGGTTCGTTGGCTTTGATAGCCAGATTTGTAGGTGCGAAGGATGAAGAAAACGCTACCCTCGCTCTTGAGCAGAGCCTTTATTTGGCCTTTCTCCTTGGAATTCCTGTGATGCTCTTCGGATGGCTCTTTGGAGGTGATATCCTCAGGATAATGGGTGCTAATGAAGATGTTGTGCAGCTTGGTTATGCTTACATAAGGATTCTATTTGCATTCTACCCAATCAGATTCGTTAGCTTCACTACAATGGCTGCTTTGAGGGGTGCGGGAGATACGAAGACACCAATGAAGCTTGGAATTCTCATGAACATAATCAACGCCCTTCTCGACTATCTCCTCATATTCGGAAAGTTGGGCTTTCCAAAGCTCGGTCCTGTTGGAGCCGCATGGGCTTCGGGAGCAGGGATAACTGCGGCTTTCGTTATAGGTGCATATCTCCTTCTTAGCGGCCGGCTCGTTTTGAGGTTGAAACTCAGCTATTCCTTCCATTTGGAGATGGCGAAGAGAATCCTGCGTGTTGGAATCCCGACTATGGTAGAACGTGGTCTCTTTAGCTTTTATAACTTTCTCTACATGAGCATAGTGACACGTTTTGGAACGGTGGCTTTAGCAGCTCATCAGGTTGGCCTCAGAGTGGAAAGCATAGCATACATGCCTGCATTTGGATTCAATGTTGCCACGTCTGCACTCGTCGGACAGAATCTCGGTGCTAAAAGGCCGGACAGGGCTGAGAGAACTGTTTATGAAGCTCTCAAAATGGTAGGGCTTTTTATGACTGTTATGGCCATCATCCTTATAGCATTTCCTCGCTATCTTGTCATGCCTTTCATCAGCTCCAGCGATCCAAATTACAGCGAGGTGCTCAGGCTCGCTGCTATATACCTCATAATCGTGGGGATAAGCGAAATACCCCTTGGATGGGTCTTTGTTCTTGGGGGAGCTCTTAGAGGAGCAGGCGATACAAAAAGCCCAATGTATATAACAGCCATAAGCAAGTTGCTTTTCAGAATAGTGCCTGCTTATCTTCTGGGCTTTGGTTTCTCAGTACCTGCATTTGAAATCTGGAAGATAGTCTTCCCAGGCCTTACATTTCATGGTCTGGGTGTTATAGCCGCTTGGATAGCCATGAGTTTGGAGACTTTCACAACAGCCGCTCTGTTCTGGTATGTTTTTAAGCGTGGGAAGTGGAAGTACGTTAAGGTATGAATGTTTATAAAAATGCATTACAAATATGTGCAGTTATTGGGGTCTGTATCCCAACGAGCTTAAAGCCAAAATGAAGGAACTCGATATAAACTGAAGCCCAGAAGTTCATAGAGCACAAAATTAGGGAACATGAGTATGAGATGACCCTTAGAAGGATACACGAGTTGCTCATCGATGGAACTCCCGCTGAAGCTGAAGCGGCAACAAAATACATGAAGGAGGAGCGTGATAGTAATTGACACATCGCTTCTGGCCAAGTATCTTGGAGCTGAAATGAGAGAAGGTCGAGGACCTCTTTAGAAAATACCTAACTTCTCTGACCCACATCATTCCGGAGGTATCAAACGCTCTCTGGCAGTACCGTGTCCTCTACAAAATTATCAACAGGGATGAATTTGAGCGACGAAGTAAGCTCTTAACATGGTATCCGGTGTGATACTCTTTGACAACCCCTTAGAATACCTAAAGAAAGCCCAAGAAATAGCAGTAGAGAAGCCACTTACGATATACGGCTCTCTCCATATTGCTCAGGTATTTAAATATGGCAAACTTGTCAGAGGAGACGAAAAACAGGGAAGATGGTGGAAAGGCTGGATATTGAAATTTTCTACATTTAAAGTGCTGAAACATGGAATAAAGCTTCCATTAGACGACCGAAGAGATAGCTGAGGAAAGCCGCCCCCAATCCTGTTGTGACCATCTCAACAGCTTTCTTTCTTATGGAGATTCCAGAAAGCAGGGAAATTAGCGTCGCAACTACAGCTAAGGCAGATCCAGCTAAGAGGACTGAAAATGGCAGAGCAGTTAATGAGCTTGAAGCTAAGAAGTAGGGCGTTACCGGAAACGCAACTCCCAATAGATAAAATGAACCTGTATAGAGAGCGGCTCTTATCTCATTCTCATCACTCTCTGGAATAAGGAGTTTCATTATTGCATCGCTGTTATCAGCGAGCTTTTCTGAGACTTCCCTGGCAATATCCTCGGGCATTCCACCCCCTATAAGTTTATCCAGAAGCTCTTCCTTTGCCCTTTCAGGTGAAACTCTGAAGAGAACTTCCATTCTATCCTTAATTGCCTCATTTACCTGTCTCTGAGAGCGAACCGAAATGAAAGTTCCTATAGCCATGGAAAGAGCTCCAGCAACGCCGACTATGAGACCGCTTATACCAACGAGCTGGGGATTATTTGGATAAACTGCTGAGAGACCTGTTACAGCGCCAAGAATCTCAACCAACCCATCGTTCATTCCAAGAACGAGATCACGGATGTTTTCAGTATGAAAGCGCTGCTTGCTCTCGTAGAAAAACTTTTCATGTTCAAGCTCGTCCAGAATAACCTCTTTGATCTCTTTCATTTCTTCATCAGAAAAACGGTCGGCATATGTTGTGAGATACTTGAAATATTTCTGTATGGCGCTGTTTTCTCCCATTTCGAGGAGGGATGCAAGAGAACCCGGTCCTAAAAGCCGTCTGAGGAGTTTTATGCTTGATATGGTTAGCCTTTTAACTCCCGGTTTTGGAACTTTTCCTCC
This sequence comes from uncultured Thermococci archaeon, assembly GCA_964487115.1. Lineage (GTDB taxonomy): Archaea > Methanobacteriota_B > Thermococci > Thermococcales > Thermococcaceae > Thermococcus. Next base: position 17,990 of record CAZAPD010000109.1, on the reverse strand, counting down.
ATGTCGTTTTATGAAGTCGTGCCAGAATTTTGCATGCTTTGATTCTATATTTGAGAGGCGAAGAAACTCCTCCTTTATCTCCTCATCCCCTTCATCCTTGGCTAAATGAGCATACAGCACTGAATCCGCATATTCATCCTTATAGAACTCTTGGGCGAGTTTTATCATGTCATCCATAAGTTCACCCCTCTCAACGGATGTCGGCATGAGCTTCAGTCCTATGCACCTTCCAGTGCCCTGAGCACATCTTCAAATTGTGCATCTGTCTTAATGGCAGTTGGTGAAAAGTGCGTTCTTGTCGCCTGATAACCCCTCTCACACAGTACTTCAATAACATTTAAAAGCTTTCTGACCTTAAGACCATTTCTCCTCGCCAGTGCATGCGTATCATAGAGGAATGGAGTGTCAAATTCTTCAGCCAGAAGATGAAGGAACTTTGGGGTTCTCTTATCATCACCAAGAGGCATGTCTTTGGTTAACCTTTGGAGTTTTTCCACAAATTTCTGATCCTTCAATGGGCCGAGCCATAAAGGGCCATGTGCTCCCTCTTTTGATGGGAGGAAAGATTTTTCAATCCAGAATTTCCCGTTTGTGCGTTGATACAGGTATCCTAATTGTTTAATGCTTCTGTCTGCTTTTCTCGCTCCGCTCCTCAGCCTTAGGAAAGCTCTGAAGTAGTGGTCCTTGTAATAAGCGAGAAGAACTTCGACCCCCAAGTCATATTTGGCTGCATACCTGACCACGGCTCCCAGAAGAATTCGCAGGCCGGCTTCATGGCACAGCTCTCCCCTCATGGGCTCAGCAAGATACTTCCTCAGACATGCATTTCTATAGGCACCACAAAGAACTCCTGTATCAGTGGCTGTAACTGCTAAAATTCCGTGTCTTTTAACCGCCCTCAGTGCAGAGTCAAGGAACTCCATTGGGGAGCCGAAAGGATCTAAATCAACAAAATCAAAATGCCTGAAGTTCTCATCCATAATGAGATTGGCGTCCTTATTTGTCACGATTATCCGCTTCCTGTCTTCAAAGATAGCTGTTTTTCCGGTGAGATTTGGTTTTAAGTCAAAGTTGGCCTGCACGTTTTTGAGCATAAGCTTGAAAGAATCCTCGCTGATGTCATTAAGCCAGATTTCCTCAGCTGAGGTCTCAAGGGCATAGCGAATTCCCCTTATTCCCGTGGCAGAGAGAGCATCGAGGACAGAATTAGCTCTTAGAACTTTCACAGTTAGAACGCTTATATCTCTGTTGAGAGCCATGACAGGATTGTAAAAAACAGGAGCATCGTATATTCTTTCAGTAGCTGGAATCCATATCTCCGCATATCCCTCTTTTATTCTTTTCATTCCTTTCTCTATCGTTATCATTGAGCACACCAAAAAATTGAATTAGAGGATTTCAACGTAGTCGTTGAGTGCCTGACCCGGCAAGGGAGTTTCAAATCTTGCCTTGACTTCCCCTTGAGTACCGTGTGTTTTCGTAATCTTCCCTACAAGTCTCCTGCCTGTTGGACTTCTCCATACAACCTTTCTACCTATCAGCCCTGCCGCCTGCTCTCTGCTCTCAATTCCAAGGGGCTTAAGTATCATGTGGTTGTTGTGTTGTCTTTCTTTGCTCCTCATGTAGCTGACGACAAGGGCCTTCCTCTTCATTGCATATCACCAGTGGTGGATTCGAGGGCGAATTTTTAAAAGTTTACCTGAAGTTTACCCGAAAGAATTTTATTTATTACCTGCCATCACACCTTGAGGTGAAATTCATGCAGAGAATCAAAAAGATTCAAGAATTTATCTCAGAGAAAGAACTTGATGCTGCACTGATCATGGGGAAAGAGAACTTATTTTACTTTACAGGGAGTAGCCCTGTTCTGGGAGGTTATCTTTTAATAACACCCGATAATGCGATTTTTATTGTTCCTGAACTGGAGTATGAAGAAGCTAAAGATACTTCATCTGTTACTGTTGAGAAGTTCAAGACCTCTGCGGAGCTTTTTGAACGATTCAGACTATATCACTCATTAGCGTTAGAAGGAAAAACAAGCTTTGGTTTTGTCAACAGCCTGAGGGAAAAAGCAGGAATAAGAGAGTTTGAGTCTATTGATGACGTCATAAAGGAGCTGAGAATAATTAAGACCCCAGAGGAAATAGAGCTAATTAAAGTCGCATGTGAAATAGCAGATGCAGCTATGATGGCGGCGCTTGAGGAAATACGGGAAGGCAGGAGAGAAAAGGAAATTGCAGCAAAGATGGAATATGTGATGAAAGTCCATGGAGCTGATAAGACTGCATTTGATACAATAATAGCAAGCGGATGGCGTTCAGCTTTGCCCCATGGAGTTGCCAGCGATAAAAGAATAGAAAAAGGTGAGCTTGTAGTTATAGACGAAGGAGCCCTTTACCGGCATTACAACTCAGACATGACCAGAACAATAGTCGTTGGCTCTCCAAATGCGAAGCAGAAGGAGATGTATGAGATAGTGCTTGAAGCTCAGAAAAAAGGCGTGGAAGCTGCGAAGCCGGGAATGACCGCTAAGGAACTTGACACAATTGTCAGGAATGTCATAGGTGGATACGGTTATGGCGAGAGGTTCATTCATTCAACTGGGCATGGGGTTGGTCTTGAGATACACGAATGGCCAAGGGTTAGCCAGCAGGATGACACCGTTCTCAAGGAGGGCATGGTCGTGACAATTGAGCCAGGGATATACATTCCAAAGTTTGGTGGTGTAAGAATAGAGGACACGGTTGTTATAACCAAAAACGGGGCAAAACGGCTCACCAGAACGGAGAGAGAGCTTATTTAGGAACTCTCAGCCATTTTAATTCTCTTTAAACCAAAACAGGATGGAGAGGTGAGTACATGCAGATAATCCACCAGGATACCAAAGAGGGTAAAATAAAGGTTAAAGCTGAGACCCTCGATGACCTCTGGCATCTGTATCACATCATAGAAGAGGGGGATATAGTATATGCCAAAACACTAAGAAAGCAGTCTCAGAGGAGCGATTCCCTAAGACCTGAAAAGGTACAGGCTGTCCCTGTTTTCATTGGTGTCAAAGCTGAGAAAATAAGTTTTCATCGTTTTGCAAATGCACTGAGAATTACTGGTCCGATAGTGCATGCATCAAGGGACGATGTTCCCCTTGGAAAGTACCACACCCTTGCAATCGAAGAGGGAACTGTGGTGACAATTCAAAAGGAGCACTGGAAACCATATCATCTTGAGAGGCTGAAAGAAGCTGTTGAGGCTTCCAAGAGAGCCAGAGTCATGATAGTGGTCATAGATGATGGCGAGGCCGACATTGCTCTTGTCAGGGAGTATGGTGTTGACATAATTGCAAATCTCAGGCGTAACTTTGGAGGCAAGAGATACAGTACGGACAGGGATGCGGAGGAGAAAAAGTTCTTTCACGACCTCGCAAGAACTATGAGAGAGATTATGGAAAGGGAAAATGTTGAAAGGGCTATCGTTGCCGGTCCGGGCTTTGTCAAGGAGGAGTTCTACAGATTCCTGCAGGAGAATTATTCTGAATTAGCAGAGAGGATTGTTGTTGAAGACACGAGTGTTACAGGCAGAACTGGAATCTATGAGGTAATCAGAAGAGGAACTGTTGACAGGGTTTACCATGAGAATCGGGTTGCAAAAGAGGTTCAGCTCGTGGAAAAGGTCATAGAAGGGATAGCTCGAAACGGTCTGGTTGCTTACGGCCTCAAAGAGGTTGGGGAAGCTGCAAACTACGGAGCAATAGAGACTCTTTTAGTCCTTGATGAACTCCTCAAAGGCGAGCGTAAGGAAGAAATCGAGAGACTAATGGAGTTCACAAGAATGTCCAGAGGAAAAGTCGTCTTGGTAAGCTCTGAACATGAAGGAGGAGATAAGCTTAAAGCCCTCGGTGGACTGGCAGCTCTCTTGAGATTCAGGGTGAAATGATCTGCCTGTTCTGGGGTTTGTGCATATGAGCGGTAGTTAATCTTCCTCATACAGGTTGGCATAGGGATCTCCATCAAACTCGGGGAAAGGTTGCTCTTCATTCCCCACAATTAGAAGTCGCTCCATTTCTTCAGTGAATTCACCAAATTCAAATGCCATAATTCCATTTTTATTTAATTCTGTAATTAATGAATTAACATTTTCTGGAGGAGTTATAGCTATCAATGTTCCAGTTGAGGAAACTTTAAGGGGATCAATGTGATAAAAGTCCAGAATCTTTTTAACAATGGGATCGAGTCTGAGGTTTTCCAAATACACTTTAAAACCTAAGTCCGAGTTTTCGGCTATTTCATTGAGTGCTGTGAGGCCCCCTTCTGTTGCGTCGTGCATTCCTCTTACAAACAGTCTCGCAGTTAGGGCATCTGGGACTGCAGTTTCAAGCTTGTATTTTGCCTTTAGATTAATGATTTCTTTGAAGGAGAGAACTTTTTTGAGCTCATGTGTTCTGAAGTAGGCTGCACTTACAGCAAATTCCAAACCGACCTTTGAGGTGAGAATTATCCGGTCTCCGGGCTTTGCAACGGGTAATTTGAGTTCATCCTTTCTGACAAGGCCGAGGGCAGTTGTTGTTGCTGTGGGTTCGTTCATGGAGGGATAGATACCTGTATGACCTCCGATTACCGAGGAACCATATTTTCTGCACTCAAAGTTCAATCCTCTCATTATCTCGAACAGTCTCTGCTTTCCGGTTTTTGGGGGTAGGAGGAGGTTAACTATTAGCCATCTTGGTTTTGCCCCAAAAACAGCAACATCACTGGATGCAAAATGATATGTGAAGAATCCAAATGTCTCCTCTGGAACACCTACTGTTGGATCTGTGGCAGCTATGAGGTAGTGTCTCTCGTCATACTCAATTACAGCTGCATCAAAACCCTCTTTCGGCCCGATAACGACTTTGCTATCCTCTATCCCAAGATTTGGGAATATCACTTCCTTAAGGATTTCATTTCTCAGCTTTCCGATAGGTAGAAACAACTCTCTCAGCCTCCTTCAGTATATTTTCATCACAGCTATAGCTCTGACACATCATCTCAAAGCTTGGAACTCTAACGCTCAGACGTGTTTTATATTTTCTCGCAATTTTGCTGATTTCATAGTTAAGGGAATATGCGATATCCATAAGCTCAGGTGTTATAATTCTCTCGCGGTCGATATACTGCAGAGGACAGCCTTCCCTCCACTGTTTTCTCCTTCCATACTCAAACATTCGGTATGGCCTTATTCCAGCTTCCTCTGTCAGCAACTCAACTATCTCCGCTCTGTGTTTTATTAAAGGCCTAAATATTGGGATACCGATTCTGGGTATTTCGGTTAGCCTTATATCCCCCGACCACTGGTCAAGGAGAGCGCCAATGATTTTATCATTAGCGTTATCGCCTTTTGCCAGAATATCAAAGCCGTTGAACCTCGCAAACCAATAGGCATTTCTCATCATGACCTTTTTGCAGTGTATGCAGATTGGCCCTTTCCTTCCGGTGGCCTCTCTGAGAAGAGCCTCTGTTATGTCAACCAGATAGTGTTTCACTTCCAGCTTTGCCGTAAACTTCATTGCCCATCTTAAAGTTTCCTTCCAGCTCCAGCGGTGGAAGAAAGTTAAAGCTGAGATATCCAGTCCGGCTTTCTTAATGAGATATAGAGCTAAGCTGCTGTCTTTTCCTCCAGAGAACATCATGAGGATTCTCTTCTTCTGAAGCCCATTTTTATCTGCGAATTGCTTTATCTCTCTTACAGTCTCATGAAGCATGGTTAAGAATAGAAGGGAAAGAATTAAAAAGCTCACTCACCCTTTAGTTCGAGATACGCAATAGTCAGGGCAATTGCCATATACGGAGTTGTTATCAGAGTTGCTATTGCACCACCTATATAGGGTATCAGGCTTAAAATCATGGTAACTATAGCAACTATAATTATAAGCACGATAAGGAATACCACAACATCTCCCAAATTTCTCTTGACTAGGTTTATACTCTCTGTTATGGCACTAATGCCGTCCATATTCTCCAACATTATTATTGGGATTGTAAATGCCACTAAGATCAGCCATATCAATCCCGGAATTACAAGGAGAACCAGTCCAATAAAAGCACCAATCCCTATTATTATTGTCGCGATAATCAGACTGCCGAGTTTTTCAAGTGCAGCGTTTATTCCTTCCATATATCCGGGACTCTCTCCTTGCAGCTGTTTATATGCCATATCGACTATGGCTCCTTCGGCTATCAGGGATGCCACGAAGGATATTAATCCCACTACGCCCGCTAATCCCATTAATCTCCCCATAGCCCCTATTCCTCCAAAGGACATCCTAAACATGCTTCCGCCAAGGGCAATCCCGCCAATTAGACTTACAATAAATGGCAGGATTGCCGGGATAAAGAGATTGTAATTTTCCTGTAGCATTTCCATAGGCTTGGTTAAACTTTTTCCTATGTCAATCCCCATTCTTCAACACCTCGCTGGATGATATTCATTTATTTTCGATTTTTATGGTTAAATACTTTTCTAAAATTCTAAAAATTCTGAATCAAGATTGGATTTATTTAAATGGAATTTATTTAATAGACAAAATAATTATAACCAACTCAAACCTGTATATTTTGAAGAGCAATCTTATGTATATGCAAAATCGAACTATCTCCTTTTGTTAGGCTCACCAAAGCTTTTTAAGGCAATCTATTAAATATAATGTGAATTAGGTTAGCCTAACGGTGATGAACATGATTGTACCTTTGAATGTTCTCAAACCCGGTGAAAAGGGGATGGTGGTTAATATACTTGGTGGAGCTGGGGCGAGACAGAGGCTTGTAGCGATGGGCCTGACTCCAGGAGCTACAATCCATGTGATAGAATCACACCCCTTCGGCCCTATAATCCTCTCTGTTAGCGGTACAAGATTTGCGATAGGGAGGGGACTGGCAAGTAAAGTCATGGTGAGGAAGCTATGATGAAGATCGTGGCTCTGGCGGGAAATCCAAATGTAGGCAAAACCACAATCTTCAACGATCTAACAGGCATGAGGCAACATGTTGGTAATTGGCCCGGTGTAACGGTGGAAAAAAAGGAGGGAATTCTGGAATATGCAGATGAGAAATTCCTTGTGGTCGACCTCCCGGGGACGTATTCGCTTACGGCCCATTCAGTGGACGAGCTTGTTGCAAGAGACTTTCTTCTCAAGGGAAGTGCGGATGTTGTGGTTGATGTAGTGGATGCCACCGCTCTGATGCGCAACCTCTTTTTAACAATGGAAATATTTGAGATGGGATTGAAGAACATAGTCATTGCTCTTAACAAGATGGACCTTGCCGAGAAGAAAGGCATTGAAATTGATGCAAGGAGGATGGAATCCGTTCTTGGCGTGCCGGTTGTTCCCCTAAATGCCAAGGAAGGCATCGGGATAGATGAACTCAAAAGGAGGATATATGAAGTTGCGAATAGGAAAGCAAAAACTGACCCAATCATGCCTAAATATGACCCTGCAGTTGAGCGTGAAATTGAGCATATAAGTGGAGCTCTAAAACACACAGAGCTTGCAGAAAAACATAACCTTCGTTGGCTGGCAATAAAACTTCTCATGAGAGATGAGGAGGTTATCAAGCTCGTTCTGCGGCATTTGGGGAGTGAGAAGCTCAATGAAATTATGAGACATATAGGGGAGGTTGAGGAGAGATATAAACGGGCAATGGATCTGATAATAGCCTCTCAAAAGTATGAGTTCATAGACAGTCTTATGCATAAATTCATGCGATATAAATTTGAAGCAGGAGAGACACTTGGTGATCAACTGGATAGGGTTCTAACTCATCCTATTTATGGCATCTTGGCACTTTTTGCAGTGTTCTATCTGGTATTTAAATTTATATTTGCTGTTGGTATGCCATTACAGGGAATGCTGGATAGTGCATTTTCCTCATTCGGACAGTGGTTAGCACCTCAGATAATGAGCGATATCCTCAGGGGTCTGTTGGTTGACGGTGTAATAGGGGGTGTGGGGGCTGTCCTAAGCTTTTTCCCACTGGTCTTTCTTCTTTTCCTTGCGATGGCTTTTCTGGAGGATGTTGGATATATGGCCAGAGCAGCTGTTGTGATGGAGCGGATAATGCGGAAATTTGGTCTTCCAGGAAAGAGTCTCATACCTCTTGTTTTAGCCTTTGGATGTAATGTCCCAGCAGTGATGTCTACGAGAACACTGGATGAAGAAAAGGATAGAATAGTAACGATGCTCATAAATCCCTTAATCCCCTGTAGTGCTCGACTCTCAGTTATAAGTTTTCTGGCAGGGGCATTCTTCCAGAAGAATCAGGCTTTTGTTGCAGTTAGCATATACACCATGTCAATATTTCTTGCACTGATTATGGCATGGTTCTTCAGCAAGTTTCTGGTCAGAGGAGAAAGCAGCCCCTTTATAATTGAGCTCCCAGAATACCTCATTCCCTCATGGAAAACAGTATTACTGCATTCGTGGGAGAGAAGCAAGGAATTTGTTAAAAAAGCAGGCACCATAATCCTGACTGGTTCAATTGCCATCTGGTACCTCAGCAATTATCCGAGCGTCATGGGAAGCGGTCAGAGTTATGCAGAGCGGATTGGAATGTTCTTTGAACCATATGTAAGGCTTATGGGTCTTGACTGGAAGGCTGCTGTAAGTTTGCTCTTTGGAATCATAGCAAAGGAAAATGTGATATCAACTTATGGAGTGCTCTACGGCAGCAGAGAGGCCATAATAAACGCAATGATGCCCTTGCAGGCATATATCCTGGGTCTGGTTACGACCCTCTACATACCATGCATAGCGACAATCGGAGCAATACGGGCGGAGGCTGGATGGAAGTGGGCGTTCTTTACCATGGCCTACATGATAGGACTTGCATCGTTCATGGGCATTGTGGTATATCATATAGGAATCATATTAGGCTTTTAGAGGGGTTTGTTGCATGGGAAAACTTGAAAGGGTATTAGAACTGGTTGAGAAAGGGAAAAATATTGAGGAGATATCCAGAGAATTGAAGGTCCCTCTCCCGGAAGTTGAGGGTATGATAAAAATACTTGAAAGTATGGGTTACCTTCAAATCATCGAGATGGGAGTTTCTGCCTGTGAGACTTGTCCCCTGAGTAGCGTATGCCCTGGAAGATGCATTAGATTTAAGGGTAAGGTATATCAATTAAGGTTAAAGCTGAATAATGCACATAAGTGAGCAGAGGCTTAAGGTGCTGCACTTTTAATCATATTTAATAGCCGTTAAATATATAAGTTGTGTTGTGTTGGTTATTATTGGTGGTATTAATGAAAGCTCTTATCCTTGCAGGTGGATTTGGAACGAGATTGAGGCCAATATCCTCCACTAAACCCAAACCAATGGTTCCAGTTCTCGGAAAGCCTAATCTGCAGTATATTCTTGAGAACCTGGAAAGAATAAAGGAAATTGATGAGATAGTGATTTCAGTCCATTATATGAAAGCAGAGGTCAGAGAGTTTATAGATGAGAAGATGTCTGAGTACTCAAAGGATATAAAATATTCGGTGCAGCCAATGCCTCTTGAGACAGGAGGGGCTATCAAAAACGCTGAATCATTATTGTTAGGGGAGGAAGATTTTCTTGTGATATATGGTGATGTTTTCACTAACTTTGACTTCCAAGAGCTAATGAAAGCCCACAATGAGAATGATGGCCTTATAACAGTTGCACTGACAAAAGTCTATGATCCAGAAAAGTACGGTGTTGCAGTCTTGAATGAAGAAGGGAAAATTGTGGACTTCGAAGAAAAGCCAAGGAGACCTAAGACAAACCTCGTCGATGCTGGTATATACATGGTCAACAGAAAAGTTCTGGAGGCCATTCCCAGTGGAAAAGAGGTTTATTTTGAAAGGGAAATTCTGCCCAAATTTGTGAACGAAGGGCAGGTATATGGTTATATGATGCCAAAGGACAAATATTGGGTTGACCTTGGGACTCCGGAGGATCTTTTCTATGCTCACCAGCTTGCTTTGGATGAGATAGCCAAAGAAAATGGCTATTTTACAGTCAAGGAGGGGGCAGAAGTTCCTGAGGATGTAGAGATTCAGGGGCCCGTGTATATAGACAGTGAGGCCAAAATTGGACATGGTGTTAAAATAAAGGCATACACGTACATAGGACCAAAAACAATTGTGGAAGACAGGGGATACCTCAAAAGGGCAATTTTAATAGGACATGATATCATAAAGGAGAGAGCGGAAATTAAAGACTCAATCCTCGGAGAGGGTGTTGTTGTTGGAAAGAATGTTATACTCAAGGAAGGGGCAGTTGTTGGGGACTATGCCAGGATTTATGACAACCTTGTCATCTATGGTGCAAAGGTCCTGCCATGGAAGAAAGTCGAGGAGTATGAAGCCTACATAAAGATAAAGCTGGATCCAACAAAGGTGAGACCTGAACTAACCCCGGATAGGTGTCCTCTGGGTCTTCCCGAGTGCATATATAAGAAGTTTAAGGCAATAGCAGGAGAAAAACCGCCCTGTGATGAATGTATAGAAAACCAGTGGCTCTTCTGATTGCATTTTTAATTTTATTTTTCCAGGAACTTTTAATATCTTATCCTTGGATTGTACTCCAGTATCATTATCCCATTTTTGAAAACTCTTATGGTTCCACTTTCAGACAGACTGACGGAGATCGCCTTTGTTAGTTTTGTTATTCCAGCTGCAGCAATGTGCCTGCTACCCAGCCCGGGGGGCAACATTATGTCCAGTTTTTTTGAATCTATATCAAGATACCTCCCTGCCGAGAATATTCTTCCTGTATTGCTTACTATGAATGCCCCATCGAGAAGTGCAAATTCTTTTATTATCTCCTTGCTCCTCTTATCCAGCACGTTGATTTTATGACCTTTGAACGGGTTGGGTATCATCTGGTGAGAGTGCTTTAAGACTTTTTTTACATCTCCAATGACAAACAGGGTTCCAATTTTTACTCCCTCCCTGCCTTCTATGCTTAATTCTATTGCGATTTCTAAGATTCTCTGGAGAACAGTCTGAGCAGAGGAAAAGAATCCTTTAACCGTTGTTAAGCCTTTTTTGATAACTTTAACTCCAAGAGAGCTTTGACTGACATAGATGAAAGAGTCCCCTTCCTGAAGAATTTCATGCTCAAAGAGGAAAGCAGATATAAGATTTAAGGTATTTTCTATGTCTAAATTTTGAGGAATTGGGATTTTTTTGATCTTTCCTGAGATATCAAAGTTGTTGCCAACAATAATCACCGGCAAGTCTATACCACTCACATATTCCTCGGGAATATCTTGTAGGATAACAATGGCCTTTGAATCTATTTCAGATGCTATTTTTTCTGCAGTTTTGATTAGAACCTTTATTATTCCATCCATTAGTTTCCCCATATTGATTATAACTAAAAGAGTTATAAAAATGTTGGTGAATCGTATTAATTGCAAGAACGTAAAAATTAAATATTTACATTGCGAGTTTTATAAGACCTATTCAAGGAGGAACATGCATGAGGATTGTTGTGGCAATAACTGGTGCAAGTGGAGTAATTTATGGGGTCAAGTTGGTGGAGATATTAAAAGAGCTTGGACATGAAGTTATAAGCATCGCTTCCAGTACTGGACTTGCAGTGATTAGACATGAACTCGGATTTGATTTTGAACCAGATTATCACGAGGAAGATATTTTCGCACCTGTTGCTTCAGGCTCATATCCATTTGATGCCATGATTGTGGTTCCGTGCTCTATGAAGACCCTTTCGGCGATTGCAAATGGTTATGCGGATAATCTAATAACCAGAGCTGCTGATGTGGCGTTAAAGGAGAGAAGAAAGCTCATACTGGTGATTAGGGAAACTCCACTTAACCTTGTTCATCTCAAAAACATGGTTTTGGCAGCTCAGGCAGGTGCTATAATTATGCCAGCATCTCCAGGATTTTATTATAATCCCAAGAATTTGGAAGATATCGTAAAGTTTATAATTGGAAAAATTTTAGATAATCTTGGGATTGAGCATAATTTATACAAAAAATGGGGGAGCTGAAATGGTGCAGCTGGATGACCTAGATAGAGCGATTTTAAGATTGCTTAAGGAAGATGCAAGACTTACCATTTCAGAAATTGGAGAAAAACTTAACAAACCTGAATCTACCATTCATTTCAGGATAAAAAAACTCCAAGAGCGAGGTGTCATTGGTAGATATACAATAGTCGTTGGGAAAGATCTCCAGCCAAAAAAAGTAGCCTTTGTTATTGTCAGGGTCAAAACTCCTGTCATAGAAGATTTTCTTGAGAGATATCTTGAATATATAACAAGAACCCTTGCAATGCTTCCAAATGTTCTAATGGTTTCAAAGAGTGGAGATGATACAATTCTCGTTCTTGTTGGAGAGGAAAGCGAAGAAAAACTAAGCCAATTCATTGAGGAGAATATAAATGCATTACCTACTCTAAAGGAAGTAGTTATACTCCCTGTTAGGGAGTTCAAAAAAGGAACTGATTTAATAGGATTCTTAGCAGGGGTGTAAGGGGCATTGGAATGGAAGTAGAGATCAAATTTAAAGTAAATATAAAGGATATTAAGCCCAAGATAGAAAAAATAGCTCAGTTTAAACATGAGGAGATTCAGGAGGATTTATATTTTTCCGTTCCTCTTCCCAAGTTGTTGAGAATCCGGAGGATAGTTAATCGTAATGAAAATATTCTGGGATATAAGCTCATAAAGGACAGAAGAAATGAAGAATTCGATGAGATAGAGGTTAAGGTTGGAGATTTTGAAAAAACAAGAGAGATACTTAAGAGACTCGGCTTTAAGGAGGATGTTTGGGTAAAGAAGCATCGTTATGTGTATAAACTTGGTGATGCTACTTTTGAACTCAATCATGTTGAAGGACTTGGAGATTTCTTAGATATTGAAGTTATCAGCGACAATCCAGAGGATGCTAAAAATAAAATATGGGAAATCGCAGGAATGCTCGGATTAAGCGAGGAAGATGTGGAGCCAAGGCTCTATCAGGAACTAATTAGGGAAAGGGAGAAGATAGCTTAGAGGTAACTCAGCGCGCGGTGGCCACTATTTTGATTATGTCATTGAACTGAAGCTCATAATCTTCCCCAACCCTTCTGTGAGTTTTTGCATTGACAGCATACAGGAATGTTCTCCCAAGATCGGTATGAACTTTGAAGGCTAAATCTCGGGGTGTTGAGCCCTTCTTCATGAGGAAAACATGGGGGAGGACATTACCAAACTGATCTGTGAGCTTGTGTTCATCCTCGACTGGATAAACTGGCACGAGGTTGAGCAGCTCGAATGTCGCCCTGTTGATGACCTCCTGCACGCCAGTTGAACCAAATCTATCCAGAACCTTCTCCTTTATCAACTGAAGTGCTTTCTCCTGCTTTGGATTCATCTTCTTGAGGATTTTGAAGTTCGAACTTCCCGGAATGTAATCTATAAAACCTGCCTTTGAGGCTTTTCGCAGCGTAAGCTCGGCTACTGCAGATGTTGGTACAACTATGTATCCTCTGCTCTTTCCCTTCCTTATAAGGCGTTTTATCTGGGCGTCGGCGGCGGCATCTGCCTTGTTGGCGGCTATGATTATGGGCTTGTTGAGCTTCCTGAGCTCCCTTACGAATGCGAAGAGGTCATCATCGCTCCATTTTGTTGGGTCATTGTCGAGACCGAGCTTGTGTATCGCCTCGAAAGTGTCCTGCTCTGTCACTCCTATTCCGGTTAGCTGGTCTGCTATTGCTTGTGCAAGCTTGAGATGCTGGAGCTTCACCCTTTTTGAGAATTTATCCCAGTTCTTCTTTAGAATACCATATATCCAGAAGTCTATTTCCTTCTCAAGAAATTCAATATCTTCAACGGGGTCGTGATGTTCAACTGGATTGCCTTCGGCATCAGTCTTCCCTGTGGCATCAACAACATGGATTAATGCGGAAGCCATTCTTAAATCATCAAGAAATTTATTGCCCAAGCCCCTTCCTTCATGTGCTCCCGGAACCAGTCCTGCAACATCTATCATTTTTATCGGTATCAGGGCAAGACCATCTTTGAATTCATAATTTTGAGGGTTTGGCTTACATTTAAGCTCTTTACATGGATGCTCCGCTATTGCGTGGCTAACACCGACATTGGCGTCTATTGTTGTGAAGGGATAATTGGCAATTTGCACATCCACAAGAGTTGCTGCTGAGAAGAAGGTGGATTTTCCAACATTTGGCTTTCCTACCACACCTATTTCCATGTTATCACCTGTGGACATTATGCTGGGAAGCTTTAAAGGTTAGGGGTAGATTAACAATGGTTTAAAAAGATATTATCAGGGCGAAAACTATAATTCCTCCACCACCATTAAGATTTAAAGGTGATACCATGAAAATCTATACCCTTGCCGAGGATTATGCTGGTTATGAGAGTCCCTTCTTGGCACAGCATGGGATAAGCTTTTTGATCGAATACAAAGGGAAGAAATTGCTCTTTGATGCTGGCCAGAATGCTGCTCCGATACTTTACAACATGAAACTTCTTGGTCTGGATCCCAGAGATGTTGACTATATCTTTCTCTCCCACTGCCACTATGATCATACCGGGGGTTTAGTAGAAATCCTTAAGGAAACTGGGAAGCGGATTCCGGTGATAGCACACCCGACAATATTCAGAAAGCACTTTATAACGAAGCCCCATCTCAGACATGTTGGACTTCCCTTTACAAGGGAGGAAGTGGAGAAATACGGAGAGCTCTTTCTGAGTGAGGAACCCTTTCAGATAATTGAAGGCCTGTACTCCACGGGAGAAATTAGAGAGAAAGAAGACTTTGAGAGGACAAATCTTGAAGTTTATACCCTCAGTAAGGGCAGGCTCGTGAGGGATGAACTCAGAGATGATATGAGCATTGCAATTAAAACGCCTAAGGGTCTTGTGGTTGTAAGTGGCTGCTCTCATGCCGGCATCATCAGTATAGTGGAGCATTCCATGAGGCTCACAGGAGAGAAAAAGGTCAGAGCAGTTATAGGTGGTTTCCACCTGATTGAGGCGAATGAGGATCGTATAAGAATGACGGTTGAGGCTTTCAGGCAGCTTGGCGTGGAGGAGGTTTATACCGGGCACTGCACAGGATTGAAAGCTGAGGCCGCTTTTCTTGAGGCATACGGAAACAGGTTTCACAAGCTCCACGCAGGGATGGTGATCATGTGAGCGAGAAAAGGATAACGGTATTTGCATACTCGAAAGATAGATTCACAGGTCAGAAAATTGAGAGCCTGAAGGATGCTCTGGAGTTCAGGGATCACAATGTTGTATGGGTGAACATTGATGGGTTCGATCATCTCGATGAGCTTAGGGATGTCTTTGAATTTCCCGATGCTGTTTTTAAAGCCATGAGAAGATCAAAGGGTAGAGTGAGAGCCTTGGTATTCGAGGATTGTCTCTTCCTGCTTCTGTATCAAATTTACGAACTCTCGGGCGGGCTCAAGAGGGAACGTACTGCCATACTTTTCAAGAACAATTTTGTAATAACACTGCAGGAGAGAGCAGGAGACGTTTTTAACCCAGTAAGGGAGAGCATAAGGAAGGGTGAGGGGATGTTCAGGGAGAAAGGGCCGGATTACCTTGTATTTGCCCTTCTCGATGCGATTATTGAAAACTACATTCCAATGCTTGAAAAAATAAGCTCCAAAATGGAAGAGCTTGAAAGCATAATTCTGAAGGGAAACGATGAGGAAACTCTGCGCAGGATTCACAGAATCAGAAGGGAGATACTCTTCATGAGACGCACCATATTCCCCCTCTTAGAGGCATTTAGGAAGCTGGAGATTGATGGTGAAAGATTCTTTGAGAAAGAGACCAGGGAATATTTGAATGAGCTCCACGAACACATAATGGAAGTTTTAGAGGTCATTGAAAGCCACCGGGAGATGGCAAACGGTCTGATTGAGATGTATTATTCAACGATATCCATGAAGACCAACGAGATAATTAGAATCCTGACAGTGGTTTCAACGATTTTCATACCTCTAACATTCATAACCGGAATATATGGAATGAACTTCCGCTATATGCCCGAGTTAGGATGGCGTTACGGCTACTTTGCATCTCTCACAGGAATGCTCCTGATAGCTCTCGGAATGCTCTACTACTTCAGGAGAAAGAGATGGCTATAATCCCAGAGCCAGCTTTACTGCTCTCTCCGCTATAACGTCCATAGGGTCTATTAGCGGAACGTTCAGGTCTTCCTGCCTCAGCGCCACGCTCACCTCGGTGCAACCTGCTATTACCCCCTCAGAACGTTTCTCCAGCTTTTTTGCAACGTCCAAGATAAGTCTCCTGCCAAGTTCGAGGTTTCCTGCCTTGATACCATCGTATATACCTTTCATGACTTTCTCCTGATTCTGTTTGTTTGGGGTTGCTATGCCTATCTCCCTGCTGAGGAGAGCTCGGTGGTAGACAAGACCTTTTATCGTTCCATCAGTTGCCAAAAGGCCAACCTTCTTCAGGCCCATTTTTTCAATCTTTTTTGCTGTTTCTTCAACCATGTTGATAAGCGGGATTCTTATCTCCTGCTGGATAGTCTCGGCAAAAAAGTGAGCTGTATTGCAGGGCATTATAATAAAGTCAGCCCCCCAGCTCTCAAGTTTTTTAGCGGCATCTATAAGCTCGGGCCTTGGATCCTCACCTTTTCCTAGGATGAAAGCTGTTCTATCTGGGATTTTTGGATCATTGTAGATGATTATCCTCGGATGCTCCTGATCTTTCTCTGCTGGTGTTTTTTCGACTATCCTTCTGAAAAGCTCCACAGTTGCCAAAGGTCCCATACCGCCCAGTATCCCGATAGTTCTCTCTTTTTTTACAGCCATACTGAATCATCTCCATGATAGTTCAGTTTAACAACGAACAGTTTGAAAGGTTCGTCTTTCTCATTAATAATCCAGTGAACTGTTTTTGGTTTAACGAGGAAGATATCCCCAGCTGTTGCTTTGTATTCTTCCTCTCCTATTCCAAGTTTGGCTTCTCCGCTCATGATACAGAAAATCTCATACTGCTCCAGATGATAATGCTTTCTAACCTTCTGTCTCGGTTTAATCTCAACTATCTGGACGTAGCTATTCTCAGGTAGTTCTCCTTCAAAGAGCGGGAGCTTTCTATAAGTACCCCGGTCTATGAGAGTTTTGATTTCGGCTTTCATTAAGATCACCTGATAACAGTTGAAAAAACTGGACAGTATAAAAAGTTTAGTCAGAAAAGCTTCTCTTCAATATCGGGAAATAAAAAGGTAAGCTTCATTCAAATAAAAAAGAAAACTCAGATACCTTCCTATTGGCCGGAAGTTTATGGAGTAACGTCACTAGAATCTCCAGTATAAGATAAAGTATTAAACCGCCAAAGAGGGGTCTGAACGCTTCTGTTAAATCCCACTGCTGAAGAATTGCAATTAGAGCAAAGCCAGCAAGTGTTATAAGGAGTGTGACTGAAATTCGTAGAATTTCTGAATGTTTATCCTTGG
The DNA here is from genome assembly GCA_964487115.1 of uncultured Thermococci archaeon. GTDB lineage: Archaea > Methanobacteriota_B > Thermococci > Thermococcales > Thermococcaceae > Thermococcus. The sequence goes on along the minus strand of CAZAPD010000109.1, from coordinate 518 downwards.
TGAGAAACCACATCGATGCTATCATGAGGGCCAATACCAATTCACTGGTCATCCAACTTGTAGGAGATGAAGAACTGTTCCATAATACCAGAGAAAAAATCAGGAAAAACAAAAGTACAAATCCATGACGTAACTCGATTTTTTTCATATTAGCACCTCCTTCACCTCAAGGAGGTGTCGAACCAATGCAGGTTGTACCTTTCTCGGCACAGCAATGGAATCCCTCCACACATACAGGACATTCAACAGCGGCACATAAGATGCACTGGAGAGGTCCTGTTATACATGCTCTCAAACACTATATACAACATCCAGCTACACACCACCAATTCATCTTACAGCAATACTCGCTACAACTCGAAAACAACCCACAATCACTATCTGAGGTACATTCATGTGTGCAACTACTGGTGGCAGTGTATACCCCGTTAGTCGTCATGGAAACCGTTTTAATGGTGGGAGTAGCTTTTTGGCTTTCTATGTTCTTATCCACCTCAATGAGGAATGCCCTGACCTTT
>CAZAPD010000108.1:0-19637 GCA_964487115.1 uncultured Thermococci archaeon | reverse complement strand
GAAGTCTCTAAAGCCTTTGAAAAAATGTCATTTGAGAGTGGCTCATTTTTGGTTTGCGCTGTTATGGTAAGTCCATTTTCCGAAAGAAGAGGATCTTGAGTCCACCGCCTTTGACCAGGCTCGGCAACCCCCGCATCTGCGGATCAATAGGAATAAAAGAGGGCAGCTTTATAAACTTAACGCTCAAGCCTCTTAACGCCTTTCTTTGTGCCTACAAGGACTATATCGGCAATATCTGCGAAAATACCGTTTTCCACGACTCCTGGAATGTTATTGAGCTCAATCTCCAGATCAAGAGGATCATCTATCTTTGGAAAACTGGCATCCAATATGAAGTTGCCATTATCCGTTACAACTGGTCCATCTTTCTTTGATGCCATTCTTAACTCTGTTGTAGCATTAAAAACTTCCAACTCCTCCTTAATTGCTCTCCATGCCGCGGGAATTACCTCTATTGGAACAGGCATTTTCTGACCCAAATAATCTACGAGCTTGCTCTCATCAACAAGAACGACAAATGTTCCAGCCCTGTACTCGATGATTTTCTCCATGGTTAAAGCTGCACCACGTCCTTTTATGAGGTTCAAATGTGGGTCAACTTCATCAGCCCCATCAACTGCAACATCTATGGCATCAACTTCATCAAGGCCAACAACAGGAATTCCACTTTCCAGAGCCAGAAGTCTGGCCTGATAAGAGGTAGGTACACCATAGACATCCTCCAGCTCATCTTCCATTATAAGCTTGCCGAGATATCGAATAAAGTAGGCTGTAGTTGATCCTGTACCCAATCCCACTATCATATCATCGCCAATGAAGTTCAAAGCTTCTTTAGCTACAACTTTTTTCAGATCTTCCATCAGCTCACCCCGTTACAGTTGAATTATTAACTATCTTATATAGCAAGCTCTGATTGGAGTAAAACTTAGGCTGGAATCCTGTTGAAACTGTATAAACAAGCAGCGTAAAGTACAGCCAGAACAGGAAAAATCCCCCGAGGGACTGCCTGATGGCTGTTCTTGGGTCTTGAAGCTCCTCAGGTAGATCCCTTAGAACCGCCTTTGCTATATAGGGTATCAAAAAGAGGAGCGAGAATCCAAATATCCATCCTGCCTGATTCTCAATGGATAATACTCCACTGATGATCCCGCTGAGCGCACCCCACCCATAGACTATGAGCGAAAATTTATTCTCAGGCTTCACTTTCTTCACCTAACTTAGCTTTTAAAAAGAGTTTAAAATCTTTCCGCTATTCCGAGAGATTCTCAAGTAATCTCTTCCCCTTTTCGGTGAGTCTGTAATAGATCCGTTTCCCTCTTTTCCCCGCTTTTTCAATCAAACCAAGGCTTTCGAGCTCCTTTATATGCTGATAGACGGCCTGATAGTTCATTGGCTTTTCCAGATTCTCCCAGATTTCATACCCATATCTCTCGCTATCTTTAAGGAGCCGAAGTATCTCAAGCTTGGTTCCTCCTATGGAAAACCTCTCTTCTCTGTAGTATGCCTTAAGCCCTGAGCTGGTCACTATTAAGACTATCCTGTCATCCTTCTCAAAATATCCCTCTTCACTTAATTTAAAAAGAGCAGGTATCACAACAGCCGAGGAATATTCAGCGAAGATTCCTTCATTAACCAGAACTCGTTCTCCAAAGTCCAGTTCATCCTCTCCTATAAGAACTGCAGTTCCATCTGTCTCCTTAACAGCTTTAACAGCTTTTTCTTTGCTTACAGGATTCTTCACATACAGTCCGAGTGCTTTAGTGATTTCCTTCCTCGCCTTCATCCCAAGAATTTCGCTGGCTATGGGAGAGCATTTTTCTGGTTGGACTGCTATAAGTCTGGGCATATCATCAATAACTCCAATTTCAAGAAGCTCTCTGAAACCCTTATATATACTGTAAATGTTGCTTCCACTCCCTGTTGGGACAATAATATGGGTGGGTTCAATTTCCTCCCAGAGCTCAAAGGCTATTGTTTTCTGGCCTTCAAGCCCGATTATGTTATTTTCGGGGGTTATGTCATAAAAGCCATTAAGTCCAGCAAGCTCTCTAACGTATTCAATACCTTCGTCAACACTATCCCCATAGCGTATTATTCTTGCCCCAAATGCTATCATTTGAATTAATTTACCTCGATCAATTTTTCGTGGCACAACGACAAAAGCTTCCTTCTCGGCTCTCGCTGCATATGCTGACAGAGATGCAGCTGAGTTACCATTGCTCGCAACAGTAAACCCGTTTTCTGCATAGGGAAGACCATAGGAAACTGCAACTGTGGCTAATCTATCCCTGAAAGAACCAGTGGGGTTCCTCGTTTCATCTTTGATAAAAACCTTCAGATTGAGTTCATCGCTTAGTTTGGCCTTGAACAGGGGAGTCCCCCCCTCTTTCAACGTGATTATTCTTTTGACAGCAGGAAGGAGCTCTTTGTATCTCCAGACCCCCCTGCCCCTTCTTTCCCAATTGGAGACATTTACATCTGAATAGTTATAACTGATCTCAAGCTCCGCTCCACAAGAGCACCTTGGGGGAACATATGATGAATAGGAACGACCGCATGAAGGACATACAACCCTCATACTTCATCACTTAAGCCGGATTGCATCGAGATTATTCGGGGCCCTAGTTGAGATTCCGAACTTCTTGTGTATGCTGCTCGCCAGATCAAGGCACTTCTGGGGCTCACCGTGAACCGTTATAACTCTCTCCGGCCTTGGTCTCACCCTCGCTATGTAACTTATAAGTTCCCTTCTGTCCGCATGGCCGGAGAATCCATCAATTGTATAAACCTCCATGTTAATCCTTATAGCTTCTGTTTTTCCACCCTCCCCTATGAGCGGAATCTCTTTTAGTCCTCTCTGAACCTGTCTGCCGAGAGTTCCTTCTGCCTGATAGCTAACAAAAATTATACTGTTTCTCGGATCAGGTGCAAGCTGCTTGAAATACTCGACGCTCGGTCCACCGACAAGCATACCTGACGTTGCAATTATTATTGCTGGTTCTCCGCTATCTATTATATCCTGTCTCTCCTTGCTATTGGCAACACTGCGGAATACAGGATTCAAGAATGGATTGTAGCCCTCATGGAATATCTGCTCACGCAGATGTTTGCTGAGGTATTCAGGATATGCTGTGTGTATGGCAGTTGCTTCCCATATCATCCCATCGAGGTATATTGGTACCTCTATCCCTCCCACGCGTGCGTATTCTTCAAGAACCATCATTATCTCCTGCGCTCTACCAACTGCCATAGCTGGAATCAGCACTTTCCCTCCGCGTTTTATAGTCTGATGAATAACTTCAATAAGCTTCTTCTCAGCTTCATCTCTCGGCATTTGATAATCATTACTCGCTCCATATGTGGATTCCATGACAAGGGTCTCTAACCTTGGGAATCGGTTCGATGCAGGTTCAAAAAGCCTCGTAGGAATGAATTTGAAATCCCCTGTGACTGCGACATTATGAAGACCGTTCCCAACGTGTAGGTGAGCGATTGATGAACCAAGTATATGTCCTGCGTTGTGCAGTGTAAGCCTCAGATCTGGAGCTATATCTCTAACCTCACCATAGTCAAGGGTTATCGTATGTTTTATGACTTCTTTAATATCCCTTGGTCTGTAAAGCGGATCTATGCCGTTGCTCTGCTGGATTTCAATGAAATCCTTCTGAAGGAGCACCATCAGGTCTCTCGTGGGAGGAGTAGCATAAATTGGGCCATCAAACAGGTTAAATCTAAAGAGATAGGGTAGCAGGCCGCTATGGTCGAGGTGAGCATGAGTTATTATTATTGCGTCGAGAAGGCCTTCATTGAGAACATATCTAAACTCAGGTGCTTCAAAATGAGGGAATGCCTTTTTGGGATCATTCAATGTAGCCACATTAACCCCAAAATCAACCAGAACAAAGCTTTCATCTGTCTGAAGGAGAAGGGCTGATCTGCCAACCTCTCTGAATCCACCTAAACCAGTGATTCTTATCCACTCACTCTTGAGCTCTGGTTTTCTGTAGATATTTCTACCTACCTGTCTCAGGAACTTTCTTCTGTCCCTACTTTCAGTTTGGAGTATCTGTCTGACGGAGTAAATAGTTTGAGACTGGATTGGAGGAGTTCTTATAACTTTCGGAGCCCAATGAACCTTCTGAGTAATCAGTCTTAACGTTTCACCATTTTTACCAATAACCAGACCGGGTTTTTTGGCCTCAATTAAAACCTCCCCAACAGAGGGATCAAAGCTTATACTCGTTATCTCAGCATCGGCAGGAACGAGCTGCTTAATCATCTCTTCCGCTCTTTCAGGGGGAAGAAGAACCTCAGGATCAGGTCTGACACTTATACGCTTTTTCAGAATCTTTGCAAGGTTCTTTATTAAATCCCCATCCTGCATTATAACTTCAGGATTTTTAACATAGATAACCAGTTCAGGCCCTTCAAATTCGACATCTGATATTTTTGCTTCACGCGGAACCATCTGATCTATTATCTCCTTAATCTCTTTAAGGATATCATTGACAAACGTTTCCCTTTTTATCACGCCTCTCACCCCTGCCTCACAGTTCTTTAAGAATGGTCTCTATTTCGTCTTTACCAAGTTCCTTGTAGCCATCTTTCGTGATTTTCACAACCATTATGCCATCTCCTGTGAAAATATCTCTCCTCATGGCAATATTTACAGCTTTAACAGCCAACCTGACAGCTTCTTTAATTTTTATATCATCCCTATATTCACCCTCCAGAACAGCATATGCAAATTCCATACCAGAGCCTGCGGCAGCAAATTTATCATCTGTCAGGCCTCCAGCCATGTCTATAGAATACAGCTCCCCTTTTCTATCAAACCCTCCGACTAAAAACCATCCAAAATACGGCATAAATCTACTTCTATGCAAAATGTTTGAAGTTAATGTTGCCAGAGCCCTAATACTCATCTCCCTTCCGATTCGTGCTTTATACAAGCTGCTTTCGGAACGAAGAAGCCTAACAAGACTCAGAATATCCCCAACATTACCAGCCCCAGCCAAAGCTGAATGTTCATCTATTTTAAATATCTTTGTAACATTTTTTGACATTACCATGTTGCTGACTGAAGCTCTCCTATCCGCTGCGAGGACTACACCATCACCACATGCAATGCCAACTGTAGTCGTCCCTTTTAGCTTATCTGTCAATTACAACACCCCTTGCGCTTAGTATTTTCAGAATAGAAGGATATACAAAAGGCCGTTTGGCTGGATAGTATTTAAAGTTTTCGCATTGATACTATCTGAATCCCCATTATGTATTCGATCATAGGCAGGTTTTACCGCTGTTAGAGATATTATCAACAGTGTCTTCACATTGGGAGTGGATTTATAAACCTCAAACACAAATTTTGAGGAGGTGATAGAATGCAGGAGGTTATACTTTTAACAGGCCCACCCCTCAACGGGAGGGACGAATATGCTGAAGAAGCTCTCAAACATTCTCAGAAAGATTATGGTTATTACCATGTTTTTGAGTATTTAATCCAGATAGGAAAAGAAATGGGACTTAAAATAACCCGAAAAAACGTCCTTGATTTTGCAATAAGTCATCCAGATTTGATGAATGAAATTAGGGACAAGGCTTTTGAAAGAATAAGACGAGAAATAGAGGCATCAGAGAAGGGGTACCATATTGTATCAACTCCTTCACTCTTCAGATGGGGTAGCGGCAGTGTTTTGGGCTTCACTCTGAGCAATCTTAAACTATTAAAGCCCACTCGGGTAATAATAGTCTTGGATGACATTTTAAGTGTAAGAAGAAGGATAATAAATGATCCCGAGTGGTTTGAGCGCTTTGGAAAAGACAAAGACAACATCAAGCTAACAACGCTGGTTCTGTGGCGTGAAGATGCTATAAACCACGTTAAAACACTCATCCATGAACTCGAAAAAGAAGGCATTAAAGTAAAATATATCCTCCAGTTTGGAATCAGGCATCCATATGGAACCTTTCTGAGTTTGCTGTTCCATGAAAATGAAAAACCCCTCGTGTATCTCAGCTATCCGATGACAGGACATGAAGAGGAGTATTATCACAGAGTCAGGAATTTCTACAACAAACTAAGCCAGCACTTCACTGTCCTCGATCCCGGAGCACTTGATGACTGGTGGGTTGTTGCAGAATATGACAGTCAGATAAACAAAGACCCCTCGATTAAGAAAATTAAAATCAAACACCTCCTCGATGGTGAAGAGGTTGAGGAGCTGGACAGGGAGGATATAGAACAGGCAACAGATATTCTGAGAAGACAGCTCGTTGAGCGTGATTTCAACCTCGTTGATGTTAGCAAGGCCATAGCAGTGTATCACTACACACCAGAAGTTTCTGCTGGGGTTATTAGTGAAATGGCAGAAGCTTATAGAACCTTTGCCGCAATATACCTGTATTATCCATTCAAAAGAAGACCAAGCCCCTTCATGGAGTTCTATGGTATGCAGAATCCCTCAAGAAGAACTATGTTCAAAGACGAAGATGAAATGTTGAAAATCATGATTGATGAACGAGAGTATTGGACAAAAGCGTAATTCTTTAGAATAAGAAAAGAAAAGTCAAGAAATCACTTCTTGACCCATCCCCTGTCCTTCATTGCCTGATAGACCCTGCTTACAGCAACAACATAGGCTGCATCCCTCATGTTGATACCTTTCTCCTTGTGAGTGTTGTAGACATCCCAGAAGGCTTTGGTCATCTTGTCGTCAAGCCTCTTTCTTGTCTCCTCAACTGTCCAGTAGAAGCCGTTGATGTTCTGTACCCACTCGAAGTAGCTGACTGTAACACCGCCGGCGTTACAGAGAAAGTCTGGGATTACAAGGATGCCCTTCTCATAGAGTATCTCATCTGCTTCTGGTGTGGTTGGACCGTTAGCAAGTTCAGCAACGATCTTAGCCTTGATATTGTCAGCGTTCTTCTTGGTTATGACTTCCTCAATGGCACTTGGAGCGAGGACGTCGACCTCAAGCTCAAGGAGCTCTTCGTTGGTTATGTTCTGAGCTTTTGGATAGTCTTTAACTGATCCTGTTTTCCTCTTCCAAGCAAGAACATCATCTGCATCAAGCCCATCCGGGTTATAAATACCGCCTTTACTGTCGCTTACTGCAACAACCTTCATTCCATAATCCTCGCTCATTATCTTTGCCATGTAGTAACCGGCGTTACCGTAACCCTGTATGGCAATAGTCTTGCCTTCAAGGCTGTCCCATCCAAGAGCCTTTGCAGCTTCTCTAACTGTGAAGCTGGCTCCTCTGGCTGTTGCATCCATCCTTGCAATAATTCCACCAACGCTTGGTGGCTTACCCGTTATGATACCAAATGCCGGGGTCTTCCTCCTTGCGAGCATCTCGTACTCATCCATCATCCAAGCCATGATCTGCGGGTTGGTGTAAACATCGGGGGCTGGAATATCTGTGTATGGGCTTATAATGTCATAAATAGCTCTGATATATCCTCTGGCTAGCCTTTCCTTCTCCCTATCACTCATCTCCTTGGGATTACAGATGACTCCACCCTTACCTCCACCGTATGGAATGTCAACGACAGCACATTTCCAAGTCATCCAGGCGGCTAAAGCTTTAACTGTACTTAGGGTCTCATCCGGGTGCCATCTAATACCACCCTTTGTTGGACCACGAGCCCAGTTGTACTGAACTCTAAAACCAGTGAAAACCTTAACAGAACCATCGTCCATCTCCACAGGAATTGATACCTCAAGAATCCTCTGAGGTTTCTTTAAAAATTCGAGAGCTTCTTCACTTATGTCCATATACTGGGCAGCCCTCTCAAGTTGCTTAACGGCAATTTCAAATGGGTCCTGCTCAACCATCTTTATCACCTCAAATTTCGGTAATCTGCGATGTTGGATTAGGCATTTACCTATATAAACCTTTCGTCGAAAAAGCCCGGAAAACCTTTATTTTCCAACAAAAGGTTATGTACGCAAATTTTCGGCGAAAAGAAAAATTCTGCCGAAATTTCAGGAGAAAAAGGGCGATGAGCATCCAATATTTTTTATACATTGAAGAACATTAAGATACACTAATGGATATCAATGTAGACAAAAGTAAAGAGCCCTCAGCGAGAAGTCGGTCATCACCTATCAGATCACTCTCGTTCCAATCATCGGGCATATATCATCATAATCAATAGAGCTCACAAATAGAGATATAAAAGCCTTTTTGAGACTTGGCTTAGATTAGAGCTTCCATTAAATCGCCATCTAAACAGGCATGATGACTTTTAATTGTCATTCTGGCAACTTCTTTTTATTTCCGTATTTGGGCTTCTGGGAAAAATGCCAATCTCCAATTCTTATTCAAAGATAGAGTAAATCGTCTTTTGTCGAAATATGCCAGTAGAAAGCTTTATTAAGTATACCCGAGTAGTTAGCAATGCTACGTTATGTCCTTCGATGTTTGGAATTGTTTATTCGAGTTTAGAGGTGAAAAGAAATGGCTGAACAAAGAGATAAATGGGCAACTAAGCTTGGTTTGATTTTAGCTATGGCAGGAAATGCTATCGGTCTCGGTAATTTCTGGAGATTCCCCTACCAGCTTGCCAGCAACGGTGGCGGAGCATTCATGATACCATATTTCTTCGCCCTGTTCTTCTTAGGAATCCCAGTGATGTGGATTGAGTGGACAATAGGCAGATACGGAGGAAAATACGGTCACGGTACTCTGGGTCCAATGTTCTACCTGATGTCAAGAGAAAGCCTGAAGCCTAAGAGTGCTCTGTGGTTTGGAGTTCTTGGCGGCCTGCTGGGATTCTCGGTCTCATCACTGCTCAGTTCCTACTACTACCAGATCATAGGATGGTCGGCAGCATACACGTGGTACAGCCTTACAGGAGCATATTTCGGGCAAGATACCTACAAATTCTTCGTGGGCTATATCTCCAATACAGGTGCAGTGCTGTTCTTCTGGGGATTAACAATGGTAATCCTCGGAATCGCAGTCTCGCAGGGTGTTAGCAAAGGTATCGAGAGATGGGTCAAGGTAATGATGCCGGCTTTATATGTGTTTGCCATTATCTTGGTTATAAGAGCATTAACACTTGGTTCACCTGTTAAGCCGGAATGGAGTGCCATTGGAGGTCTGTCATACATCTGGACACCCAACTTCAGTGCGTTAAGCAAGAACTTCTTCAAGATAGCACTGGCAGCCGCAGGACAGATATTCTTCACGTTAAGTTTAGGTATGGGTATTATACACAACTATGCCTCCTATCTCGGTCCTGAGGATGATGTTGCGCTCTCAGGTCTTGCCACTGTCTCACTCAATGAGTTTGCAGAGGTCATCCTCGGTGGTTCATTGGCCATCCCAATCGCTTTCGCTTATCTCGGCCCAGAGAAGGCTATTAAGGGTGGCGTTGGTCTTGCATATATGGCCCTGCCAAACGTCTTCATGCACATGCCCGCAGGAAGAATCTTCGGAGCCTTCTGGTTCCTGCTCCTATGGTTTGCCGGATTTACATCAGCTATAGCAACATACAACTATCTTGTAGCAATGCTTGAAGAGGATATACACATTGACAGAAAGAAAGGCACGTGGATGGTCTTTGTATGGCTCTTCATACTCGGACTGCCGATAGCACTTGATAAGACCCTCCTTGTCCTCACTGATATGGATATGTGGGTAGGTAGCTACTTCCTGGTACTGCTCGGATTCTTTGATGTCGTGGTGGGACTCTGGCTCTTCAAACCGGACAACTTCTGGGAGGAGCTACACAAAGGTGCATTCATCAGTGTTCCTGGATGGGTGAAGCCAATAATGCTCTACATTGCACCACTCTACATGCTTGTACTCCTGATAGGAAATACATGGAACTATGCAAAGGGTGGAGTATTCACGCTTTCACAGGCATACATGCAGGATTTAGTCAAGAATGAAGCCCTAATCTCAACAACAGTTAGCTACGCCAAGCATGCAGTCACCATAGCAAGAGGCATGATATTCATTGTTATCATAATAGGTGCCATCGAAGCATACTTTGCCATCAAGAAGAAGTACGGAGAAGAGCTTGAAAAGAACGAGGTTATCATAAAGCTCTGAGGTGATCAAAGATGAACGCAGGTGCTCTTGCATTCCTCATATTTGCATGGGGGACCATCTTCATAATGATGTATTGGAGCATTACAAAGCTCCTGCATCATGAGAAACAGCAAAAGGCTTAAAGCCTTTCTTTTCTTTTCCTTCTTGGAGGTGTTCCACTGTGAAGAGTCCTGATATTCTGCGAGACGTTGCACAGACACTTGAGGATGTTGAGAAGAGAATTAATAATCTCAAAAATCTCTCCAATAAAAACAAGGCCAAGGCATTGAGGTTACTCAACGAAGCAAAGGAGAATTTTACTAAACTTGCCGATGAGGTAGTTATTGATAATGAGGAGCTTGCTAACTTCTTTCTTAAGAGAGCTGTCAAGTTGAAAAACAACACAACAGATAAATTCATTGAGAAAATGGGAGAAAAGGACTACATGAAGGAAGTCTCCGCTATGAACAGATATTCAAAAGTAGCTCCCTATGACTTTGCCGGTAAGGTCAAGGAGCTTCAGAAGGCATATAGAGCATTTCTCTTTGGTATGATACCGTTTTATATTGTCTCAGGTATCTACGGCCCTGCATTTGCCATAACCGCTTTAATATTGGTTATACCAACCCTCCTTGCCATGTTAAGCCTCAGAAAAAGAGGATCAATTGGATTAATGTTAGCCTTTGCTGTCATGCCCATTCCAATAGTTCTTGGAGCATTCTCAGTGCGTTATGGCATTTATGCTCTCTCCCACAAAGAGGAGCTGATGAAAATCGCAAATGCCTTCCACAAGAGCTTAGCATTTGCCCAAGGGGTAGCAATTCTCGTAGCAATCCTCGGTGCAATTAGCATAGGACTCCTTGGATATGCAGCATATTCCCTCTATAAACACAGACATGCTTTCCTTTAATAAAGGGCTTTGTTGCCCCTTTCTCCGGTTCTTACTCTTATTGCATCATTAACAGGGATTATGAATATCTTTCCATCACCCGGTACTCCCTTTCTGGCATTTCGGATGATTATATCTACTACCCTATCCAAATCCTCGTCTTTCACTACAATTTCCAGCTTCATCTTGGAAAGCATGTCATAGGGAGGAACTCCACCTTGCACACCTCTTCCCTTAACAGGATAGGCAGTTAAAGCCACAAAACCCATCTGCTTAAGTGCATCCTTAACCCTCCCAAAATCCTCTGGCCTTAAAATAGCTTCGACCTTCTTCATGGAACCACCATATAATATAGGTAGAAGAAAAGAAAAGGCTTTCGAAATTAAACCTGAGAAGCGAATTTCTTCAACCTTTTTAAAGAAATTCTTGTCTTTTTGGAAAGCTCCTCAAGGTTTGCTTTTTTTAAGTCATCTATGCTCTTTACCCCGGCCATTTCCAGTTTCTTCAGGGTTTTTGGTCCAATACCTTTAATCTTCAGGAGGTCACTCTTCCCAGTCTTCCTCTTCACCGCTTTTCTTCTTGACACAACCCTTTTGGTTTTCTTCACCTTCCCTATAGTGACATAATCATGAAATCTCTCGGATATAACCCGCGGCCTCTCTTCAGTTTTTTCTTCGGGAACTTTTGGGGGTTCGATAAATTCCGGCACCGCGGGAGGGTTTTGACTCACATAAGCATCTAATCTAATGGGTCTAAAGACATTATCCTTCTCCTCAAGCATCTCAAGGAACCCCGAATTGAATTCACCCTTTTTAAAGTACCGCTCAAGGTCATTTGCAAGTTGATGAAAAGCATTAGCATGCTCTAAAAGCCGTCTTTTGCCATATTCTTTTGCCTGACCTGTTGTTATTAAAAACGGCCAGTCACTGCTTTCCAGTAGAAGGAGCTCCCTACCCAGTTGCTCCAGAATCCGATCTCCATGCATCTCCCTGCCGTAATATTTGGTGGTGAGCGCAACCATTCTTTCCTCAGCTTTGTAGATATGTTCCCACATCCACTCAACTTCAGGGTTCCACCAAGTGGAATGGTTGGAATCTTTACCCCATGAACCTTCGGGTAGTTCTATTTCATGCCTATCTCCTTCATAGTTTTCAAGGTAATCCGAAATTGTTGTTGTTTTGATGTCATGCTCGGCCATAAGTTCAAGCACCCTCCCAAGCCACTTAATGCCTTCAAACCACCAGTGGCCGAAGAGCTCGGTATCATAAGGTGAAACTATTATGCCCTTTTCCCCAAATCTGACCTCATGCTCCCTTAACAGACTTTCAACAAGCGAAATGAAATGCCTTGCGTGGTCTTCTACTCTCTCAAAAGCCTTCCCCGGATCATAGAACTCTTTGTTGCCCAGATCTCCATCCTTATTTGTAATCCTCCAATACTGTCCCCCGCTCTTCTCGGCCTTCTTGTGAAATTCCCTATACCAGAAATCACCGGGATAACCATAGTGGGCGCTCCACACCTGATGTCCAGTTGCTCTGTTTCTGGCAAAGACTGCCACATTTGATCCCCTGATAAAATAGGGTCTCAAAGTAGTTTTCTCAGCGTCTGCCGGCATAACCTCGCTATACCCTTTGCTAACTGGTCCCTCATCAATCAGATTACTTTCCACAAAGAAGAACTCTAATCCATGTCTCTCCAAAAACCTTTCCAGTCCTTTTCTGTACACCATTCTTCCATGTGGGAGCTCCCATTCTCCCTCTGGGCGATATGCACATTCAGGAAGCCATATACCCCGGGGCTTTCTGCCAAAGTGCTTTTCATAAGTTAAAACTCCGTTGGCAAGCTGGGCATCTATGGCTTCATCTCTCAGAAACAGCGGCAAATATCCATGAGTAGCCGCGGAGGTTATAATCTCTATGTAGCCTTCATCCTGAAGCTTTCTCAGCTCCCCGATTATATCCCCCCTTATTCTTTCCCAGTATTCAAAAACTTTCCTGAAATATTCAAGCATGTAACGCACTGCGTTCTTATCGTATTTGCCGCTCTGGAGGTCTTCCTCCATGGCTTTAAGCTTTCTCTCCATGTACTCTTTGAATTCTGATTTCACATACCCGTCGCTCAGCTGTTCTGCCAGTATGGGGGTTATCCCCATAACGAGCTGGAAGTTAACACCCTTTTTCCTGAGCCTTTCAAGCTCCATGAGCAGAGGAATGTATGTTTCGGCCATGGCTTCATAGAGCCACTCCTCTCCAAAGGGCCATTTTCCATGTTTTCTCACATATGGGATGTGGGTGTGGAGGACAAATGTAAAGTAGCCTTTCATCATGTATCACCATGGGTGTTAGTGTTGTTTAAGTATTTAACTTTATTCTGTCCTTTGTTGACATAACGCCCAAAAAGGAGCATTGACGTGCATTGAAGTCCATGGTATCCCCGCCGGCAATTCTTTAAACCCATGAGATGATTCAGAGTAAGGTGGGAGAATGAAGGAAGAGATGAGCAGTGTGGATATCAGGTACATTGTTAATGAGCTTCAGAGTTTGATTGGTTCCCGTGTGGACAAAGTCTATCATGATGGAAATGAGATAAGGATTAAGCTTCGCACGAGAGAGGGAAGACAGGATCTGATTATTGAGGCAGGAAAGAGGATACACATCACAACTTACATCAGAGAAGCCCCTAAAATGCCATCTTCTTTTACAATGCTATTAAGGAAGCATCTGAGCGGTAGTTTTATTGATGCCATTGAACAGCATGATTTTGATAGGATAGTAAAGATTAGGATAGGTGATTACACCCTCGTTGGTGAGCTCTTCAAAAAAGGGAACATAATTCTTCTTGATTCTGAGGACAGAATTCTTGCAGCGCTTAGATATGAGGAGTTTAAAGACAGGACCATAATGCCTAAAGCAGAATATAAACTGCCCCCTGCAAGAGAGAACCCCTTAGATGTAGAATGGGAAAACTTCAGGGAGATGATAGGACAAGAGCACCTTGAAATTGTTAGGGCTCTTGCAAGAAAGCTGAACATGGGTGGCCTCTATGCTGAGGAAATCCTTCTAAGGGCAGGAATAGAAAAGAAAAGGAAAGCAAATGAGCTTAATGAAAGCGAACTCAGGCTAATTTTTGAAACAATGAAATCGCTCTTCAATGAGGAGCCAAAACCAAACATAGTGCATAAAAACGGCCAGATGGTCGATGTGCTTCCAATCGAGCTGATATGGTATAAGGACTATGAGAAACAGTATTTCAAAACATTCAGTGAAGCTCTGGATGAATATTTTGGCAAGATAACAGTTGAGAAAGCAAAAATTGAGAAGACCAAAAAATTGGAACAAAAAAAGAAACAGATACTGGCAACTCTGAAAAAGCAGGAAGAACAGATGAAGGGCTTTGAGATTGAGGCACAAAAGAATCAGGAAATCGGAGATTCGATTTATGCAAACTTCACCTTCATTGACAGCCTGATTAGGGAGTGTAGGAGAGCTGTTGAAAAGCTTGGTTTCGAGGAGTTCAAAAAACGCATAGAGAATGGAAAAAAAGCAGGAAACAGGATAGCACTGCTCATAAAATCCGTTGATTCAAAGAACAAAGCAATCACGATCGAACTCGATGGAAAAAATGTAAAGCTCTATCTGGAGAAGAGCCTGGGTGAAAACGCAGAGCTTTATTACGAAAAAGCCAAGAAAGCCAAACATAAACTCGAAGGGGCAAAGATCGCCTATGAAAATACAAAGAAAAAGCTCAGAGAGGTTGAAGAGCTCATTGAAGAAGAAGCAAAGAAAGAACTCAACGTTAGAAAGCTTGAAAAGAGAAAGAAAAAATGGTTTGAAAAATTCAGATGGTTCCTCAGCAGTGAAGGATTTCTTGTTCTGGCCGGAAAAGACGCAAGCACCAACGAGATACTCGTTAAAAAGCATATGGAGGAAAATGACCTCTACTGCCACGCAGATGTTTATGGAGCTCCTCATGTAGTCATCAAAGGTGGAAAGAAAGCCGGTGAAAAGACAATCTTTGAGGCCTGTCAATTTGCCGTTTCAATGTCAAAAGCATGGAGCAGAGGAGTTTATTCCGAGGATGCCTACTGGGCATATCCTGAACAGGTTACAAAGAAAACACCAAGCGGAGAATACCTTGGCAAAGGTGCCTTCATGGTTTATGGGAAGCGCAACTGGTTTCACGGACTACCTCTGAAGCTTGCAGTGGGTATAGTTCCGTACGAGAACGAAGAATTTATAATCTGCGCTCCTGAGGACGCCATCAAAACCTACACCGACCGATACGTTGTTATAAGGCCAGGAAATCTCAAGAAAAGTGAGTTGGTAAAGAGGATAAAGCGGATTTTTGAGAAGTGGGGATATAAAATAAGGGAAGAGGATATAATGGCAGTATTACCACCCGGAAATGGTGAAATCTCAGAAATAAAGAGTTAAATCACTTACTTTCCACTTTTTGAGGTTCCTCCTCCGACAAGACCTATGAGGAAACCTATTCCTCCTATTATATAGCCGTAAGAAATCATGTCCATAATTTTTTCTCCAGTCGTCGCCCAGATTGGATACGTGAAGAGGAGCATGCCAACAATTCCAAGAAGATGTCCTCCTCTTCCTCCAGTGAGACCCAGCAATGCACCGAGCAATATTAATGAGACTCCTATCACATAGGACATGAAAAGCACTATGTCTGTGCTTGGATTATCAGTATTGAGTTCCTTAATTGTCGCTTTTATCTGATCCATATTGTTGTAAAGCTCCTTGGCAATATTTAGCATTGTAACTTGCTCTGTTCCATACCATTTCTCAACTTGGAACCATGGCATGGTAAATGAGAACAACACAAGGATTGCAGCCAGAAACCCTACTATCCTCATCATACACCACCAAGGCGTAAATCTAAATTTATCTGCTTTTAACTTTTATGGATTATGGACAGGAGATAGAGATAAAATTTAAAGCATCCCATCCCACATATTTTGGAGGGAAATCCTATGATAGGCCTATATGCTTTGACACAAAAAGAATTCGCAAAGGATTTGATATTCCAGATTGATGATGAAGCAGTTACTTTATCAATAAAAGGAGTTTTAATAGCACGTGCTGATAGGGATATCCATAATTTCTCCTTTTTTGAGATTGATGAACAGCAATTTGTCCTTCTAATTCAGATGAAGGGATTCATCCTCTACATCGGCGTTGAAAGTGACCAAGAGTTTGATGACGAGGCTTATCCGGAACTAATGAGGGCTTTTATAGAACATCTCCTTCCTTCAATTGGCATGTTAATAGCAGAAGCAGATAGAAAATACCGAGGAAAAGCTGACCTACTTCTGGATGATAATATGAGTCCGGATATGAAAGAGTTCTTTTATAGACTCTTGGTGAAGCATAAGCAGGGAAAGAGTATATACGAGCAGACTGAAATTGCATAATCTATTTAGATGAATGACAAAAACATGAGGCAAATTATCGAAAATTTTGTCATTATTTCAGGTATCAGAACAAAAATTATTTAAGCTGTATAATTTGCTAATATATGGATGTTCGAGCTTATAACAAGCTCGGTATCGCCCCCTCCTCCCTTCTTTTGGCAAAGTGTTAGTTCCCTTTTTGTCATTTATTCAACAAATAGAGCAAAAACTACTTAAACCTAAAAACTTTCTATGCATTGATGCCTCATGACGTCCGGGAGTGAGTGTTTTTGGCTCTAATCACATCCCCCTCAATCCCCCACTTAGTTTTGAATTTCTAAGGCGGGATTGCTTTTGGCGTGAATAGGAGGGTTTGTTTTTGGCAGCTTTACTTTTGATATATTATTCCATCCACCTGTGACAATAGCTCTTATTCCCTCGTTTTTGGGATTTACTTTTTTAATAACTCAAAGAGGTGAAAAACAATGAAAGTTGTTCTACCTGATTCGGAAATACCAAAAGAGTGGTACAACATTTTGTCTGATTTACCAGAGCCGTTGGCTCCACCATTAGATCCAGAGACAGATGAACCAATGGAACCAGAGAAGCTGCTCCGTATCTTTGCGACAGAGCTTGTAAAGCAGGAAATGAGCCAAGAACAATATACTGAAATCCCAAGGGAAGTACGGAGACTCTATGCAAAAATCGGGAGGCCAACACCCCTTTTTAGAGCCACAAATCTTGAAAAGGTCTTGAAAACACCGGCAAGAATATACTTCAAATATGAAGGGGCAACGGTGACAGGAAGCCATAAAATAAACACTGCTCTGGCTCAGGCATATTATGCGAAGAAACAAGGTGTTGAAAGGCTCGTAACTGAAACAGGGGCAGGTCAGTGGGGAACAGCTTTAAGCCTCGCAGGAGCACTTCTTGGACTGAAAATCAGGGTTTATATGGCACGTGCCAGTTATCAGCAGAAACCATACAGAAAGACCATAATGCGGCTCTATGGAGCTGAAATCTATCCAAGTCCAAGCGACAGGACTGAAATCGGACGGAAATTTCTTAGTGAGGATCCAAATCATCCCGGTGGTCTTGGCATAGCAATAAGCGAAGCCATTGAAGACGTCTTGAAGGATGAGAACGCACGATATTCCCTCGGCAGCGTTCTCAACCATGTACTTATGCATCAAACAGTCATAGGCCTCGAAGCGATAGAACAGATGAAAGAGTTCGAGGAGCCAGATATAATAGTTGGATGCGTTGGTGGTGGTAGCAACTTTGCTGGACTTGCATATCCATTCATCAGAGACGTTCTTAGGGGAAAGGCAGATTACGAATTCGTGGCAGTTGAACCCAAGGCCGCACCAAGCATGACACGGGGCATTTACACTTATGATTACGGTGATTCCGGAGGATATACCCCCAAGATGAAGATGCATACTCTGGGTCACACTTACTATGTGCCACCCATTCATGCTGGTGGTTTAAGATATCATGGCCTTGCTCCAACGCTCAGCATATTGATAAATCATGGAATTGTAAAACCTGTAGCCTACCATCAGAATGAAGTTTTCCAAGCAGCGCATCTGTTTGCAAAGACAGAGGGAATAGTACCAGCACCAGAGAGCGCTCATGCTGTTAAAGGAGTAATTGACAGGGCACTTCAGGCAAAGAAAAAGGGTAGTGAGGAAGTTATACTCTTCAACCTCAGCGGACATGGACTTTTGGATCTAAAGGGTTACGAGAACTATCTGGATGGAAAGCTTGAGGATTATGAGCCTGAGGAGTTTCCAATCCTACATGCTTTTTAGATTTTTGGGTTTGGTATTTTATTTTTCTCTTTTCATAATTCTTTAGCTCAAAGTTAAGAGAGGCCAGTTTTAATCATTAGTCCATGGCAACAATCTTGGTGATAAATGCACATCCCCCAATTAATTTCCTGTGTATGTTCCTAACAGTCGCGTCGACTTCATTTCTTGGAACTTTAACTGCAATCCATGTATCCCCCTCGGAAATTTTTTCGTATGGAATCGATACTGAAGCGTTTACTATTCCAATTATTGCATGGTCAATTTCAAGTTTATAGGCAATTATCGGCATCCCAGAACTCTCTTCGGAAACTAATGTCCCCATCCACCACCCTTTTGTCTTGCCAAAAAGAAGGGGAACTTCATTCTCACTCGCGAGTTTAACGGCCTTCCACTGTATTGCCCTCATGCCAAACTTCGAAGCAATTAGAGCTTCATCGTAGGAAACAAAAGGAATTGGCCTTGCCTCTCTGACTATCTTCGGGTCTGCAGTGTATATCCCTTCAACGTCACTCATTATCAATACAGCTTTCGCTTCAACACAAATTCCAGCTACAACAGCTGTATAGTCACTCCCCCCTCTGCCAAGAGTTGTCCTGAAGCCCTGAAAACCTCCGATAAATCCAGGGATTACTGGAACCTTGCCATCTTCCATAAGGTCTCTGACACAGGCAAAAAGTTTTTTTGTTTTAGTAATGTCAACTTCTGCGTCCCCAAAGTTTCCATCAGTCTGTATAACATTCCAAGGTTCAATTAACACCCCATCTACGGCTTGAGCAAAAATGGAAGCGGAAAAAAGCTCACCAAAAGATAGAAGAAAGTCTCTTCTGACTTTATCATCTGGAAAACTCAAACCAAGCGCAGAGGATAACTCTTCTGCTAGTGGTTTAATAACATCTATGCTAACGCCATGGTTTTTTGCGAAAGTTACATAGTCGAGCAATACGTCCTCAAGAATCCTTCTATCTCCAGTTTTAGCGAGTAGCTCAAGTAAGTCCGTAATGCCCTTGAGGGCTGAAACAACTACCACAACCTCATTCTCGTCTCTCAGCATCTTTACGAGTTGCACTGCATCATAAAAGTCATATCTCAGTGAACTACCGCCAAATTTCACAACAAGCCTCATCCACGGCACCTCAAATGTCCCTTAGGGTTCTAAGGGGTATGCTGGTTTTCCCTTCCCTCTCAAGCTCTCTTCTTACTATCTCGACACCTTTGACCATATTGACAAGTTTTCTGTATGCTATGTTCCTCGAGAGTAACTTTAAGCCACAGTCAGGGTTTATGTAGAGCCTCTCAGGCTCTATGTACTTGAAGACCTTCCTTACAGCTCTTGCAACTTCCTCAGGACTCTCGATGCGTGGATTATGAACATCCACAACACCAAATCCAAGCTCCTGATGAGTGAGCTTTTTGAGGAAATCCATGTCCCTAAAGTTCCTATTCGCAAACTCCAAGGCAAATTGGGTAACCTTAAGGTCATC